>NZ_JARAML010000006.1:0-210391 GCF_028807375.1 Marinovum sp. PR37 | reverse complement strand
GGTCTGTTTTTTCGGTATATTTTTGTGTGTAGATTTGGTTGCGGGGAGAGGATTTGAACCTCTGACCTTCAGGTTATGAGCCTGACGAGCTACCGGGCTGCTCCACCCCGCGACACTTTTGTTGGCCTGCTGCCTTGCGGTTGCTTGAGGCCGGTGCGGCCTCGCGCCTGACGGCTGTTTGAGGCCTGGGTGTTTCATCGTTTTGAGAGATACGTATTATCGGGGCTTATCAGGTTTGGCGATGACCTACTCTCCCACGTCTTGAGACGCAGTACCATTGGCGCGACGGCACTTAACGGCCGGGTTCGGGATGGGACCGGGTGTTTTGCTCGTGCTGTGATCACCAAACCGGGAAAGCCCCGGTATTTTGCGCTACCGCCTATTCGGCTACTTGAGCGCGTTATGCGTTCAAGGCCGTAAGACAGAGGCAAATTCCAAGTCAAGTTACTGATATATGTGTGTGTAGTTTGCTTTGATCGTGACCAGTTTGACAAATCTGTCTGTTACTGGATCAAATCAAGCCTATCGGACCATTAGTACCGGTCAACTGAATGCATTACTGCACTTACATCTCCGGCCTATCGACGTGGTGGTCTACCACGGTCCTCAGGGATACCTTGTTTTGAGGGGGGCTTCCCGCTTAGATGCCTTCAGCGGTTATCCTGTCCGATCATAGCTACCCTGCACTGCTGCTGGCGCAACAACAGGTCCACCAGTGGATCGTTCACCCCGGTCCTCTCGTACTAGGGGCAACTCCTCTCAAGTATCCTACACCCACGGCAGATAGGGACCGAACTGTCTCACGACGTTCTAAACCCAGCTCACGTACCTCTTTAAACGGCGAACAGCCGTACCCTTGGGACCTGCTCCAGCCCCAGGATGAGATGAGCCGACATCGAGGTGCCAAACACTGCCGTCGATATGGACTCTTGGGCAGTATCAGCCTGTTATCCCCGGCGTACCTTTTATCCGTTGAGCGATGGCCCTTCCACTCGGGACCACCGGATCACTATGACCGACTTTCGTCTCTGCTCGTCTTGTCAGACTTGCAGTCAGGCTGGCTTCTGCCATTGCACTCAACGACCGATTTCCGACCGGTCTGAGCCAACCATCGCGCGCCTCCGTTACTCTTTAGGAGGCGACCGCCCCAGTCAAACTACCCGCCACGCAGGGTCCCGGATCCGGATAACGGACCGCGGTTAGACATCAAGAATGCAAAGGGTGGTATCTCAAGGGAGGCTCCACGCAAACTGGCGTTCGCGCTTCAAAGCCCACCACCTATCCTGCACATTGCAGTCCTGATGCCAGTGCGAAGCTGTAGTAAAGGTGCACGGGGTCTTTCCGTCTAACCGCGGGAAGCCTGCATCTTGACAGGCAATTCAATTTCGCTGAGTCGATGTTGGAGACAGCGGGGAAGTCGTTACGCCATTCGTGCAGGTCGGAACTTACCCGACAAGGAATTTCGCTACCTTAGGACCGTTATAGTTACGGCCGCCGTTTACCTGGGCTTCAATTCAAGGCTCTCACCTCTCCTTTTAACCTTCAGGCACCGGGCAGGCGTCAGACCCTATACGTCGTCTTGCGACTTCGCAGAGCCCTGTGTTTTTAGTAAACAGTCGCCACCCCCTGGTTTGTGCCCCCAGCCCCTAGTTGCCTAGGAACCGGGCCTCCTTCTCGCGAACTTACGGAGGTATTTTGCCGAGTTCCTTCAACATCGTTCTCTCAAGCGCCTTGGTATTCTCTACCAGTCCACCTGTGTCGGTTTAGGGTACGGTCTGATGGAGGGCTATTTCCAGGGACCAATAAGCAGCCCATTCAATCCGATAAGAATGAACTACCCTCTTGATCCGTCACATCCTCCTGGCCCACGAATATTAACGTGGTTCCCATCGGCTACGCATTTCTGCCTCGCCTTAGGGGCCGGCTTACCCTGCTCAGATTAGCTTTAAGCAGGAACCCTTGGACTTTCGGCGAGAGTGTCTCTCACACTCTTTGTCGCTACTCATGTCATCATTCTCGCTAGTGATCTCTCCACCGGATCGCTCACGCGCCGGCTTCACAGAAAGAACCCGTTCCTCCAAGGCGATCCGAGGATCGCTAAAGAGGAGAGGTCCTATGTCACACTACGCTCTGCTACCATGCCTTACGGCATCCTAAGCTTCGGCTCATGGCTTGAGCCCCGTTACATCTTCGCCGCAGGACAACTTGTTTAGACCAGTGAGCTGTTACGCTATCTTTAAAGGATGGCTGCTTCTAAGCCAACCTCCTGGTTGTTTTGGTCGTCCCACCTGCTTTCCCACTTAGCCATGAATTGGGGGCCTTAGCTGTAGGTCAGGGTTGTTTCCCTCTCCACTACGGACGTTAGCATCCGCAGTGTGTCTGCCATCTAGTACTCCCGGGTATTCGGAGTTTGGTTAGGATCAGTAAGCCTGTGGGGCCCCATTACCCATCCAGTGCTCTACCCCCCGGGGTATTCGGATGACGCTCTACCTAAATAGATTTCGCAGAGAACCAGCTATCTCCGAGTTTGATTGGCCTTTCACCCCTAGGCACAACTCATCCCGACCTTTTTCAACAGGTGTGGGTTCGGACCTCCAGTAAGTGTTACCTTACCTTCATCCTGGTCATGCCTAGATCACTCGGTTTCGGGTCTAATGCATCTAACTCAGTCGCCCTATTAAGACTCGCTTTCGCTGCGCCTACACCTAACGGCTTAAGCTTGCTAGATACACTAAGTCGATGACCCATTATACAAAAGGTACGCCGTCACAAGACTGGACACTAATAATAATCTCGATGCTACCGCGTCGGAATGGACACCCGCAGGTGCACCGTCTCGACACCGGGGTTCTCGTCGTAAATCCCCGCGTTCGACCGATGGTCGAAGCCGAGACCGAACCGCCATCCCCGGCGGTTTTCCCAGCCGGCCTCGATGCCCGAGCGGAACACGATGGGCCCGCCCAGATCAAGACCGTCACCGGCCCGGTAAAGGCCGGTCATCGCATGCAGCTCGGCATAGAACGGGGTCGATCCGAAGCTCTGCCGGTAGGTCTGGCCGAAGCCGACCCAGGCCTCACCCTTGTCGCCGATGCTGAGCCCCACAGCCTGGCCGAACGGCCCGATGCGGTGTCCCAGATCGTAGCGCAGGTAAGCCTCGCCACCCGTCTCTGCCCGGCGTTCAAGAACCTGCCCGCCCGAGATCGCAACGCGGGGCGCTGTCTCGGTCCGGCCGACGCAGCCCGTCTCCGTGCCGCAATAGTTCAATCCCATATCCGCCAGCCCTGCGACCAGCATGAGAATTGCAAAGGTTCCGTCTGCCATCTTCGTCTCCCGATTTCCGGGATCAGAGGTGCATCAGATTGTCATTAGAGTCCAGTCAAGCTCCGACTGATTGTAGGCGTTCGGTTTCAGGTACTGTTTCACTCCCCTCGTCGGGGTGCTTTTCACCTTTCCCTCACGGTACTGGTTCGCTATCGGTCAGTAAGGAGTACTTAGCCTTCGAAGGTGGTCCTCCGATCTTCAGACAGAATTTCACGTGTTCCGCCCTACTTAATACGTCTGATCATGCTTCATATACGGGACTGTCACCCACTCTGGTTGGCCATTCCATGCCATTCTATTCACACTCACAGCTCGGCTGGTCCCCGTTCGCTCGCCGCTACTAGGGGAGTATCAATTGATGTCCTTTCCTCCGGGTACTTAGATGTTTCAGTTCCCCGGGTTTGCTCTTAAAACCCTATGTATTCAGGTCTCAAGTACCTGGTCATGAACATTATAAACAACCGAAGTTATTATAATGAACATTCAGGTGGGTTCCCCCATTCGGAAATTCATGGATCAAAGCCTATTCTCGGCTCCCCATGACTTATCGCAGAGTATCACGTCCTTCATCGCCTCTTACTGCCAAGGCATCCACCAAACGCCCTTCTCGCGCTTGATTTGATCCAGAAAGAGACAGATTCGCTTGCGCTACCGCCTGTTCGGCTGCTTGAGCGCGGTTAAACACCAAGCAGCCAGCCGTATCGCAATATGTGCAAATGCTCTTTCCGATCAAAAGCAAACTATCCCATGCTGATCATTGATCAGCATCAGTTAGTGTACTTGACTTGGACAACGCTGTTCTTTTCGATCCGGGATACACAGCCTGGAGTGAGGAAGCATTCCAGAATGTGCCTTCTGCCGAAGCAGAACCAAACCGAGGTCAATCCCATACTCGGGTGACCAAACAGTGTTGATATTTGTATCTCTCTAAACGATGTCAAAGGCTTTCCGAAGAAAGCCAACGTCCGATTGGACGGTTAAACACTCAGACAGTGCTTAACGATCTAATCGACCGGGTCAGAACAATGTCATCTCGCACGCACCTGGCTGCGCCACGTGCTTTCGCTCGCCGTCACTTCGCATCGCGATGTGACGTTGGTGGAGCCTAGGAGGATCGAACTCCTGACCTCCTGAATGCAAATCAGGCGCTCTCCCAGCTGAGCTAAGGCCCCTTTGATGATCCGCCTGCGGATCATCAAAGGGGCCGTAAACCCGACAGGTGATTCCGAAGGAAACACCGAGAGGGGAAAGACCCTGCGATCCGCTTGTGGTTCAGCCGTGTCGCAGGTGCTTGGCCATGCCAAGCATTGCCGCGACCGTCATTTTCGCCTCCGGCGAAGATGACGTTGGTGGGTCGAGGAGGACTTGAACCTCCGACCTCACGCTTATCAGGCGTGCGCTCTAACCACCTGAGCTACCGACCCAAGTTGATATTGCCTGCTGGCAAATATCGACGGGCCGGCGGCCCGCTTGTTCTGTCTGAAGAGATATGAGGACGGTCGGGTTCAAGCTCTTGAGGAGCTGATATTGCTTCCGTTTATGTCCTACCGCCTTGCGGCTACTTGAGGACTGGAAGCTGCTAAGTGTTTCACGATTGATGCGAACATCAATGACTAGAAACATCCTTAGAAAGGAGGTGATCCAGCCGCAGGTTCCCCTACGGCTACCTTGTTACGACTTCACCCCAGTCGCTGAGCTCACCGTGGTCCGCTGCCTCCTCGAAAGGTTGGCGCACGGCCTTCGGGTGAACCCAACTCCCATGGTGTGACGGGCGGTGTGTACAAGGCCCGGGAACGTATTCACCGCGTCATGCTGTTACGCGATTACTAGCGATTCCGACTTCATGCCGTCGAGTTGCAGACGACAATCCGAACTGAGACAGTTTTTTGGGATTAACCCATTGTCACTGCCATTGTAGCACGTGTGTAGCCCAACCCGTAAGGGCCATGAGGACTTGACGTCATCCACACCTTCCTCCCGCTTATCACGGGCAGTTTCCATAGAGTGCCCAGCCGAACTGCTGGCAACTAGGGATGTGGGTTGCGCTCGTTGCCGGACTTAACCGAACATCTCACGACACGAGCTGACGACAGCCATGCAGCACCTGTCACTCAGTCACCGAAGTGAACCATCGATCTCTCGATGTAGCTGAGGATGTCAAGGGTTGGTAAGGTTCTGCGCGTTGCTTCGAATTAAACCACATGCTCCACCGCTTGTGCGGGCCCCCGTCAATTCCTTTGAGTTTTAATCTTGCGACCGTACTCCCCAGGCGGAATGCTTAATCCGTTAGGTGTGTCACCGAATAGCATGCTACCCGACGACTGGCATTCATCGTTTACGGTGTGGACTACCAGGGTATCTAATCCTGTTTGCTCCCCACACTTTCGCACCTCAGCGTCAGTATCGAGCCAGTGAGCCGCCTTCGCCACTGGTGTTCCTCCGAATATCTACGAATTTCACCTCTACACTCGGAATTCCACTCACCTCTCTCGAACTCAAGACCAGGAGTTTTGGAGGCAGTTCCGGGGTTGAGCCCCGGGATTTCACCCCCAACTTTCTGATCCGCCTACGTGCGCTTTACGCCCAGTAATTCCGAACAACGCTAACCCCCTCCGTATTACCGCGGCTGCTGGCACGGAGTTAGCCGGGGTTTCTTTACCAGATACTGTCATTATCATCTCTGGCGAAAGAGCTTTACGACCCTAAGGCCTTCATCACTCACGCGGCATGGCTGGATCAGGCTTGCGCCCATTGTCCAAGATTCCCCACTGCTGCCTCCCGTAGGAGTCTGGGCCGTGTCTCAGTCCCAGTGTTGCTGATCATCCTCTAAAACCAGCTATAGATCGTAGACTTGGTAGGCCGTTACCCCACCAACTATCTAATCTAACGCGGGCCGATCCTTCACCGATAAATCTTTCCCCCGAAGGGCGTATGCGGTATTACTCACCGTTTCCAGTGGCTATTCCGCAGTGAAGGGCACGTTCCCACGCGTTACTAACCCGTCCGCCGCTAGCTCCGAAGAGCTCGCTCGACTTGCATGTGTTAGGCCTGCCGCCAGCGTTCGTTCTGAGCCAGGATCAAACTCTCAAGTTGAAACGCTGTCACCAGCGTATCCTTGACGTTCGAACCTCTGCACATCTTCAATACTTCAGGTCCGCTTTGGGGGCAGAACCCTATGTCCACCCGGCTAAGGATTGGACACGTATTGAAAGTCATCTGTTTGATTGTGCTTCTGGTTTCCTAAAGAAACCGAAAGCCGCTCAAACAGTGAAGCTGACACTGGATCATCGGGCCGAAACCCTACCAGCGTTGATATACAGACGTCGTTCGTCGAAACGAACCAAACCGCCCACATATCTCTTCAGATACCATCAATTTCAAACAGCGTAGAGACAAAAACCAACCGGATGCGCCCTAACTTCTTGGCGCGCCCGCCCGTCATTCCCTCAAAATCTTCCGCCTCGTCTGCGTCAGCGTCTCGTTGCCTCGTCGCCGCCGCCCCGTCTGGCGTCCCGTTGTGCGCCTCAGCGCCGCCGGTGAGGGGGCTTTTACGTATACCCACACAAACCCGCAAGCGCTTTTTTACTCAAATCCCAAACTTTCTAACACATATACAAAAAATGACACAAAATCATAAGGTTACGATGTCATTTTTTCTGCACTTTCTCGCTTTGGCGCGGATTTCGCCGCCTGCCGGAAGGCCTCTCGGAGGCGGCGATTCCGACTCGAACGGCCTATCCACAGGCTTACCCACAGATCCGGGCCCTATAGCCCCCGATTCAGCCCCGTAACTCGGCCGAGTCACCCCCTTCGGAATCAAAAACGGCTCCGAAAGGAGCCGTTGCCGAGTCGAATCTCCGGATGTGACCGACGCGCGCCCTGGAATCGCGCCCGCCGGACCCCGCAGGTTATTCCGCCGCCTTGGCCGTCAGCTTCCGGAGCGCGCCGGTCATCGGATCGGTCACCTCGGAGGGCAAGGCGCCATCGGCCAGATCGGCGAGCCGTTCGGCGGGCGCCTCATAGGCCAGCCAGGTGCCGCCCTGGCGGTCTTCATAGACCAGCACCTTGAGCGGCAGGGCCAGCCCGGCTTCGCGGGCCTCGACCATCGCCGGCGTGCCGACCTCGGGGTTGCCGAAGATCAGCAATTCGGATGCGCCGATGTCCTGGCCCACCTTCTGCGCCCCTGCCCCGTGATCGACGCGGGCAAAGAGCGTGGCCCCGGCCGCTTCGATCGCCTGGGCCAGCGCCTCGGCGGCTTCGGCCACGGATTTGCCGGTGGCGACCTTCACGGTCTCGGCGCCGGCGCCGGTGGCGGCCAGAAAGGGCAAGGCGAGGATGAGGGAACGCAACATGGGTCTCTCCAATATGTCTATGGCGCCGGTCAGGCCGCGCTGCGCCGGCCGATGCGGCGACGCAGCTTGCCGGGTTCGATCCGAAGCGCGAGCAGTCCGAGGATAACGCCGAGATAGAGCAATGGTTCCAGTTGCAGCCCCTTGGCCAGCATCAGGTAATGCACACCGCCCAGCAACACCGCCAGATAGGTCAGCTTGTGCAGCTTGCGCCAGCGCGGCCCCAGGCGGCGCACCGACCAGTTGTTCGATGTCAGCGCCAGAGGCACCAACAGGACAAAGCCCGCCATGCCGATGGTGATATAGGGGCGTTTGACGATATCGGCCCAGATCTGCGACAGGATCTGCACGTCGAGTACCAGCCAGGTCAGCAGGTGCAGCGCCACGTAGAAAAAGGCCATGAGGCCGATGGCGCGACGAAACCGGATCAGGTTGAGCCCGGCGAACCGCCGCAGCGGCGTCACCGCCAGCCCGACGATCAGCAATTGCAGGGCAAATTCGCCAAGCTCCTGCTCGAGCGCCTTGATCGGCTCGGCGCCAAGCCCGCCGGTCAGGCCGAGATAGAGGAACCAGAACGCCGGCAGCGGCAGCACGATATAGAGCAGCCACGCCGGCACCCGGCGCAACGCCGTATTGAGGGAATCGACCATCAGATGAACTTTCGCAGATCCATGCCTTCATAGAGGCTGGCCACTTCTTCTTCGTAGCCGTTGAACATCAGCGTCGGGATCTTGCGCGCAAACAGCCCGCCGCCGATCCGCCGTTCGCTGGCCTGGGACCAGCGCGGATGGTCCACCTCGGGGTTCACGTTGCTGTAGAACCCATATTCGCGGCCATTGGCAATGTTCCAGCTTGTCGGCGGCTCCTGATCGGTCAGGGTGATGCGCACCACCGACTTGATCGACTTGAAGCCGTATTTCCACGGCACCACCAGCCGCAGCGGTGCGCCGTTCTGATTGGGGATGTCGCGACCATAGATGCCGGTGGCCATGATGGTGAGCGGATGCATCGCCTCGTCCAGCCGCAACCCCTCGACATAAGGCCACTCCAGCACCGGATATTTCTGGCCCCACATCTCGTCCGGGCGATAGAGCGTCTCGAAGGCCACGTATTTCGCGCCCGATTGCACCCCGGCCAGGTTCAGCAGGTCGGCCAGCTCGAAGCCGTTCCAGGGCACCACCATCGACCAGGCCTCGACGCAGCGAAAGCGATAGATGCGCTCTTCGACGGTCATCCGGGCCATGATGTCCTCGAAGGCAAACTCGCCGGGATTGTCGACCATGCCATCGATTTTCACGCTCCACGGATCGGTGGTGAGCGCATGGGCATTGCGCGCCGGGTCATCCTTGCCGGTGCCGAATTCGTAGAAGTTGTTGTAGGTGGTGATGTCGTCCCATTCATTGGGCTCGAGCGCATCCTCCTGCGCCATCGCCGGGCCGGCGAGGCCGGCGAGGCCGATGCCGGCGGCCCCTCCCATGAGCTGCCGCCGATTAAGGTAGACGGTTTCCGGCGTGACGTCGGTCTCGGTCAGCGTGTTCTTCCAGCGATTGGCCATGTCGTTCCCTTTGGTTTGTCGCGCAGGGTCCGAGTGCAGGCGCCCCGCTTAGCCTTCTATCTAGCGGCCGTCGGGGTCTGGACAAAACCACGCTTGCTCAACTCTGCGTGGCCTTTCTGTAACGTTTGGCGCCCCGGGGTGCCCGGGCTCAGCCATTGAGCTCGGCCACGATGGCCTGGGCCGCGGCGCGCGGATCGCCGGCCTGCCAGACCGGGCGGCCGACGACGATGTGATCGGCGCCGCTGGCCACCGCCGCACCGGGGGTGACGATGCGCTTCTGGTCGCCGGCCGCCGCACCGGCGGGGCGGATGCCGGGGGTGACGATCAGCCGGCCCTGCGCCTCGGGCAGGCCGCGGATCATCGCGGCTTCCTGCGCCGAGGCGATCACCCCGTCGGCGCCCGCCTCCAGCGCGCGGGCGGCGCGGGTGGCGACGATGTCATGAATGTCGCCCGGCGCAATTAGCCCGTCATCGAGATCGTCGCGATCAAGCGAAGTGAGGATCGTCACCGCGAGAATTTTCAGTTCCTTGCCGGCGGCACCCTCCTTGGCGGCGCGCACCACATGCGGATCGCCGTGCACGGTCAGGAAATCGAGATCGAACTGCGCCAGCCCGCGCACCGCGGCCTCGACCGTGGCGCCGATGTCGAACAGCTTCATATCGAGAAAGATGCGCTTGCCCTGTTCCGCCTTCAGCTCGTTGGCCAGCGCCATGCCGCCGCCGGTGAGCATGCCCAGCCCGATCTTGTAGAACGAAACGCTGTCCCCCAGCTTTTCGGCCAGTGCCAGCCCGGCCAAGGCATTCGGCACGTCGAGGGCAACGATCAGGCGGTCATCAGAGGGGGGAAGGGTCATGGCGCAGCTCCGTTGGGCAGGGTCGCGCCTTGTTGGCCGAGTGGCCGCAGGAGGTCAAGCCTCGCGCATACGCACGCGCGCGGGCGCGTGGTTCTACCGCGCTACCGAGGTCACGGACCTGCACGCCATCGGCATACGCACGCGCGCGGGCGCGTGGTTCTACAGATGTAGCTCAGTGCCGCGTGAGGATCTGCTCGAGGTAATTGGGCCGGGCGTCGAGGATGCGGCGGGAGATATCCTCCTGCCGGTCCGGCAGGGGCGTGGCCACACGGCGACGGACCAGCCGGCATTCTGCCGGGCGGTGCCGGCGCCGGGCGCGGGCCACCAATGCCGCCTGCACCTCGTCGGTGTCACTGTCGATGGGGGCGGGGCATTCAACCGAATAGGTGAAGCTCTCGGTGCCCTCCATCAGGGTGACATGCGCCTCGAAACAACCGGTTTCGGCATTGTGGCGGGCGTCGGTGATACGGGTCTTGAACGGCATGCTCCTGCCTCCATCTGTCTGCTCGCGGGGCGTGACCCCTGGCAAGAAAACCCGGCAGGTCCGGGGTTTGTTCCCGCCCACCCCCGGCGCGCCCTGCCCCGCGCCTGGCTCCGGGGCTGTCGGGCGCGGCGCCGCAGAGGCCCCGGCGGACCCATCGGTGCGGGCTGGCAAAGCCTGCACCCGCAGGCTTGAAATGCCGGGCGCCGTGCCCATTTTTCTGTCATAAGGCCCACAAGGGGATGTGCCGCCAAGCCGGGCATCCACATTACCGGGCGCTTGACATGAAGGAGACAGCCATGGACTTGTCGAAGTTCACGGAGCGGTCGCGCGGGTTCATTCAGGCCGCGCAGACCATCGCAATGCGGGAAAGCCACCAGCGGCTCGCCCCGGAACACATTCTCAAAGCCCTGCTAGATGATGAGGAAGGCCTGGCCGCCAACCTGATCAAACGTGCCGGCGGCGCGCCGGAACGGGTGGTGCAGGCCAATGATCTGGCGCTGAGCAAGATCCCCCAGGTGACCGGCGACGCCGGCCAGATCTACATGGACAGCGGCACCGGCAAGGTGCTGGACGAGGCCGAGAAGGTCGCCAAGAAGGCCGGCGACAGTTTCGTGCCGGTCGAACGCATCCTGATGGCGCTGGCGCTGGTCCGCTCCGAAGCGAAAAAGGCGCTGGAGGCCGGGGCGGTCAATGCCCAGGCGCTGAACAGCGCGATCAACGACATCCGCAAGGGTCGCACCGCCGATACCGCAAGCGCCGAAGACGGATATGAGGCGCTGAAGAAATACAGCCTCGACCTCACCGAACGGGCCCGCGAAGGCAAGATCGACCCGATCATCGGCCGCGACGAGGAAATCCGCCGCGCCATGCAGGTGCTGTCGCGCCGCACCAAGAACAACCCGGTGCTGATCGGGGAACCCGGCGTCGGTAAAACGGCGATTGCCGAGGGCCTCGCCCTGCGCATCGTCAATGGCGACGTGCCCGAGAGCCTGAAGGACAAGCGCCTGCTGTCGCTCGACATGGGCGCGCTGATCGCCGGTGCGAAATACCGCGGCGAGTTCGAGGAACGTCTGAAGGCGGTGCTGGCCGAGGTGACGGCGGCCGCCGGCGAAATCATCCTCTTCATCGACGAGATGCACACCCTGGTCGGCGCCGGCAAGGCCGATGGCGCAATGGATGCCTCGAACCTGCTGAAACCGGCGCTGGCGCGCGGCGAGCTGCACTGTGTGGGCGCGACCACGCTGGATGAATACCGCAAGCACGTGGAAAAGGACGCGGCGCTGGCGCGGCGGTTCCAGCCGCTGATGGTGGCCGAGCCGACCGAAGAGGACACGATCTCGATCCTGCGCGGCATCAAGGAGAAATACGAGCTGCACCACGGCGTGCGGATCTCCGACAGCGCCCTGGTCGCGGCCGCGACCCTGTCGCACCGCTACATCACCGACCGTTTCCTGCCCGACAAGGCAATCGACCTGATGGACGAGGCCGCCAGCCGGTTGCGCATGGCGGTGGATTCGAAGCCGGAAGAGCTCGACGCGCTCGACCGTGACATCCTGCAAAAGCAGATCGAGGTCGAAGCTTTGCGGCGCGAGGATGACCAGGCCTCCCGGGACCGGCTGGAAAAGCTGGAAAAGGAGCTGGGCGACTTGCAGGACCGGTCGGCGCAGCTGACCGCCAAATGGCAGGCCGAACGTGACAAGCTGGCCTCGGCCCGCGACCTGAAGGAACAGCTCGACCGCGCCCGCGCCGAGCTCGACATTGCCAAGCGCAATGGCGATCTGGCCAAAGCCGGCGAACTGTCCTACGGCGTCATTCCGCAGCTCGAAAAGCAGCTCTCGGAAGCCGAAGAGCAGGAGCAGGACGGCGTCATGGTCGAAGAGGCCGTGCGCCCCGATCAGATCGCCTCGGTTGTCGAACGCTGGACCGGCATCCCTGCCGGCAAGATGCTCGAGGGCGAGCGCGAGAAGCTTCTGCGGATGGAGGAAGACCTGCACCGCCGTGTCGTCAGTCAGAATCAGGCGGTCAAAGCGGTCTCCAATGCCGTGCGCCGCGCCCGCGCCGGTCTGAACGACGAGAACCGGCCGCTTGGCTCCTTCCTCTTTCTCGGGCCGACCGGTGTGGGCAAGACCGAACTGACCAAGGCGGTGGCCGATTTCCTGTTCGACGACGACAATGCGATGGTGCGTATCGACATGTCCGAGTTCATGGAGAAACATGCCGTTGCCCGCCTGATCGGCGCGCCGCCGGGTTATGTCGGCTACGACGAAGGCGGGGTGCTGACCGAAGCGGTGCGGCGCCGGCCCTATCAGGTCGTGCTCTTCGACGAGGTGGAAAAGGCGCACCCGGATGTCTTCAACGTGCTGTTGCAAGTGCTCGATGACGGCGTGCTGACCGATGGTCAGGGCCGCACGGTCGATTTCAAGCAGACGCTGATCGTGCTGACCTCGAACCTCGGCAGTCAGGCGCTGTCGCAACTGCCGGAAGGCGCGGATTCGGCGCAGGCCCGACGCGACGTGATGGATGCGGTGCGGGCGCATTTCCGGCCCGAGTTCCTCAACCGCCTGGACGAGACGATCATCTTCGACCGGCTCAAGCGCGAGGACATGTCGGGCATCGTCGACATTCAGCTTGCCCGGCTGCTCAAGCGGCTGGCCACGCGCAAAATCGCGCTCGAGCTGGACGAGACGGCGCGCAAATGGCTGGCGGACGAAGGCTATGATCCGGTGTTCGGGGCGCGTCCGCTTAAGCGGGTGATCCAGCGCGCCTTGCAGGATCCGCTGGCCGAAATGCTGCTGGCCGGCGACGTGGCCGATGGCGATCTGGTGCCGGTGAGCGCCGGGTCCGAGGGGTTGATCATCGGCGATCGAGTGGCGGCGACCAACCGGCCACGGCCGGATGATGCCGTCGTTCACTGAGCGAAAGACACCTGAGAGAGACAGACGCGCCGGGGAAACCCGGCGCGTCTTTGCGTTTCAGATCAGGATGGTGTCGCTGTCGAAATTCGCCAGCGTGGCACCGTCGATCAGCAGGCTGTCGCCCTCGGGCGCGGTGATCACCAGCCCGGCTTCGGTCTCGGCAAACGCCAGGTCGGAAAGGTCGCTCACCCCGAGCGCGGTCATGTCGATCAGGTCGTCGCCAGTGCCGTGGCCCGCGACCGTATCCGCGCCGAACCCCGGAAGAAAGACAAAGACATCATCCCCTTGGCCGCCGATCAGCAGATCGTCGCCGGCCCCGCCGGTCAGCGTATCCGCGCCCGACCCGCCGCGCAGCAGATCGTCGTCACCGCCGCCGTCAAGCCGGTCATGCCCGCTGCTGCCGGTCAGGGTGTCCTGCGCCGCGCCGCCGAACAGAACATCGTCGCCACTGCCCCCAAAGAGAGCATCGCGGCCCTCATCGCCGGTCAGGAAATCGTGGCCGCTGCCGCCCGAGAGGCGGTCATTGCCCGCGCCGCCGACCAGTGTGTCATGCCCGGCACCGCCGGCCAGCCTGTCGTATCCGGCGCCGCCGTCAACGCTGTCATGGCCGCCATTGGCCGAAATCCGGTCGTGGCCCGCGCCGCCCAGCACCGTGTCATTGCCGCCGCCGGCGTAGATCGTGTCATCGCCCGCATCGCCGCCGATCAGGTCCGCGCCGCTGCCGCCATAGGCCCTGTCATTGCCGTCGCCGCCGGCGATCGTGTCGTTGCCAGTGCCGCCGTAGGCCGTGTCGTGCCCCGCGCCGCCAAGGATCACATCCGCGCCGGTGCCGCCGTAGAACCTGTCATCTCCGGCGCCGCCATCCAGCGTGTCGCTGCCGCTGCCGCCATTGAGCGTGTCGACCCCCGCACCGCCGTCGAGCAGATCGCTGCCGCTGCCGCCGCGCAGGGCATCGGCGCCCAGGCCGCCGGACAGTACGTCATCGTCGCCGCCGCCGCTGAGGTGATCGTCGCCCGCGCCTCCCTCGAGCGTGTCCGCGCCCCGGTTGCCATGCAGGTAATCCGCCTCGGCGCCCCCCGAGAGCAGGTCATCGCCATATCCACCGCGCAGGGTATCGCTGCCGCCCCCGCCAAAGATCGTATCGGCCGCACCCGTGCCGCGCAGATAATCGCCAAGCGCCGTGCCGGTGATCGGCGAGGTCGCGAAAAGTGTCAGGCTCTTGCCAAAGGACAGGACGTCGGGCAACGCGGGTCTCCTTGTACCGCTCGAATTGGAAACAAATCCGGTTTTTCTCGGTAATTGTGTCCTCTTGAGGGCGGTTCTCGGGCAAAACGGGTTTTCCGGTGGCCCCCGGTGCAGCCTCTGGACCTTGCCCGCCGGCCCGCCTAGTGTCCGCGCGAAGGAGGACGCAAATGGCGACCGGCACAGAGATCCGCACCTATTTCGACGGCCAGTGGCATGACGGCGATGTTGCCGTGATGAAGGCGGCCGATCACGGCAGTTGGCTGGGCTCGACCGTGTTCGACGGCGCGCGCATGGTGAACGGCCTGACCCCCGATCTCGATCGCCATTGCGCCCGGGTCAACCGCTCGGCCGAGGCGCTGATGATCACCCCCACCGTCAGCACCGAAGACATGGTGGCGATCGTCCAGGAAGGTCTTGCGGCCTATGCCCCCGGCACCGCGGTCTATATCCGGCCGATGTATTGGGCGCTCGAGGGGGATTTCCTCGGTGTCGTGCCCAAGCTTGGCGCCACCGGCTTCGCCATTTCCCTCGAGGCCATCCCGATGGCGTCCGAAGAGGCCAGCACGACGCTGACCCGGACCCAGTTTCACCGCCCGGTGCTGGCCGATGCCGTGGTCAATGCCAAGGCCGGCTGTCTCTACCCCAACAATGCCCGCATGCTGGCCGAGGCCCGCGCCAAGGGCTTTGGCAATGCGCTGGTGGCCGATGCGCTGGGCAATGTGGCCGAGACCGCGACAGCCAATGTCTTCATGGTGCGCGACGGCGTGGTCTTCACGCCGGTGGCCAACGGCACCTTCCTCGCCGGGATCACCCGCGCGCGGCATATCGAGAACCTTCGCGCCGATGGCGTCGAAGTGGTGGAAAAGGTGCTGAGCTTTGCCGATTTCCATGCCGCCGACGAGGTGTTTCTCTCGGGCAACATGATGAAGGTCACCCCGGTCACCGGGTTCGACGATACCGTTTATCAGACAGGCCCCCTGACCCGCCGCGCCCGCGCGCTGTACTGGGACTGGGCGGCCTCGCAGCAATAACCAATTGTCCGTAAGGACGAAGGCGGGCATGATCCGTCGCAAGGAGTGGACAGATGCGCAAATTCCTCGTCGTGCTGGATGACAGCCGAGAATGCCTGAACGCGATGCGGTTCGCCGCGATGCGGGCCAACCATACCGGTGGGGGGGTCGAGATTCTCTCGGTGATCCCGCCGGACGAGTTCAACCACTGGATCGGCGTCGGCGAAGTGATGCGCGAAGAGGCGCGCGAGCGCATTCATGCGCATTTCGAGGTCTTCGCCAAATGGATGCGCGACCGGCAGAACGTCGACCCCAAGCTGGTGATCCGCGAAGGCGAGCCGGTGGATCAGATCATCGCCCAGGTCAGCGAGGACCCCGAAATCGGCGTGCTGGTGCTGGGCGCCGGCACTGACAAGCAGGGCCCCGGCCCGCTGGTCACCCAGCTCACCCGCAACTCCGGCCTGCTGCCAATCCCGGTCACGATCGTGCCGGGGGATCTTTCCAAGGAGCGGCTGGAAGCGATCACCTGACCGCCAGCGCTGGCCCTCATCGCGGCCCGCGGGCGGCTCCCGAGGCGGACTCGGCGCTTCACCTTGTCGATACACCGCAGGCCGGCACCCGCAAGGATGCGCCGGGTGCCGCGGTTTAGAACCGTTCCAAACATTGACAATGCCCCGGCGGATGGACATATCTCATCCAAGCGATAAGGACCCTGACCCATGTTCATCCAGACCGAATCCACACCGAACCCCGCAACGCTGAAATTCCTGCCCGGCCAGACCGTGCTGGAAATGGGCACCGCGGATTTCCCCTCGGCCGAGGGCGCCTCGGCCTCGCCGCTGGCGGAGCGGCTGTTTGCGGTCAATGGCGTCGAGGGCGTGTTTTTCGGCCATGATTTCGTGACCGTCACCAAAGCCGAGGCAATGGACTGGGATCACCTCAAGCCGTCGCTTCTCGGCGCGATCATGGAGCATTTCCAATCCGGCGCGCCGGTCATGGCGGGCGATGCCGCAGGCCCCTCGGGCCATGCCGAGCATTCCGGCGAAGATGGCGAAATCGTCAGTCAGATCAAGGAACTGCTCGACAGCCGGGTGCGCCCGGCGGTGGCACAGGATGGTGGCGACATCACCTTCCACGGCTTCGAGCGCGGCGTCGTGTATCTGCACATGCAGGGCGCCTGTGCCGGCTGCCCCTCGTCGACGCTGACGCTGAAGATGGGCATCGAGAACCTGCTGCGCCACTATATCCCCGAGGTCACCGAGGTGCGCCCCGTCGCTGTCTGAGCGGCGGCGCGGATAGTCCTGATGTCTGAACCGCTGGTTCTGGGATTTGACACATCGGCCGCGCATTGCGCGGCCGCTTTGCTGTGCGCCGACCGGGTTGTCGCGCAACACGCCGAAGACATGGGCCGCGGCCAGGCCGAACGGCTGTTTCCGCTGCTCGAGGAACTGCTGGCCGAAGGCGGCGTCACCTGGCGCGACCTGACGGCGCTTGGCGTCGGCACCGGCCCTGGAAATTTCACCGGCATCCGCATCTCGGTCGCCGCCGCCCGCGGGCTGGCGCTGTCGCTGGGTCTTCCGGCGGTGGGCGTCTCGGCGTTGGAGGCGGCGGCCTTCGGCCTGCCCGAGCCGGTGACGGCGGTGGTCGACGCGCGGCGCGAGCGCGCCTATGTGCAGCGGTTTCCCGACGGCGCTCCGGGCCTGGTGGCGCTGGCGGATTTTGCCCCGGAAACCGCGATCACCGGCCCCGGGGCCGCGCTGCTGAGCGCCCGGACCTTGCCCCAGCCGGTGCCGATAGCCGAAGCCATCGCCCGGATTGCCGCGCAGCGCTTTGCCACCGAGACCCGCCCGCCGGCGCCGCTCTACATTCGCCCGGCCGATGCCGCACCGGCGCGCGATCTGCCGCCGGAGATCCTCGATGAGGCCTGAGGCTCTGGCGGCGCTGCACGCCGCCGCCTTTGCCCCCGCCCGCGGCTGGAGCGCCGCTGAATTCGACAGCTTTCTGGCCGATCCCGCCTGTCTTCTGGTGGCCCGCCCCGAGGGATTTGCCCTGGCGCGGGTGACACTGGACGAGGCCGAGCTTCTCACCATCGCGACCGATCCCGCCCGGCGCCGCCAGGGCGTCGCGCGCGGGCTGCTTGGCGCGCTCTTCGGCGGACTGGCCGGGCGCGGCGCCGAGACGCTGTTTCTGGAAGTGGCCGAGGACAATGCCGCCGCCCGCGCGCTTTATGCCGGCGCGGGCTTTGCGATGGCAGGCCGGCGCAGGGGCTATTACCCGCGTCGCGACGGCGCCGCCGCCGATGCGCTGATCTTGCGCCGCGCGCTGGGCTAACCCCCGGTTTCCGCAGCGGAACTGCACAAGAATCGGTTGACCCTTTGCCGGCAACCCGGCCTTAATTGGCCATGATCCGGGGCAGCCCGGGCAAGAGACCTTTGCCCGGGGGGCTACCCCGAGGCATACCAACGGGAGCAACCATATGACATTCATGCATAAAGTACTTGCCACCACGGCCGCGATGGCGCTGTCTGCCGGGGCGGCGCTGGCCGAACCCGCGCTGATTTTTGACCTCGGCGGCAAATTCGACAAGAGCTTCAACGAAGCCGCCTTTGCCGGCGCGCAGCGCTGGGCCGAAGAAACCGGCGAAAGCTTCCGCGAGATCGAGCTGCAATCCGAGGCCCAGCGCGAACAGGCGCTGCGCCGCTTTGCCGAAAACGGCAACAACCCGATCGTCATGACCGGCTTTGCCTTTGGCAACGTGCTGTCGGAAGTGGCCCCCGATTACCCCGAGACCAAATTCGCCATCATCGACATGGTGGTGGACGAGCCCAACGTGCGCTCGGTGGTGTTCAACGAGCACGAGGGGTCTTACCTCGTCGGCATGATGGCGGCGATGGCCTCTGACAGTGGCACCGTCGGCTTTATCGGCGGCATGGACATTCCGCTGATCCGCAAGTTCGCCTGCGGCTATGCCCAGGGCGCCAAGGCGGTCAACGGTGACATCACCGTGCTGTCGAACATGACCGGCACCACGCCGGCGGCCTGGAACGACCCGGTGAAAGGCTCGGAGCTGACCAAGGCGCAGATCTCCCAGGGCGCCGACGTGATCTATGCCGCCGCCGGCGGCACCGGCGTCGGTGTGCTGCAAACCGCGGCCGACGAGGGCATCCTCTCGGTCGGCGTCGACAGCAACCAGAACTACATGCACCCCGGCAAGGTCCTGACCTCGATGCTGAAACGGGTCGACAACGCGGTCTATGACGCGATGACCCAGGGCGAGGCGCTGGAAACCGGCATCAATGTGATGGGCGTCGGCAATGGCGGCATCGACTACGCGCTGGACGAGCACAACGAAGCGCTGGTCGGCGAGGCGATGAAAACCGCCGTCGATGAAGCCAAGGGCAAGATCGCCAGCGGCGAGCTGACGGTGCATGATTACACCTCGGACGACAGCTGCCCGGATCTGAACTTCTGATCCCCGCGCGAGACTGAAACCGAAGCCGCGCCCGCAATGGCGCGGCTTCTTTGCATCTCCCGAGGCCCGAGACCCGGGACCAAGCCGGCGGACATTCGCGCGCCGGGATTTCTCGCCGCTCTCTGCGCCGCCGGCCGCCCGACGCCCGGCCCCGGACTGACAAAACGCACAAGTCGCACCAGGCCCCGCCCTGCCGCCACGGCACGGGGCATTTGCCTCTTTGCAAATCCGTCCAGCTTTGCAACTCTGACCAGGATCACGAGGACAGACCGGATGACCCAGACCGCCCCCGCCATTGAACTCAAAGGCATATCCAAGGCCTTTGGCCCGGTTCAGGCCAACAAGGACATTTCGATCCGCGTGATGCCGGGAACGATCCACGGCATCATCGGCGAGAACGGCGCCGGCAAATCGACACTGATGTCGATCCTCTACGGCTTCTACAAGGCCGACGCCGGCGAGATCTTCATTCAGGGGCAGAAGACCACCATCCCCGACAGCCAGGCCGCCATCGCCGCCGGCATCGGCATGGTGTTTCAGCATTTCAAGCTGGTGCCGAATTTCACCGTGCTGGAAAACGTCATTCTCGGGGCCGAGGACGGCGAATTGCTCAAACCCTCGCTGGCCAAGGCGCGCGAGGCGCTGACCGATCTGGCAGCGGAATACGAACTCAAGATCAACCCGGATGCCGTGGTCGAGACACTTTCGGTCGGTCACCAGCAGCGGGTCGAGATCCTCAAGGCGCTGTATCGGCAGGCCGATATCCTGATCCTCGACGAACCCACCGGCGTGCTGACCCCGGCCGAGGCCGATCAGCTGTTCCGCATCCTCAACCGGCTGCGTGAAGAGGGCAAGACGATCATCCTGATCACCCACAAGCTGCGCGAGATCATGGATATCACCGATACGGTTTCGGTGATGCGCCGCGGCGAGATGACCGCCACGGTCAAGACCGCCGAGACCGACCCTGAGGCGCTGGCCGAGCTGATGGTGGGCCGCAAGGTCCTGCTCCGGGTGGACAAACAGCCGGCGGAGCCCGGCGCTCCGATCCTTCAGGTGCGGGGGCTGCGGGTTGTCGATGGCGACGGGGTCGAACGGCTCAAGGGCATCGACCTCGAGGTGCATGCCGGCGAGATCCTCGGCATCGCCGGGGTGGCCGGCAATGGCCAGTCGGAATTGCTCGAAGTGCTGGGCGGTTATCGCGACGCCACCGGCGAGGTGCGGCTCAACGGCGACGTGATCGGCCTGACCGGCAAGAAATCCGATGGCCAGTCGCGCCGCAAGCGGGGCATCGCCCATGTGCCCGAAGATCGCCAGCGCGAAGGGCTGATCATGGATTACCACGCCTGGGAAAACGTGGCCTTCGGCTATCACCACGACGCGGCCTATCAATCCGGCATTCTGATGAACAATGCCGCGATCAAGGCCGACACCGAACGCAAGATGGAGAAATTCGACGTCCGCCCGCCCGATCCCAACCTTGCCGCCAAGAATTTCTCGGGCGGCAACCAGCAGAAGATCGTCGTCGCGCGCGAAATCGAGCGTAATCCCGACCTGCTGCTCGTGGGCCAGCCGACGCGCGGCGTCGATATCGGCGCCATCGAGTTCATTCACCAGCAGATCGTTTCCCTGCGCGATGCCGGCAAGGCGGTGCTGCTGGTCTCGGTCGAGCTGGACGAGATCCTGTCGCTCGCGGACCGGGTGGCGGTGATGTTCGACGGGGTGATCATGGGCGAACGGCGCGCCTCGGAGACCGACGAGAAGGAGCTGGGGCTGCTGATGGCCGGGATCACCGAGATGCCGGACAAGCCGATCATCGACGCGGTCGAAGAGCAACTGGCGGCCAAGGAAGCGCGGGAGGCCGAGCAACATGGGTGAGACAGGTTCCCGCGCGTGGGATCAAGGCCCGAGGCCGCCGCGAGATCACCCGACTGCCGCCCGGGGCGGCGATTTCGCAAGTTTGGCGCTCTGTTCCGAACTCCTGCGGATTTGGCGCCATAAAGTGGCCCGAAGCGCCGTCGGTTCACCCCCTCGCGGGGCGGCGATCGCGCGGCTTCACGCCTGGTTACTCAACGACGGAGACCCGCTCCATGGATAGAATGCCCCATTGGGCCGATGCCGTCCTCGTGCCGCTGATCTCGCTGATCCTCGCGGCGATCCTGTCGGCGCTGGTGATCATCGGTATCGGCGAAGACCCGGTCGCCGCCTTCAACCTGATGGTCGAAGGCGCACTGATGCGCTCGGCCGGCTGGGGCTACACGCTCTATTACGCCACCAACTTCATGTTCACCGGCCTCGCCGTGGCCGTCGCCTTCCATGCGCGGATGTTCAACATCGGCGGCGAGGGGCAGGCCACGTTGGGCGGGCTCGGGGTGGCGCTGGTACTGCTCTACATTCCCTGGCCGCACTGGTCGCTGGCGCTGCTGGCCGCAACCCTGGGGGCGGCCGCCTTTGGCGCGGTCTGGGCCTTCATCCCGGCCTACCTTCAGGCCAAGCGCGGCAGCCATATCGTGATCACCACGATCATGTTCAACTTCATCGCCGCCGCTTTTCTCAACTACGTTCTGGTCAACCTGTTGCGGCCACAGGGCGCGATGGACCCGGCGACCGAGAAATTCCCCGAAGCCACCCATCTGCCCACCTTCCGCGACATGTTCTCGAGCGCCGAGACCATCATGTTTCGCGGTGCGCCGGCCAATGTCACCTTCTTCCTTGCCGTGATTGCCTGTCTCGTGGTCTGGCTGCTGCTCTGGCGCACCCGTCTGGGCTATGAGATCCGCGCCTTCGGTCATTCCGAGAGCGCGGCGAAATACGCCGGCATCTCGCCGGTGCGCATCACCGTCATCGCCATGCTGATCTCTGGCGCGCTTGCGGGCATGATGGCGCTCAACACCACCCAGGGCGAAAGCGAACGGCTGATCCTCAACGCGACCGAGGGCGCCGGCTTCATCGGCATCGCCGTAGCACTGATGGGGCGGTCGCATCCCTTTGGCGTCTTTCTTGCCGCGATCCTGTTCGGCTTCCTCTTTCAGGGCGGGGCCGAGCTGGCGCTCTGGACCAATATTCCGCGCGAGCTGATCGTCGTCATCCAGGCTCTGGTGATCCTCTTCACCGGCGCGCTCGACAATATGGTGCGCATGCCGCTGGAACGTGTCTTCCTGGCGCTGCGCCGGAAGGAGGGCTGAGCCATGGATCTTTTCACCATCCTGCAAGTGCTCGATTCCACCGTCCGGCTGGCGACGCCGCTGCTTCTTGCCTGCCTCGCCGGGCTGTTTTCCGAACGCGCCGGCATCTTCGACATCGGCCTCGAAGGCAAAATGCTGGCGGCGGCATTCTTTGCCGCCGCGCTGGCGGCAATCACCGGCTCGGTCTGGCTCGGGCTGCTGGCGGGCATTGCCGCCTCGCTGATGCTCTCGGCGATCCACGGGCTGGCCTCGATCACCTTTCGCGGCAACCAGCTGATTTCCGGCGTCGCCATCAACTTCCTTGCCGCCGGGATGACCGTGCTGATCGCGCAGGATCTGTTCAGCCAGGGCGGGCGCACGCCATCGCTGATCGGCAAGGGCCGGTTCGAACCGATCACCCTGCCCTTCGCCGAAGAAGTCATCGACATTCCGGTGCTCGGTCCGATCTATTACGAACTGATCTCGGGCCACTCCATCCTCGTCTATGTCGCCTTCCTGATGGTGCCGCTGAGCTGGTGGGTGCTGTTTCGCACCCGCTTCGGCCTGCGCCTGCGCGCCGTGGGCGAAAACCCGGCGGCGGTCGATACCGCCGGCGTCTCGGTCGTCGGGCTGCGCTATGCGGCGGTAGCGATCTGTGGCGTGCTCTGCGGCATCGCAGGTGCCTATCTGGCGACCGGGCTTCAGGCCGGCTTCGTCAAGGACATGACGGCCGGTCGCGGCTTCATCGCGCTGGCGGCGCTGATCTTTGCCAAGTGGCGGCCGTGGTATGCGCTTTATGCCTGTCTGCTCTTCGGCCTGCTGCAAGCCGTGGCTCTGCGCTATCAGAACATCGATCTGGGCCTCATCACCCTGCCGGTGCAGTTCATGGACGCGCTGCCCTATGTGCTGACCGTGGTAATCCTCGCAGGCTTTGTCGGCAAGGCGATCCCGCCGCGCGCCGGCGGCCAGCCCTACGTCAAGGAGCGCTGACCGCCAGGGGCCGACATCTCGCAGGCGCAGCACGAATTGCGCCTGCGAATCCTTTTGCGACAGATTCCTGCAAAACCGTCCGCACCAGAGACATTTTTTCCTTTCCCTCAAAGATTGCACAACCATAACGAGTATTTACGGAAATCTTTTCGCAGAAGACACAACATCAAACCGCTTCAACCTGACCCGTCGTCAAAAAAAATGCCGCAACGCGGAAAAACTTGCCTTCAGAGGCCGCCGGCCCGCTTGCAAAGCCCTCTGAGTTGCGGCTAGAGAACCGCATGCAAATATACCTGCCTATAGCCGAAGTTTCGGTAAACGCCTTCCTGCTCCTCGGGCTGGGCGGCATGGTGGGCGTCCTGTCTGGCATGTTCGGCGTGGGCGGCGGCTTTCTGATGACGCCGCTGCTGTTCTTCATCGGCATCCCGCCGGCGGTTGCCGTGGCCACCGAGGCCAACCAGATTGTCGCCTCTTCCTTTTCTGGCCTCCTGGCGCATCTCAAGCGAAAGACCGTCGATCTCCGAATGGGGGTTGTCCTCCTGATCGGCGGCCTGATTGGCGCCGCGGTGGGTGTATTTGTCTTCAACTACCTGAAATCCTTGGGCCAAGTCGATCTTCTTGTGCGCCTCTGTTATGTCGTGTTCCTCGGCATCATCGGCGCGCTGATGTTCATCGAAAGCCTGCGCGCGATCCGCAAGATGCGCCAGTCCGGCGGCGTCGCTCCGGCCAAGCGCAAGCATCGCGGCTGGGTCACCGCGCTGCCGTTCAAGATGCGCTTCCGCACCTCCGGTCTTTATATCTCGGTGATCCCGCCGATCATGGTGGGGGTGCTTGTCGGCATTCTCGCGGCGATCATGGGCGTCGGCGGCGGGTTCATCATGGTGCCCGCGATGATCTATATCCTGCACATGCCGACCAAGGTCGTGGTCGGCACCTCTCTCTTTCAGATCATCTTCGTCACCGCCTTTACCACGCTGCTGCACGCCACGACGAACTTTACCGTCGACATGGCGCTGGCGGTCCTCTTGCTGGTGGGCGGTGTCATCGGCGCCCAGATCGGCACCCGGATCGGTGTCAAGCTCAAGGCCGAGCAACTGCGCATCCTGCTGGCGATCCTGGTCCTCGTGGTGTGCGGCAAACTGGCGCTCGACCTGCTGCTGCAACCCGGTGAGCTGTATTCCATCGGCGATGTGGAGGGCCATTGATGCTGCGACTGGCCGCCTTCCTGCTTTGCCTGCTCACCCCGCTTGGTGTCACCGCCCAGACCGAAGCCGTCGAAGAAGACGTGGTTCTGGGCCTGTCGCAGAAGCGGGTTCGCATCACCGCCAATTTCGACGGCTCCGAAATCCTGTTGTTTGGCGCGATCAAGCGCAATGCGCCGCAGCCCGAGGGCGAGCTTGACGTGATCATCGCCATTGCCGGCCCGTCCGAGCCGGTGGTGGTGCGCCGCAAGGAGCGGCGCTTCGGCATCTGGATCAACACCGAGTCGGTCGATGTCTCGGCGGCACCCAGCTTCTATGCCGTGTCCTCCTCGCGTCCGCTCGACGAAATCCTGAGCGAGAACGCAAACAACCAGTACCGGATCACCGCCGACCGCGCGGTCTGGACGCTGAAATCCGAGGCCGCCTTTGCCGAGGCCGTGCTGCGAATCCGCAGCAACAACGGACTGTATCAGCGCAACGAGGGCGCAGTGGAAGTGGCCGAACAGGCGCTGTTCCGCAGCACTGTCCAGATGCCGGCGAACCTGACCGAAGGCCCCTATATCGCCCGCGTCTTCCTGGTGCGCGATCAAAAGGTGATCTCGCTGCACCAGACGGTGATCGATGTGCGCAAGGTCGGGCTGGAACGCTTCCTGTTCAACCTGTCGCGCGAACAACCACTGATCTATGGTTTGCTGTCGCTGGCGATTGCCATCGCCGCCGGCTGGGGCGCCTCCTCGGCCTTCCGTCTGCTCAACCGGGGATGACCCGCGCGCGCGGCGCATACCCCTGGCACACCGCCCTGCCCACCCGCTGGGCCGACAACGATCAATACGGCCATCTCAACAACGCGACCTATTTCTCGCTTTTCGACACCGCGCTGACCCTGTGGCAGATCGAGACCGGCTTTCTCGGCGAGACCGTGGATTCGCCCCGTTTTCTGGTGGTCGAAAACGGCTGTCGCTTTTTCCAGGAGCTCCGCTTTCCCGATCTGATCCATGCCGGCCTGCGCTGTGGCCGCATCGGCACCAGCTCTTTCACGCTGGAATTGGCGCTGTTTCGGGGCACCTCCGAAGAGGCCGCCGCCACCGGCTTTTTCGCGCAGGTGCAGGTCGATGCCCAAAGCCACCGCCCCAGTCCGCTTGACGCGCCCCGGCGCGCACTGCTCGAAGCGATCGGCTGAGCCTTACTTGCGGTAGCGAAACACCCCGGTGCCGGTGGCAATCGCCGTGCCATCCACATCCAGCACCTTGCCCTCGGCAAAGAAAGTCGACCGGCCGCCGCCGGTCTTGCGGGCTTCGGCGACGAGCCGACTGCCTTGCGGCCGTGACAGGTAATTGACCGAGAGGTTCAGCGTCAGGCACATCTGCCGCCGCGCCGGATCGCCGGTGTAACATCCGGCAAAGCCCATGGCGGTGTCGAGCAGGCTGGCATGCACCCCGCCGTGCGGCGCACCATGGCGATTGCGGGTGAACGCGGCGAGAGACAGCTCGACCCGGGCGAAATCCGCCTGCCATTCTGTCAGGTCCATGCCGATATGGCTGCCCCAGGGCGAGGGGGTTTCCCAATCGGCGGCGGTGTCATCGCGCATCTGCGGCCTCCAGTCCCAATTCGGCAAAGCGCGGCACGAAGGCGCCAAGCCTGCGGCCCTTTTCGGGGTTCGAGGCGCTGCCGTCCAGAGCCCTTTTCTTGACCCCCTGAAGGATCGCCGCCATGCGAAAGAAGGCAAAGGCCAGGTAAAAGCCGAAACTGTCCGGCGGGTCGATCCCCCGGCGGTCGAAATAGCTGGCAAGAAAGGCCGCGTCGTCGGGCAGGCCCAGCGCCGCACGGTCGAGGCCGGCCAGCCCCCGGCCCTCTTCGCCGGGCGGCAACTGCCATTGCATGATGACGCCGGCCAGATCGGCAAAGGGATGGCCAAGGGTGGACAGTTCCCAGTCGAGCACGGCGCGGATCTCGGGCGCTTCCCGGGCAAAGAGAAGGTTGTCGATCCGGTAATCGCCATGAACAAGGCAGCGCTGGCCGTCCTCTTCCGGCAAATTGCTCTCGAGCCAGAGGATCAGCCGGTCCATTTCGGGCAGCGCACCGGTTTCGCTCGCCCGGTACTGCTTGGTCCAGCGGGCGAGCTGCCGGACATAGTAATCGCCGGGCGGACCATAATCAGACAGGCCACAGGCGGCGAGGTCGACCTCGTGGATGGCGGCAAGAATGCGATTCATCTCGGCCATATGCGCACCGCGCTGGTCCGGCGTGGCGCCAGGCAGTGAGGGGTCAAGGATCACCCGGCCGGGGACATGCTCCATGACATAGAACATCGCGCCGAGGATGCTGTCGTCGTCGCAGAGCGCCAGTACGCGGGCAACCGGCACATCGGTGTCGGCCAGCGCCTTTTGCACGCGGAATTCGCGGTCGACGGCATGGGCGGACTTCAGGAGCTGGCCCGGCGGCTTGCGGCGCAGCACGTAATCCGCGCCGGGGGTCGTGAGGCGGAAGGTCGGGTTCGACTGGCCACTGGCGAATTTTTCCACCGCGACTGGGCCCTGGAAGCCGGCGATATGGTCAGCCAGCCAGGGGGTCAGGCGCGAAAGCGCATCGCTGTCCATCAGCTCGGCCTCCCCAGGACTGCCCGCCCGGCCTCAGGCCGGGCGCATTCCGCGCCGATCCCGGGCGGGCGCAGTCCTCTGTCGCGCTGCCATTCACCCATTGCGATACTTCCGCAGCTCGGCCCGCGCCACCTGCCGGCGGTGCACCGCGTCGGGCCCGTCGGCAAAGCGCAGGGTGCGCACATGGGTCCACATATGCGCCAGATCGAAATCCTGCGAGATGCCGGCCGCGCCGTGGATCTGCATCGCCTCGTCCAGCACACGGCCGGCCATCAGCGGCGCCACCACCTTGATCTTGGAAATCCACGGCTGCGCCGCGCGCACCCCCGCCGTGTCCATCATCCAGGCCGCCTTGAGGCACAGAAGCCGCGCCATCTCGATCTCCATCCGGGCGTCGGCGATCCTGTCGAAATTGCCGCCCAGCTCGGCCAGCGGCTTGCCAAAAGCCTCGCGTGTGAGGCCGCGACGGCAGATCATCTCGAGCGCCTTTTCCGCCTGGCCGATGGCGCGCATGCAATGGTGGATGCGCCCTGGCCCCAGCCGCCCCTGCGCCACCTCGAAGCCCCGGCCCTCGCCCAGGATCACGTTCTCGGCCGGGATGCGCACATCGGTGAAACGCAGGTGCATGTGGCCATGCGGCGCGTCGTCCTGGCCAAAGACCTGCATCGGGCGCAGCACCTCGATCCCCGGCGTCTCGGCATCCAGCGCGAACATCGTGTGCCGCTGGTGCTTCGGGGCCTGGGGATCGGTGCAGGCCATCAGGATATAGACCTTGCAGCGCGGATCGCCGGCGCCGGAGATCCACCACTTTTCGCCATTCAGCACGTAATCGTCGCCGTCGCGCCGCGCGGCAAAGGCGAGTTGGGCCGCATCGGACGAGGCGATATCGGGCTCGGTCATCACATAGGCCGAACGGATCTCGCCCTCGAGCAGCGGCGCCAGCCAGCGATCCTTCATCCATTGCGGGCCGTAGCGTTCAAAGACCTCCATGTTGCCGGTGTCCGGGGCGTTACAGTTGAACACTTCGGCGGCGATATGCACCTTGCCCATCTCCTCGGCGAGATAGGCATATTCGACCGTGGTCAGCCCCTGGCCGCGGGTGCTGTCGGTCAGCCAGAAATTCCAGAGCCCGCGGTCGCGGGCGCGGGCCTTGAGGGTTTCGAGAATCTCGATCTGCCGCGCGCTGTGGCGGAACCGGTCGCCCGAGGAATGCCGGCCCACTTCTGCGTGGAACTCCCGGTCCAGCGGCGCGATCTCGTCCCGCACCATTGCGCGCACCGCCTCGACCAGCGGGCGCACCCGGTCTGTCATACCAAGATCCATGGATTATCCCTTTCGCAGATCGGGGTGTGTGTATTCGGCAAAGCGCGCGCGCAGCTGCCGCTTGGAGACCTTGCCGGTGGCGGTCAGCGGCAAATCTTCGGCAAAGACCAGATCGTCGGGCATTTGCCACGCGGCGAACCGCGTCTGCATCAGGTCGTGAATCTCCGACAGCCCGGGGCGGTCATCGCCGGCGGGCACCACCACCAGCAGCGGCCGCTCGTCCCATTTCGGATGCGGCACGGCGATCACGGCGCAATTGGCCACCCCCGGATGCGCCATGGCGCAATTCTCGAGGTCGATCGAGGAAATCCACTCGCCACCCGATTTGATCAGGTCCTTGGCGCGGTCCTGGATCGACAGGAAGCCCTGCGGATCAAGCGTCGCCACATCGCCGGTGGCCAGCCAGCCCTCGGCATCGAAGGCCTCCCTTGTGGCGGCGTCATTGGCGAAATACCCCGAGATGATGGTGTTGCCGCGCACATGCAGTTCGCCCACGGAAGTGCCGTCATGGGGCAGCGGGGCGCCATCCGCATCGGTGATCTTCATCTCGCAGCCGAACACCCGGCGGCCCTGCTTGGCCTGAAGATCCAGCCGGTCGTCCAGCGGCAGGGCCTGCATCGCGGCATTGAGGATGCCGTGGGTGCCGACCGGGCTCATCTCGGTCATGCCCCAGGCGTGGCAGACCGACACCCCTGCCGTCTCGAACCGTTCGATCATCGCGCGCGAGGCGGCGGAACCGCCGATCACCACCTGCGAGAACCCCTTGGGATTGCCGCCGCGCCTGGCGATCTCTGCCTGAAGCCCGAGCCAAACGGTGGGCACGCCCCAGGCCGAGGTCACCTCTTCCTCGTTCATCAGCTCCCAGAGCGCATCGCCCGCCAGCCCCGGCCCCGGCATCACCAGCGAGGCCCCGGCCAGCGGCGCGGAATAGGGCAGCCCCCAGGCGTTGACGTGGAACATCGGCACCACGGGCAGGATGCGCGCGCCCTCGGTCAGCGAGGACCGCAGCGC
The DNA here is from genome assembly GCF_028807375.1 of Marinovum sp. PR37. Classification (NCBI taxonomy): domain Bacteria; kingdom Pseudomonadati; phylum Pseudomonadota; class Alphaproteobacteria; order Rhodobacterales; family Roseobacteraceae; genus Marinovum; species Marinovum sp. PR37. The sequence goes on along the minus strand of NZ_JARAML010000006.1, from coordinate 180,900 downwards.
CAGGGTGATGGCAAAGGCATGCAGCACCGTCGAGCGATGCGAATAGAGCGCGCCCTTGGGGTGGCCGGTGGTGCCCGAGGTGTAACACAGGCCGATGGCAGCGTTCTCGTCGGTCTCGGGCCAATGGTAGGTCTCGGGCTGGCCAGCCAGCAGCTCTTCGTAGCAGATCAGGTCGAGCGGGCTGTCGGGCATATGCGCCCGGTCGGTCATCACGATCAGGCGGATCCCCTCGGGCAGTTGCGGCGCCAGCGCCTCGAGGATCGGCACGAAGGTCAGATCGGCACAGATCGCGGCATCCCCGGCGTGGCCGATGACATAGAGCATCTGTTCCGGCGAGAGCCGCGGGTTGATGGTATGCACCACCGCGCCCATGCCGGCGGTGGCGTAGTAGAGCTCGAAATGCCGATGGGTGTTCCAGGCCAGGGTCGCGACCCGGTCGCCCGGCACAATGCCCAGCCCGGCCAGCCCATGCGCAAGCTGCGCGGTGCGCGCCAGGGTCTCGGGGTAGCTCTGCCGGTGACGCCCGCCTTCGCACAGCGCCGAGACCAGCCCGGCCTCGGGGAAGATTTCCGCCCCATATCGCAAGAGTTCAATCACTTGCAGCGGGCGCTGCATCATTTGACCCATCATGGGGCGTCCTCCCTTTGGCTTGCTCTCCCGGCGGCCTAGGTGACAGTCTGGCGGCGAAGCGCGCCGCGGTGCAACAGATTTCGGAAAAGGACTGAACGTAAGATGGTCGTAGAACGTGTGGTATTGGCAGCAAGGCCCGAAGGCGAAGCAGGGCCGGAACATTTCCGGCTCGAGCAGGCGGAGATGCCGGCCCCGGGCGCAGATGAGGTATTGGTCAAGGTCAGCCATCTGTCGCTCGATCCCTACATGCGGGGGCGGATGAGCGATGCGAAATCCTATGCCGATCCGGTGGCGGTGGATGCGGTGATGACCGGCCAGGGCGTGGGCCATGTGGTCGAGAGCCGCGCCGAAGGCTTTGCCGAGGGCGATCTGGTGACCGGCATGACCGGCTGGCAGAGCCACGCGGTGCTGCCGGGCAAGGAGCTGCGCAAGCTCGACGCCGATCTCGCGCCGTCGACCGCGCTCGGGGTGCTGGGGATGCCGGGCTTTACCGGCTGGACCGGGATGACCAAATACGGCCGGCCACAACAGGGCGAGACGCTGGTCGTCGCCGCGGCGACCGGGCCTGTGGGATCGATGGTCGGGCAATTGGCGAAACGCGCCGGAATGCGCACCGTGGCCATTGCCGGCGGGGCCGAGAAATGCCGCATCGCACAAGAGACCTTCGGTTTTGACACCGCGATCGATCACCATGCCTTTGACGAGGTGGCGGATCTGCGCGCGGCGATTGCCGCTGCCGCGCCCGATGGCGTCGATGTCTATTTCGAGAATGTCGGCGGCGACGTCCTGCGCGCGGTGCTGCCCCTGCTCAACACCCATGCGCGGGTGCCGGTGATCGGCACCGTCGCCTGGTACGAGGGCGTTTCCACCGACGGGCCCGACACCCTGCCCGCCCTCTGGCGTCAGGTGCTGGTCAAGCGGCTGAGCATCCAGGGGCTGATCATCTTTGACCACTGGGACGATTTCCCCGCCTTCCTCGACGAGGTCGCGCCGCTGGTGAAATCCGGCGGCGTCACCTGGCTCGAGGATGTGGCGCAGGGGCTGGAGAACGCGCCGCAGGCGTTTCTCGACATGCTCAGGGGCGGCAACCTCGGCAAGCAGATCGTGGCGCTCTGACCGGTCGGGCTACTTCTCGGTCAGTTTCAGCTCGATCCGGCGATTGCGGGCCCGCGCGGCCTCGGAAGTGCCGGGATCGACCGGCTGAAACTGGCCAAAGCCGTTTGCCGCCAGCCGCTCGGGCGCGATGCCGAGGAAATTGATCATGTAGCGCACCACCGAAAGCGCCCGGGCCTGGCTCAGCTCCCAATTGTCGGCGAACTGCGCCGAGCCCACGATCGGCACATCGTCGGTATGGCCGTCGACACGGATCACCCAGTCGATTTCGTCGGGGATGTCATCGGCCACCGCCTTGAGGATGTTCGCCACCTTGGCGATCTCGTGCTGGCCCGCGTCCGAGAGACGGGCATCGCCGGAGCCGAACAGAACCGACGAGGAAAAGACAAAGCGGTCTCCCTCGATCCGCACGCCTTCCTGACTGCCCAGCAGATCGCGCAGCCGGCCGAAGAATTCCGAACGGTATCTTTCGAGGTCTTTGGCCTCTTCCTCGAGCCGCGCCTTCTCGGCCGCCAGCAACGCCGCATTGCGCGCCTCGGCATCGGCCCGGCGGCGCTCTTCCAGCGCCTTCTGCGCCAGTGCCACATTGAGGTCGGAGCCGAGGTTCTCGATCTGGATGTTCTGCGCCGCGTCGCGGGCCTTGTAATCATCGAGCAAGGCCCGCAACTGCCCGAGTTCGTCGCGCAGCGTGGCAACCTGCTGGTTAAGAAGCGCGGCGCGTCTCTGCGCCTCGGTCGAAACCTGGGTCTGTTGCTCCAGCTCCTGCCGTGCCGCCGCCAGAAGCGCCTCGCGGTTGGTCACTTCCTGCGCCCGCGTCCTGGCCGCGGCCTCGGCCTGTTCGGCCGCCTCTTCGGCGGCGAGCTTCAGCGCCAGGGCCTCGGCCAGCTGCTTGCGAATGTCCTCCTGCGCGGTCTCGGCCTTGACCGTAGCCGCCAGCGCCGCCGAAAGCTGATCGCGCAGGCTGGCCTCGCCGGTCTCGGTCTCGTCCAGCGTCGCGCGCAGGTTGGCAAGCTGGCTTTCCAGCGCCGCCACACCCTCCTGCGCCGCTTCCAGCTGCCCGCCCAGCGCCGCGGCGTTTTCCTGCGCCGCCAATTGTGCCGCCAGCGCCTCGGCCAGCCGGTCCTCGAGCGATTGCGTCTCGGTCCGCGCCTCCGAAAGCCGCGCCTGCGCGGTCTCGAGACGGCCTTCCGCCGCCGCCCGCGCCTGTTCCGCCGCGACCTGAGCGGCCAGCGCTTCGGCCAACTCGTCCTCGACGCCCGCCAGATCGGACTGGGCCGCCAGCGCCCGCGCCAGCTCGGCCTCGAGCGTCGCCTGCCGGTCCTCGGCGGCCTCTACCGCCTGCCCGGCCTCGCGGGCGCTGCGTTCGGCGGTGATCTTGGCGGCCAGCGCTTCGGCCAGTTGCTGCTCCAGCGCGCCCTTTTCCGCGTCGGTGCTGTCACGCAGGGCGGTCAGCGCCTGTTCCAGCTCGCCGATCCGGGCCGATTGATCCTGGCTGTCCAGCAGCGCGGCCGCAAGTTGCGCCTCGAGCGCATTGAGCTGAGACGAGGTGCTCCGGTCGTCGCTGATCGCGGCCTGCAAATCCTCGGCCAGGGCCGCATTGCGCTGCTCGGCCTGCCGCTGGGCCAGAAGCGCCGCCGCCAGCTGCTGCTTGAGCGCCTCGGTCTCGGCCGCGGTTTCTTCGAGCGTTGCACCGATCTCGGCAACCCGCGTCTCGGCCGCCCGTTGCGACAGCAGTGCCGCCGCCAGCCGCGCATCCAGATCCTGTTCCGCCGCCTGCGCCGCCGCCAACATCGACAGCGTCTCTTCCGCCTCGCGCCGCTGCTCCTCGAGCGCCAGCGTCATTGCCGAAAGCTCGGCATCCGCCGTCATCAGCTTTTCGCGCAGAGCCTCCGCCGCTGCCGCCTCGGCCAGCCGCCGCGCCTCTTCCTCGCTCAGCCGGTCTTCCAACGCGCTGACTTGGCTGGAAAATTCCGCCGAGGACTCCTCTTGCTGCGCCTTGAGATCGGCAATCATCGCCTCGAGCGCATCGGCCTGCGCCGCCGCCAGCCGCGCCGCCTCGACCTCGGCGTCGATCTCGTCGCGGGCCTGGGCCAAGGCCAGTTGCAGCGCCTCCTGCTCCGACAGAAGCGCCTGCTCGCTATCTTCCAGCTCGGCGATCCGCGCGGTGGCGGTTTCCTGATCGGCCAGCAGCCCGGCGACCCGATCCTCGAACGAGGCGATCCGCGCATTGGCCGCGCCCAGCGCATCCTCGCGTTCGACAACCGTCTGTTCCAGCGTGGCGATCCGCTGCCCGGCCTGCGACAGCGCGGCATCGCGCTCGGTCACGTCCTGCTGCAAGCCGGCAATCAGGGCGGCCTGTTCCCGGGCACGGGTATTGGCATCGACCAGCGTCGAGACCAGATTGCCGACCTCGGATTGCAATTCGGCGGTCTTTTCCCGTTCGAGCCCCAGGGCCTGCGCCAGCGCCGCGATCTCGTTCGAGAGCTGGTTGAGCTCGCTTTCCTGGCCGGTGATGGTTTCGCGCAACGTGAATTGCACCACCATGAAGATGGTCAACACGAACATCAGCACCAGCAACAAGCCGGTCATCGCATCGACGAAGCCGGGCCAGATCGAATTTTGAAACCGTTGACCGGTGCGGCGTGACAACGCCATGGATCAGCCCTCCTGTTCGGGGGTTCCCACCTTGGGCGGCCTCAGGTGGCGGCCCGGCCGGGACGAGGCGGCGCTTGCGGCGCTGACCTGCCGCACCGCCATGTTGAGCGCCCGGGTCAGCTGCGCCAGATCGGTGCGCAGCTCGGCCATGCTTTCCTGCCGGCCGGCGGACATTTCCTCGAGAATGCGCAGCATCTGCACGTCGATCGAGCGCAGACGCATCCGGCTTTCGGCATCGATGCCGCCCTCGCCGTCGCCCTTGCGGCTCTCGAGCGCGTCGATCAGCCGTTCCTGCCCCTCGGCCAGCCGGGTCAGGGCCGTGGTCGGTGCCGATTGCCGCTCGAGTTGTTCGGTCATCCGCTCGACGCTGTCGGCCAGCGTCGAGAGCTTGTCATCCACCACCGCGCGGCTTTCGTCGGACTGGGCGAACATCTGTTGCAGATGCTCCATCTGTTCGGACATGTGATCGACCACCGCGACCAGCAATTGCTGGTCGCTCGCGCCTTCGCCCTCACCCGAGCCGGCATACCCCAGACGGGTGATCGTCGAGAGCCATTCCTCGAGTTCGCGGTAAAACCGGTTCTGGCCATGGCCGGCAAACAATTCCAGCAGCCCCACGACCAGCGAGCCGGCCAGCCCCAGCAGCGACGAGGCAAAAGCGGTGCCCATGCCGCCGAGCTGCGCCTGGAGGCCTTCCTGCAACCGCTCAAAGATCTGGCCGCCGGTCTCGCCCGGGGCCGGGGTCAGAGAGCGGATGGTATCGACCAGCGCCGGCACCGTGGTGGCCAGCCCGTAGAAGGTGCCCAGAAGCCCCAGAAAGATCAGCAGGCTGACGATATAGCGGGTGATCTCGCGCGCCTCGTCGATCCGCTGCGCCACCGAGTCGAGGATCGAGCGCGACGAGGTGGCCGAAATCTGCATCCGCTTGCCCCGGGTCCGCATCAGCGCGGCCAGGGGCGCAAGGATGCGCGGCGCCTCCTTGCCGGCGTCGTTCTCCGAGACGAAATTCTCGATCCAGCGGACCGAGCCGATCAGCGTCAGCACCTGCCAGAAGGTCGCCAGCACGCCGATCACGAAGACCAGCACGATGAAGCCGTTCAGATAGGGGTTCGACAGGAACACCGGCAGCACGCGGGGCAACGCCAGCACCAGACCGGCCACGACAAGCCCCAGAACGGTGACCATGAAGAAGACCTGACGGACAGGCTGGGAAAATCTCGGTGCGGCCTCGCGGTCCGGCTTGTCCACCATGAGGGACCATTCCTGAAGATAGCTAAATCCGTCCGGACTCTAGGGAGGATTCCCGGTCAAGCCAAGGCGTTATCGGCAAATGTCACGGACCCGGTCGGCCAACCATTGCAAATCTGCATCCTCGATGCCCAGTTCGGTCAGATGTTGCGCGGTGTTCCAGAGATATTCGGTATTCGGCCCCCGGCCGCCCACCGCCTGCGCAATGATCTGCGCCTGGTCCTCGAGCGGGATGTCGCGGCAGTACTGCCAGTGATCGCGGTTGATGACATAGGCCAGCGCCTCGACCTGGCGGCCATCCTCCAGCCCCAGCATCACATGCCGTTCGACATAGGCCGAAGACACCAGCTCGCGGTCGCGCAGATAGGCCAGCGTGTCGTCCTCGGTGCCCGGCTCGGCCCGCAGCGCCACCCCGTCGCAGATCGCGCCCGGCGCCTCGTCGAGTGCCAGAACCAGGCCCGGCGCCGCTTCGGTGCCGCGATGATGGATCGAATGCATGCAAAAACTGCGGTGATAATGCTCAAGCGAGGCAAGGCGGCTTTCCGCCACCGCAAAGCCGGGGTTCCACAGGAGCGAGCCGTATCCGAAGACCCAGAGTGCCATCATGCTTTTCCTTTCCGCCTTCTGCCAGTAAAGCATTGCCGCAAGAGGCGAAAGCCCACGCGCGGAGAAAGCCCATGATGAAACGTCTCGCCTTTGTGATACTCGTCGCCGCCCTGGCCTGGTCGGGCTATTGGCTCTGGGGCAAACAGAGCCTCATGGCCGGCTACCAGCGCTGGTTCGCCGAGCGCCGCGACGATGGCTGGGAGGCCGGGTATGCCGAGATGAAGGTGCGCGGCTTTCCCAACCGCCACGACACCACCTGGACCGATCTGCGCATCCTGGACCCCGAAAGCGGGCTGGGCTGGGAAGCGCCGTTCTTTCAGCTCTTTCTGCTGAGCTACAACCGCCATCACGCGATTGCCGCCTGGCCCCGCCACCAGGTGATCGTGACGCCCGACGGCCCGCTGCACGTCACCAGCGAGCAGATGCAGGCCAGCCTGGTGACCGAGGGCGAGGACCACGCGCTGACACGGGGCACCCTGGTGGCCGATGTGCTCAACATCACCGGCACCGACGGCGCGACCACGGCGCTGGCGCAGCTGCGCCTGGCCGGCACCCGGGTGGACGCGGCCAGCTATGACGTGGCGCTGACCGCCGAGGGGCTGGCCCTGCCGCGCGGGCTCAACCAGGCCACCGGCGGCGCCCTGCCGCAAACCTTTTCCGAGGCGCGGATTGCGGCGCAACTGGGCTTTGACGCGCCCTGGACGCTGACCTCGGCCGAGGCGCGGCCGCAGCCGACCCGGATCGCGGTCCGCGAAGCGGCGCTGGAATGGGGTCCGATGGCGCTCCGGTTGACCGGCGATCTCGAGATCGATGGAGAAGGCCGCGCCACCGGCGATGTGCATGTGCAGGCGCAGAACTGGCAGGAGATGCTCGCGGTGGCCCGCGCCTCCGGGCAGGTCGCGGATGTGCTGGCCGACGGGGTCGAGGCGACACTGACGCTGATGGCCGGGCTCTCCGGTGGTCGCCGCTCGCTCGATCTGACGCTGCGGCTCGAGGAGGGCGCGATCTGGCTTGGCCCGGTGCCGGTGGGTGACGCCCCGAGGTTCCTCCTGCGTTGACCCCGTCCCGGGCTCGACCCGGGACCTCGCGGCCCGAGGAGCGGCCGGATCATGCCCGGGGCGCCCCCCTTGCGGGACATCGAACCGCGCGTCACCGGAGGATGCCCGAAACCGGGCACATCGCGGAAACCCGCGTCCTCCCGACCGCCCCGGCCAACCATGCCCTTGCGCCCCGCGGTCCCAAACGCGAGACTGCGCCCATGACCGCCATCACCAACCGCCTGAAAGACGAACTCACCGCCCGGCGCGACGATCTGATCGCGCTGACGCAGGCGCTGATCCGCATTCCCACGCTGAACCCGCCCGGCGCCAACTATCGGGAAATCTGCGAGTTTCTCGGCCGGCGCCTGGAAAAACGCGGTTTTGACATCCAGATGATCCGCGCGACCGGCGCCCCGGGCGACAGCGACCGATACCCGCGCTGGAACGTCATGGCCCGCCGCGAGGGCCGGCACACCGGGCCCTGCGTGCATTTCAACTCGCATACCGATGTGGTCGAGGTCGGCCAAGGATGGACGGTCGATCCTTTCGGCGGCGAGGTGAAGGAAGGTCGGATCTACGGCCGCGGTGCCTGTGACATGAAGGGCGGGCTGGCGGCGGCGATCCTCGCGGCCGAGGTCTTTGTCGATCTCTGCCCCGACTTTCACGGCGCGGTCGAGATCTCTGGCACCGCCGACGAGGAATCCGGCGGCTATGGCGGCGTCGCCTATCTCGCCGAACAGGGATTTTTTGCACCCGAGCGCGTGCAGCATGTCATCATCCCCGAGCCACTCAACAAGGACCGGATCTGCCTGGGCCATCGCGGCGCCTGGTGGGCCGAGATCGAAACCAGAGGCGAGATCGCCCATGGCGCCATGCCCTTTCTCGGCGATTGCGCGGTGCGCCACATGGGGGCGGTGATCGATGCCTTCGAGAGCCGGCTCTACCCCGCCATGGCGCAACGGCGCACCGACATGCCGGTGGTGCCCGAAGGCGCGCGGCAATCGACGATGAACATCAATTCGATCCACGGCGGCGAACTCGAGCCGCCCGACGATTACACCGGCCTGCCCGCCTATTGCGTGCCCGACAGCTGCCGCGTGGTGATCGACCGGCGCTATCTTGCCGAAGAGACCCATGCCGGCGTCGCCGGCGAGGTCCGCGCGCTGCTCGACGATTTGAAGGCGACCCGCGCGAGGTTCGACTACCGGTTGCAGGAGATCAACCATGTCGCCCCCTCGATGACCGACCGCGAGGCGCCGGTTGTCACAACGGTGGCGCAGGCGATCCGCGAGGTCATGGGCAAGGCGCCGGAATATGTCGCCTCGCCCGGCACCTACGATCAGAAGCATATCGACCGCATCGGCCGACTGAAAAACTGCATCGCCTATGGACCCGGCGTTCTGGAACTGGCGCACAAGCCCGACGAATGGGTCGGCATCGACGACATGGTCCAGAGCGCGCAGGTCATGGCGCTGTCCTTGGCCGCGCTTTTGCTGACCGACTGACCTCGCGACACCCCGGAACCGGCCGGAACCTTCGACGGCTGCCATGCGTTTTTTCCTGGATTACCGCAAGCATCCGAGGTGTTCGATGACCCGCATTTTTCTGGCCCTCTCCGTCCTGCTCGGGCTCGGGGCCTTCGCAATCTCGCTCCGGCTCTATTTCGGCACGCCGACCGGAGGGGACGGCACCCTGGGCGCGCTGCTCACCGCGCTGGGCAGTGCCGCCGCGGCACTGCTGGCCGCTTATGTCGCGCTCTTTCCGCACCACCCCTCACAGGGGCCGGCCTCGGCCTTTGCCTTGCTTGCCGAGGTGCTGACCGGCGTGGCCGGCTGGTTCCTGACAAGCTGGCCGATCATCATCACGATCACCCTGGCCGCGGCCTTCCTCGTCGCCGCCCTCGCCCGACTGCCGGGAGAAACGGAGGCCCGGGCATGAAGCCGCGCCGGGCGCCCCGGTGCCCGGCCGCTTGCCCGCGCGACACCGGTGCGGCCTGGCCGCCGGCGGCAAACCAAGCCTCAAGCCGGATATCGGCGCGCGCCCGCGGTCGGCTCGCCGCCGGCCGAGGCAGCGTCAGCCACGCACCGGGATATCGATATTGTCGATCAGGCGCACCCCGGCGAGATAGGCGGCGGCAAAGAGCCGGGCCGGCTCGCGCGGGGACTCGAGCAGCGCGAGCGTGTCGCAGCTGCGCAGTTCGAGGTAGTCGACCTTGAGGAAATCCGCCTTTTCCAGCGCCAGCAGCGCCGGCGGCACCAGCTCCGGCATCGGCCGGCCCGCAGCCAGCCCGGCGGCGATCTCTTCCATCACCTCATGCAGGCGCGGCGCCTTGACCCGGGCCCGATCCGAAAGCAGCAGGTTGCGCGACGACATCGCCAACCCGTCGATCTCGCGGATCGTCGGACAACCCACCACCTCGACCCCGAGATCAAGATCGCGCGACAGCCGGCGGACGACCTGAAGCTGTTGAAAATCCTTCTCGCCGAAAAAGGCGAAATCGGCCGCGGTCTGACGAAAGAGCTTGGTCACCACCGTCGCCACGCCATCGAAATGCCCCGGCCGATAGGCGCCGCAGAGCACGCCGGTCAGCCCGGCCACCGACACATTGGTCGAAAACCCCGGCGGATACATGATGTCGCCCTCCGGCGCCCAGATCGCATCGACCCCGAAGCGCTCGAGCTTGCGGGCGTCCTCCTCTTCGGTGCGGGGATAGTTCTTGAGGTCGTCGGGATTGTTGAACTGCTTTGGATTGACAAAGATCGTCACGATCACCCGGTCGGCCCGCTGTTTCGCCGCCGCTACAAGGCTGAGATGGCCGTCGTGCAGCGCGCCCATGGTGGGCACCACGCCGATCGCCTCGCCGGCGCGCCGCCACCCGGCGGTCATCGCCCGCAGCGCCGCGGGCTCGCGAATGATCGGCACGCTCACGAGGCTTTTCCCGGCGCTTCGTCGGCAAAGACATGTTCGGCCGCCGGAAAGGCGCGGGCGCGCACATCGGCGGCATAGGCGGCAATCGCAGCCGCGCCGTCCTGGCCGAGCTGGCCATAGCGTTTGACAAATTTCGGCTTGAAGGCGGTGAACAGCCCCAGCATGTCGTCGACCACGAGCACCTGGCCGTCGCAGCCCGCCGAGGCGCCGATGCCGATGGTGGGGATCGGCACTTCGGCGGTGATCCGGTCGGCCAGGCTCTCGGTGACCTTTTCCAGAACCACTGCAAAGGCGCCGGCGTCGGACACGGCGCGCGCATCGGCGAGGATCTGCTCGGCCCCAGCCCCGCGGCCCTGCACCTTGTAGCCGCCCAGCGTATGGATGGCCTGTGGCGTGAGGCCCACATGCGCCATCACCGGGATGCCGCGCCGGGTGAGAAAGTGGATGGTCTCGGCCATATGTTCGCCACCCTCGAGCTTGATCGCTCCGGCGCCGGTCTCGGCCATCATCCGCGCAGCATTGCGGAACGCCTGCTCGGGGCTTTCTTCGAAGCTGCGGAACGGCAGGTCGACCACCATCATCGCGGTCTCGAGCCCGCGCGCCACGGCCTGGCCGTGCAGAATCATCATCTCCATCGTCGCCGAAAGCGTCGAGGCGAGCCCGTGCTGCACCATGGCGACGCTGTCACCGACAAGGACGAAATCGCAATGCGCGTCCATCATCTGCGCCATCGGCGTCGTATAGGCGGTGAGGGATACGATCGGTGTGCCGCCCTTCATCGCCCGGATTTCACTGGGCATGAGGGCTTTCTGGCGGGCGGTCGCGCTCATGGCGGGCCTCCGGTTGCTTCGCGTTGCCCCGATGTAACAGCGGCCATCGGGGGAATCCAGTGACCACCGCACTTTGCCGCGCAAGATCGTGGCCGAAGCGGGCGCCGTGACGCAAGGATAAATCGTGGCTTGCGGTCCGCGAACCGCTGACGGATCGTGGGGCAAAGCAAGAGGAGGCTCGGATGACGCTCACGGATCTGCCGTTCGATCCGTCGCTGGTGCTGATCGGCGGCGGCTGGCGCGCGGCGCAGGGCGGCGCGACGCTCGCGCTGATCGACCCGTCGGACGCCAGCGATCTGGCCCGCATCGCCCGCGGCGGCCCCGAAGATATCGACGCCGCCGTCACGGCCGCGCAGGCTGCCCGCGATGGCGGCTGGGGCCGGATGCCCGCGGCAGAGCGCGGCCGCATCCTGACGCGCCTGGCCGGGCTGATCCGCGCGCGTGTCGACTGGCTTGCCGAGCTCGAGGCGCGCGACGTCGGCAAGCCGCTGACCCAGGCGCGCAACGATGCGGTGGCGCTGGCGCGCTACTGCGAATTCTACGGCGGCGCCGCCGACAAGCTGCACGGCCAAACCCTGCCCTATCTCGATGGCTACACCGTCTATACCCTGCGCGAGCCGCATGGGGTGACCGGCCATATCGTGCCCTGGAACTACCCGATGCAGATCATCGGCCGATCCGTCGGCGCGGCGCTGGCGGCGGGCAATGCCTGCGTGCTGAAACCGGCGGAAGAGGCCTGTCTGACCGCGCTGGCCTTTGCCTGGCTGGCCGAAGAGGCCGGGCTGCCGAAGGGCGCGCTCAACGTGGTGCCGGGCCTCGGCGCCGAGGCCGGTGCGGCGCTGGCCGGCCATCCGGGCATCAACCACCTGAGCTTTACCGGCTCGGTCGCCACCGGCGCGACAGTGCAGGCGCTGGCGGCGAAACATGTCGTGCCGGTAACGCTGGAACTGGGCGGCAAGTCGCCGCAACTGGTCTTTGCCGATGCCGATCTCGACGCCGCCCTGCCCTTTCTCGTCGGCGCCGGCATCCAGAATGCCGGCCAGACCTGCTCGGCCGCGTCGCGGGTGCTGGTGCAGCGCGAGGTGCATGCCGCGCTGCGCGACCGGATGGCCGCGCGCTACGCCGCCCTGCGGGTCGGCCCGGCGCTCGAGGATCTCGATGTCGGCCCGCTGATCAGCGCCCGCCAGCAAGGCCTTGTCGCTTGCTTTCTGGACCAGTCGCAGGGGCTCGCCATGGCGGCCCGGGCCGAGGTGCCCGAGGGCCCGGGCTATTTCACCGCGCCGACATTGCTCGACAGGGTGCCGCCGGACCACCCGCTGGCCCAGCAGGAGATTTTCGGCCCGGTGCAGGTGATCATTCCCTTCGACACCGAGGAAGAGGCGCTGCGGATTGCCAATGGCACCGATTACGGCCTGGTGGCCGGTGTCTGGACCCGGGACGGCGCGCGGCAGATGCGGCTGGCGCGGGGGCTGCGTTCGGGCCAGGTCTTCCTCAACAATTACGGCGCCGGCGGCGGGGTGGAACTGCCCTTTGGCGGCACCGGCAGATCCGGCCACGGCCGGGAAAAGGGCTTCGAGGCGCTATACGGCTTTTCAACGCTCAAGACCGTGGCGGCCTATCATGGCTGAGGGAGGCAGAGAGAGCATGAGATTGAAGGACAAACGCGCCATCGTGACCGGCGCGGGATCGGGCTTTGGCGCCGGCATCGCGCGGAAATTTGCCGCCGAGGGCGCGCTGGTCCTGCTCGCCGATATCAATCACGAGGCCGCCGAGGCGCAGGCCCGCGAGATTGGCGGTCGCGCGGCACATGTGGATGTCTCCGACGGCGGCAGCATGGCGCGGATGGTGGCCGAGGCCCGCGCGGCCATGGGCGAGATCGACATCCTGGTCAACAACGCCGGCGTCACCCATATGCCGGCCCCGATGGAGGAGATCGAGGAAGCCGAGTTCGACCGGGTCTTCGCGGTGAACTGCAAATCGGTCTATCTTGCCGCCCGCGCCGTGGTGCCGCTGATGAAGGCGCGCGGGTCGGGCGTGATCCTCAACATCGCCTCCACCGCCGCTGTCTCGCCCCGGCCGAACCTGAACTGGTACAACGCCTCGAAGGGCTGGATGACCACCGCCACCCGCGCCATGGCGATCGAGCTGGCGCCACATGGCATCCGCGTCAACGCCGTCAATCCGGTGGCGGGCGACACCCCGCTGCTGGCCTCTTTCATGGGCGAGGACACGCCCGAACAACGGGCCCAGTTCCTCGCCACCATCCCGCTGGGCCGCTTTTCGACGCCCGAGGACATCGCCGGCGCCGCCTGCTATCTCTGCTCTGACGAGGCCAGCCTTGTCACCGGGGTCTGCATGGAAGTCGACGGAGGCCGCTGCATATGACCCCCGGCCCCCGCAACCTGATCACCGATATCGCCGGTCTGCGCGTCGGCAATGCCGAGGACGCGACGCTGAAATCCGGCACCACGGTGCTGGTGGGCGCGGCGCCGTTCGTGGCCTCGGTCGCGGTCATGGGCGGCGCCCCCGGCACGCGCGAGACCGATCTCCTGGAACCCGACAAGATGGCGCCGGCGGTGGATGCGCTGGTGCTCTCCGGCGGATCGGCCTTCGGCCTTGCGGCGGCGCAGGGCGTGATGGACGCGCTGGCCGAACAGGGCCGCGGCTTTGCCGTCGGCCCCGCCCGGGTGCCGATCGTGCCGGCGGCGATCCTCTTTGACCTGCTCAACGGCGGCGACAAGGCCTGGGCGGCCAACCCCTATCCCGCGCTCGGCCGCAGCGCCCTGGCCAATGCCGCCGAGGATTTCGCCCTCGGCACTGCCGGCGCCGGCACCGGCGCCACCACGGCAATGCTCAAGGGCGGTCTCGGCTCGGCCTCGCTCCGGCGCGGCGAGATCACCGTCGGGGCGCTGGTCGCCGCCAACCCGGTGGGCAGCGTCACCACCCCCGGCACAGGTCATTTCTGGGCTGCGCCTTTCGAACTGGGCCGCGAATTCGGCGGTCTGGGCCCCGATCCCGCGCCGCAACACCTCGACCTGGCGCAGAGCCGCAAGCTCGCGGCGCTGGCCCCAGGCGCCAATACCACCATCGCCGTGGTCGCCACCGACGCCCGGCTTACCAAGGCGCAGGCCCGGCGCATGGCGGTGGCGGCGCATGACGGCATCGCGCGGGCGGTGGTGCCGGCCCATACGCCGATGGACGGCGACCTAGTCTTTGCCGCCGCCACCGGCGCGGTGGAGATGACCGCGCCGGACTGGCAGATGATCGAGATCTGCCACGCAGCCGCCACCTGCCTCAGCCGGGCAATCGCGCGGGCGGTGTTTCACGCCACCCCGGCGCCGGAGGACACGATGCCCTGCTGGTCTTCGGGGGGGCCGGGCTGAAGCCCGGCCGGCGCCCGGATCGCTGGACCTTGCGGCCGGCGCGGCTTATGAGGCGGCAAACCGCCAGGAGATGCCCATGCCCTTCGACCGTTCCGTCAAGATCGCCCCGTCGATCCTTTCCGCCGATTTCGCCAACTTCGGGGCGGAGATCCGCGCCATCGAGGATCAGGGCGCCGATTGGGTGCATGTCGACGTGATGGACGGGCATTTCGTGCCCAACCTTACTTTCGGCCCCCCGGCGGTGAAGGCGTTCCGACCGCATGTAAAGACCTTCATGGACGTGCATCTGATGATCGCCCCGGTCGATCCCTATATCGAGGCCTATGCCGAAGCCGGCGCCGACATGCTCACCGCCCATGTCGAGGCCGGGCCGCATATCCACCGCACGCTTCAGGCGATCAAGGCGACCGGCATGCAGGCCGGTGTCGCGCTCAACCCCGGCACCCCGGCCGAAGCGGTGGCCGATGTGCTCGACCTCGCGGACATGGTGCTGGTGATGACCGTCAACCCCGGCTTCGGCGGGCAGAAGTTCATCGACCTGACCGCCAAGGTCCGCAAGGTGCGCGAGATGATCGGCGACCGCGAGGTGCATATCCAGATCGACGGCGGCGTCGACCCGAACACCGCGCCGCTGGTGGTCGCGGCCGGTGCCGACGTGCTGGTCGCCGGCTCGGCGGTGTTCAAGGGCGGCTCGGTCGAGGCCCCCGAGGTCTACGGCCGCAACATGCAGGCCATCCGCGACAGCCTGGCATGAGCCTGACCATCGCCTTCGATCTCGACGGCACGCTGATCGACAGCGTGCCCCAGATCGCCGATTGCGTGAACACGGCGCTGGCCACCCGCGGGACCGGCCCGCTGACGCAACGGACGGTACAGGGCTTTGTCGGCAAGGGCCTGCCCGCGCTGGTCCGTCAGGTCGCCCGGGAACTGCGCCTGCCCGAGGCCGACACAGACCCGCTGCACGACGAGATCCTCGCGCTCTACACCCGTGTCGAAACCCCGGCGAGCGCGCTTTATCCCGGCGTCCGCGCCGCTTTGGCGGTGCTCAGGGACGAGGGCCACAGCCTTGCGATTTGCACCAACAAACCGCATGCGGCGACACTGAAATGCCTTGCCGACACCGGCCTGACGCTGCTCTTCGACCGGGTGATCGGCGGCGACAGCCTGCCCACCCGCAAACCCGATCCCGCGATGCTGCATGCCGCCCTCGACGGCTCCGGGACCGCGCTCTACGTCGGCGACAGCGAAACCGATGCCGAAACCGCCGAGGCGGCCGGCATTCCCTTCCTGTTGTTCACCGAAGGCTACCGCAAGTCCGCGGTCGAAGACTTGTCCCATACCGCCAGCTTCTCCAGCTTCGCCGACCTGCCGAATCTCATCGCAACCCGGTCTTCTTCTCTTTGAAAATACCGCCGGGGGTCTGGGGGCAGAGCCCCCGGTTTGAAGTGGGGGTTTGGGGGCAGCGCCCCCAACGCCTCCGTGGCGTGAACGGAGACAGGCCGGCGCGCGCCAGCGCCCCGCGAGAGAGCCGCTAGCCGTTCTCGTGAAAGAAGGCGTAGATCTTCTCCGCCAGCGCCTCCGACACGCCGTCCACCGCCTTGAGGTCCACCAGGTTGGCCCGGCTCACCGCCTTGGCCGAGCCGAAATGCGCCAACAACGCTCGCTTGCGCGCCGCGCCGACGCCGGCGATCTCGTCCAGCGGCGTCGCCCCGACCGCCTTCGATCGTTTCGCCCGGTGGGTGCCAATGGCAAAGCGGTGCGCCTCGTCGCGCAGGCGCTGGATGAAATAGAGCACCGGGTCATTGCGGCGCAGCGCCATCACCCGCTGGCCGACCCGGTGGAACTCCTCCTTGCCCTGATCGCGGTCGATGCCCTTGGCGACGCCGACCATCGGAATATCCTCGACGCCGTATTCGCGCATGATCTCGGCCACCGCCGAGACCTGGCCGGCACCGCCGTCGATCAGAAGCAGGTCGGGCCAGAGCCCTTTCTCGCGCTCCGGGTCCTCCTTCAGCAGCCGCTTGAAGCGCCGAGTGAGCACCTCCTTCATCATGCCGAAGTCATCCCCCGGCGTCAGGTCGTCGCCACGGATGTTGAACTTGCGATAATGGCTCTTCATGAAGCCCTCGGGCCCCGCCACGATCATCGCCCCCACCGCATGGGCGCCCTGGATGTGGCTGTTGTCATAGACCTCGATCCGAGCCGGCGGACGGTCGAGCCCGAAGGCTTCGGCCACACCCCGCAACAGCTTGGCCTGGGTCGCCGTCTCGGCCATCTTGCGGCCCAGGCTCTCGCGGGCGTTGCGGGTGGCGCTCTCGATCAGCTCGGCCTTTTCGCCGCGCTGGGGCACCAGCAACGAGACCTTGCGCCCGGCCTTCTGGCCCAGCGCCTCGACCATCAGGTCGGCGTTCTCGATGGCATGGCTCAGGATCAGCTGCTTCGGCGGCTCCTTGCTGTCGTAGAACTGGCCGACAAAGGCCTCGAGCACCTCGGCCGCCTCCACATCCTCGCCGACCCGGGGATAGAAGTCGCGGTTGCCCCAGTTCTGCCCGGCGCGGATGAAAAACACCTGCACGCAGGCCTGGCCGTTCTCCAGGTGCAGCGCGATCAGGTCTGCCTCGTCCACCGTGCGCGGGTTGATGCCCTGCGCGGTCTGCACCTGGGTCAGGGCGCGGATGCGGTCGCGCAGGCTGGCGGCGCGCTCGAATTCCATCGCCTCCGAGGCCGCCTGCATCTCGCCGGCCAGCTTTTCCTGTATCTTGGTCGACCGGCCCGACAGGAAGCGTTCGGCATCGCGCACGCTCTCGGCATAATCCGCTTCCGAGATCTTGCCGACGCAGGGCGCCGAGCAGCGTTTGATCTGGTGCAGCAGGCAGGGTCGGGTCCGGCCTTCGAACATCGTGTCGGCGCAATTGCGCAGCTGAAACACCTTCTGCAACTGGCTCAGCGTGCGATTGACCGCGCCGGCGCTGGCAAAGGGGCCGTAATAGGCCCCCTTCTCCTTCTTGGCGCCGCGATGCTTGCGAATCATCGGATAGGCGTGATTGGTCACCTGGATATTGGGAAAGGATTTGTCGTCGCGCAGCAGCACGTTGTACTTGGGCTTGAGCTGCTTGATCAGGTTCTGTTCGAGCAGCAGCGCCTCGGTTTCGGTCCGCGTCGTCAGGAACATCATCGAGGCGGTATCGCGGATCATCCGGGCGATGCGCGGGCTGTGCCCGGCCGGCCGGGCATAGTTCGACACCCGCGCCCGCAGGTTGCGCGCCTTGCCGACGTAAAGCACGGCGTTCTTGGCATCCAGCATCCGATACACGCCGGGCGAACTGTCCAACGTCTTGAGATAAGCCTGAATACAGGCGTGGCCGGTCAGGTCCGGGGCAGCCCGCCCCTCTGGCAATTCCGTCATTGCGTTAACCTATGATTCCCCTTCTGGCGCTGCAACGGCCTCCCTACGGCGGCAAGCAAAAACAAATCCACGGATCCTGTGGAGAACTCTGGGGGTTACAACTGGAGACCGGGGTTTTTCCGTTTTCTTCACGCGGGTTGATTAAATTGCCTATTTTTTAGGCACATTTTCAACCCCTTGATTTCAAAGGAAACTTTAATCTCTAATTTGTAACACCATGAAAACTTTGCAGATTCTCGATTTTTCGCCGAGGGCGACTGCGGGCAGTGCACAACTCGTCCGAGGCCGGTCTCAAAGCGTCTTCAAAACGGCTCATTCCACCCCGAGAATGTCAGGGGTCTGCCATCCGAGGTGCTGCCCGCCATCGACGCAGATCAGCTGTCCGGTCACCGCCTTCGCCTCCAGCAGATACCCCAGCGCGGCGGTGATATCCGCGGGGTCGGCGCCCCGGTTCAGCACCGTGCCGGCGCGCTGGCGGTCGAAATGCTCCTGGCTCTGGCGGGCGCCGCGCAGTGTCGGTCCGGGGCCGATGGCATTGACCCGCACGTCCGGCGCCAGCCCCTGTGCCGCCGTCCGGGTGAGCGCCCAAAGGCCCATCTTGGCCAGCGTATAGGTCGAGAATTCCGGCGTCAGCTTGCGCACCCGCTGATCGATCATGTTGACCGCCAGGCCCTGCGCCACCGGCTCGCCCGCCGCGTCGGCCACCGCCTTTGGTGCCTGCGCCGCGAGCGCCTGGATCAGCACGTAGGGCGCGCGCAGATTGCTTTCCATGTGCCGGTCCCAGCCCCTGCGGGTGGCCGTCTGGATCGTGTCGTATTCGAAGATCGAGGCGTTGTTCACCAGCACCGTGACCGGCCCGCCCAGCGCCTCGGCCGCCCGCGGCAAGAGCGCCTGCGTCGCCGCCTCGTCCAGGAGATCGGCCTCCAGCGCCACCGCCTTGCGCCCCATCGCGCGGATCAGGCTGACCACCTCGTCGGCGGCCTCGGCCGAGCTGGCGTAATGAACCGCCACATCATGGCCCCGCTCGGCCAGACAAAGCGCCATGGCCCGGCCCAACCTCTTGCCCGCTCCCGTCACCAGTGCCCGCATCCCGGCCTCCTTCTCAGGCGATCACCACCACAATATATCCGACATACAACGCCGTGAGCACCACGCCCCAAAGCCGCCCCATGTCCCAGCGCAGGAACACGAAGGGAAAGATCAACAGCGACGCCCCCAGCATGACCCAGAGATCAAAGGTCAGGAACTGCGCATCCACCGGCACCGGATTGATCAGGGCGGCCACGCCGATGATGGCGAGCAGGTTGAACATGTTCGACCCGATCACATTGCCCAGCGCCACATCCGCCTGCCGTCGCAGCGCCGCCATCACCGTGGTCGCCAGTTCCGGCAACGAGGTGCCCACCGCCACCAGCGTCAGCCCGATGACCGTGTCCGAGACGCCATATCGGCGGGCGATCACCGCGGCATTCTCGACCAGCAGGTCGGCACCCAGCGGCAGGCCGACGAGGCCCAGCGCCAGGAACATGGCGATCTTGGCCCAGGACATGCTGGGATCGGCGCCTTCGAGATCGTCCACCGTCTCGACCGCAGCCGCGGCTTTGGCATCGCGCCGATGCTGCACCGCCTGGCGCGAGGCGAGGTAGAGCATCGCCCCCAGCGCCGCGAGAAGGATCAGCGCCGACCACCAGACAAAGACGCCGACAAAAGCCAGCCCGATGAACAGCACCGAGGCGATCAGCATCTGGACATAGGTCGCGCGGGTGTCACAGCCCGAGGTATGCAGGCCGGAAATGATCGCCGGCAGACCCAGCACCAGCAGGATATTGGCGGTGTTCGAGCCGACGACATTGCCCAGCGCGATGCCCGGGGCATTCTGCAACACCGCCTCGATGGCGATCAGCAGCTCCGGCGCCGAGGTGCCGAAGGCAACGATCGTCAGGCTGACGATCAGCGCCGGAATACCCACCCGCAGCGCCAGGTTGACCGCGCCCTTGACCAGCGCGTCGCCGGCCAGCACCAGGATCACCAGCCCCAGTCCACAAAGAAGCCAGACCGTCATCCCCGGCGACCCTTGTCCTTGCCGCAGGGGCAAGGGCCCTTGCCGATCCGGTAGCGTCCGCAAGCCGGGCATTTCGCCGAGGTCAGGCGTTTCGGCAGGCGCAGCTTTCCGAACATGGCCAGCACGCCCATCCCGATGAGAAACAATGTGACAATCTTGACGATCACGTCAGAGCCCGAACCGGGCATAGGCCGCCCGCTCTTCGATCAGCCCCAGGGCATCCTCGGCCAGCGACAGGCCGAGCCGCTGCGCCAGGCTGCGTCCGCGGCCGTAGCGGCGGAATTTCACCTTGTCGCCGAACCGGTCCTTCATCACCTGATCGAGATGGCCGATGCCGTCGATCAGCCCGACTTCCTGCGCCGTCTCGCCGACCCAGATCTCGCCGGTAAACAGATCGCGGTTGTCGGCCAGCTTGGCCCCGCGGCGTTCCTTGACCTGGCTGATGAAATTCACATGCAACTGGTCGAGCAGGCGCCGCAACCGCACCACATCCTCTTCCTTTTCCGGCTGGAAGGGATCGAGAAAGCTCTTGGACGCGCCAGCGGTATGCACCCGCCGTTCGAGCCCTTGACGGGCAAGAAAGACATTGGCGCCGAAGCCCGCCGAAATCACCCCGATCGAGCCGATGATCGAGGAATGGTCGGCGTAGATTTCATCTGCCGCGCTGGCCAGCCAATAGCCGCCCGAGGCCGCCACATCCTCGACGAAGGCAATCACCGGAATGTTCTTTTCCGCCGCCTGCCGCCGGATACGGCCGGCAATGAGCGAGGATTGCACCGGCGAGCCGCCGGGGGAATTGATCTCCAGCGCCACCGCATCGGGTTTGCCGCGTTTGAAGACCTTTTCGATCAGCGGCGCCAGCGAAGTATCGCTGAGCGCCATGCGCCCCCCGAGGCCAATCGCGCCGTTGAGCCGCAGGACGGCCACGGTGGGCCCGGATTTCACAAAGGGAAGCCAGCGTTTCATGACGAGGGATCTAGAAGGCCGGGCACCGATAAACAAGGTTCATCTGCGCAATCTCTTCAGCGGGTGCGAAAACCCCGGGCATATCCTTGCGTCACACAGACCCCGGGCGTCCGTTCCCGGCAGCACGGCCACCACCTGCCCAGGGCACCCGGTCAGGTCCGGATGCGCCAGCCGGTGCGAAAGATCCACCAGACGATGGCAAGGCAGAGCGTGGTGAAGCCGGCGATCGCCAGCAGGCTCAGCCCGATGGGCACGTCTGACGTGCCGAAAAAGGCCCAGCGGAAGCCCGAAATCAGATAGACCACCGGATTGAAGAAGGACACCCCCTGCCAGAACGGCGGCAGCATCGAGATCGAATAAAACGACCCCCCGAGGAAGACCAGCGGCGTCACCACCAGCAGCGGGATAAGCTGCAATTGCTCGAAGTTTCTGGCCCAGATGCCGATGATGAAACCGAAGAGCGAAAACGAAATGCAGGTCAGTACCAGAAAAGCCAGCATCGCCATCGGGTGCAGGATCGTGAGATCGACAAAGAAGGCCGAGGTGGCCAGGATCACCAACCCGATGAACAGCGCCTTGGTCGCCGCCGCCCCGGCAAAGCCCACCACGATCTCGAGAAAGTTGATCGGCGCCGAAAGCAACTCGTAGAAGGTGCCGATGAATTTCGGGAAATAGATGCCGAAAGAGGCGTTCGAGATTCCCTGGGTCATCACCGTGAGCATGATCAGCCCCGGCACGATGAAGGCGCCATAGCTGATGCCTTCTACCTGATCGATGCGGCTGCCGATGGCGGTGCCGAAGACCACGAAATAGAGCGAGGTGGAAATGACCGGCGAGATGAAGCTCTGCGCCAGAGTGCGGAAGAACCGCGCCATTTCAACCTTGTAGATGGCTCCGACCGCGCGCAGGTTCATGCCGCTTCCTCCTTGCCGTTGTCGGCCACAAGGTCGACGAAAATCTCTTCCAGACTGGACTGCCGGGTTTGCAGGTCGCTCATCTGCAACCCGGCCCCGGACAGGTCGGACAGCAGCTTGGTGATGCCGGTGCGGTCGGCGTTGGTGTCATAGCTGTAGCGCAGCGCGGCGCCGTCCTGGACGATCTCCAGCTCATAGCCCGACAGGCTCGCCGGAATGGTTTCGACCGGATCGGTCAGCTCGATGTCGAGCGTCTTGCGCCCCATCCGCGCCATCAGCGCCGTCTTTTCCTCGATCAGCAGCAGTTCGCCCTTGGCGATCACCCCCACCCGATCGGCGATGGCCTCGGCCTCCTCGATGTAGTGGGTGGTCAGGATGATGGTCACGCCCGAGGCCTTGAGCTCGGCCACCACCTTCCACATGTCGCGGCGCAGCTCGACATCGACCCCGGCGGTGGGCTCGTCGAGAAACAGCACCCGGGGCTGGTGGCTCAGCGCCTTGGCAATCAGCACCCGGCGTTTCATGCCGCCGGAGAGCTCCATGGTCTTGGCATTGCGCTTGTCCCAGAGCGACAGGTCGCGCAGCACCTTTTCGATATGGGCGTCGTCGCGCTTGCAACCGAACAGCCCGCGTGAATAACGCACCGCCCGGATCACCGTCTCGAAAGGTTCGAGCGAGATTTCCTGCGGCACCAGGCCGATCATCGCGCGCGCGGCGCGAAAGTCGGTGACGATGTCATGCCCGCCGACGCGCACGCTGCCCGAGGTGGCATTGGTGATGCCGCAAACGGTCGAGATCAGCGTCGTCTTGCCGGCGCCGTTCGGCCCCAGCAGCGCCAGGATCTCGCCCTCGCGGATATCGAGAGACACCCCCTTGAGCGCTTCGAAGCCGCCGTCATACACTTTCTTCAGGTCGTCGATTTCCACGATCGTCGTCATCGGAGCCTCCTTGCGCGCGCAGCGGCAATCTAATGGTCATGTGTGACGGTGCAATATGCAATTCGCGGCGCAGAGCCGCTTGTGCGGTGACGCACATAAGACGGCGCGGCGCCAACTTGAAGCACGTCCCCCAAAGCGCTCCGCGTCCCGGACCCCGATCCGGGACCTCTTGGGCCAAGGGGGGGCCGGATCAGGTCCGGGGCGCGCGCCTTACATTCCGCGCACCGTCTCGATCATCAACGCCACGTTCTCCGGGTCCGCATCCGGGGTGATCCCGTGGCCGAGATTGAAGATATGCGGCCCGCCGCGAAAGGCTTCGACAATGGCGCGGGTCTCCGCAACCAGGGCCTGGCCGCCGGTGACCATATGCGACGAGGCGAGGTTGCCCTGAACGCAGCCATCCACCTGCACATGCGCAGCCGCCCAGGCCGCATCGACGGAATTGTCGAGCGCCACGCAATCGGCGCCGGTCGCCTGATGGAAGCCGACGTATTTCTCGCCCGCCTCACGCGGAAAGGCGATCACCGGAATGCCCGGATGCTTTTGCTTCAGCGCCGCGATGATCCGCTTGGCCGGGGCCAGCGCATAGCGGTCAAAATCCGCCCCCTTGAGCGAGCCGGCCCAGCTGTCGAACAATTTCACCACCTCGGCCCCTGCTTCGATTTGCGCCGAGAGATAGTGAATCGTGGCCTCGGTGATCCGATCCAGCAGCGCCTCGAAGAGCGCGCGGTTTTCGTCTTTCAGCGCATGCGCCGGGCCCTGATCGGGCGTGCCGCGCCCGGCGATCATATAGGTCGCCACCGTCCAGGGCGCGCCGGCAAAGCCGATCAGCGTGGTCTCCGAAGGCAGCTCGCGCGACAGGAGGCGCACCGTCTCATAGATCGGCGCCAGGGTGTCGTGGATGTCCGAGGCCGGTTTCAGCGCGTCGAACTGCCGCTGTTCTGTGATCGTCGACAGCCGCGGCCCCTCGCCGGTGACAAACCACAGATCGGCGCCCAGCGCCTGCGGCACCAGAAGGATATCGGCAAAGAGGATCGCGGCGTCGAACCCGTAGCGCCGGATCGGCTGCAAGGTCACCTCGGCGGCCAGCTCGGGATTGTAGCACAGCGACAGGAAATCGCCCGCCTGGGCCCGTGTCGCGCGGTATTCCGGCAGGTAGCGGCCGGCCTGACGCATCATCCAGATCGGCGGCACCGGCAGGGTCTCGCCCGCCAGCGCGCGCAGGATGGTCTTGTTCGCTTGGGTCATGCCGGTCTCCGCTTTGGTTCCGGGGTTGGTCTCTCGCCCGGACAGCGATGTCAAGCCAGCCGCTTGCCACGCCCCGGGCCCGCAGCTAGACATCGGCGCATGACGCATGCCCTCCCCTCCCCCGACGCGCCGCTGAAAATCGGCACCCGTGGCTCGCCGCTGGCGCTGGCCCAGGCGCATGAAACCCGCGCCCGCATCTGCGCCGCCTTCGCCCTGCCCGAGGCGGCATTTGCCATCGTGGTGATCAAGACCACCGGCGACGACCGGGCGCTGATCGCCAGTGATACACCGCTCAAGGAGCTGGGCGGCAAGGGGCTGTTCACCAAGGAGATCGAGGCGGCCCTGCTTTCCGGCGCCATCGACATCGCGGTGCATTCGATGAAGGACATGCCGGTCGACCAGCCCGAGGGCCTTGTGCTCGACTGTTATCTCCCGCGTGAGGATGTGCGTGATGCCTTTATCTCGCCCCGCCTCGGCGGCATCGCCGATCTGCCTCGCGGCGCGGTGGTGGGCACCTCGTCGCTGCGGCGCCGGGCGCAGCTGCTCAACCGCCGTCCCGATCTCGAGGTGGTGCAGTTTCGCGGCAACGTCCAGACCCGGCTGCGCAAGCTCGAGGAGGGCGTCGCCTCCTGCACCTTTCTCGCCATGGCCGGGCTGACCCGGCTGGGCATGCTGGCCGAGGTGCCGGCCTATCCGATTGCCCCCGAAGACATGCTGCCCGCCGTGGCCCAGGGCGCCATCGGCATCGAACGGCGCGCCGATGACACGGCCACCGCCGCCCTGCTCGAGCCGATCCATCACCGCGAGACCGCCCAGCGGCTTGCCGCCGAACGCGCCTTTCTCGCTGCGCTCGATGGCTCCTGCGAAACACCGATAGCCGGGCTGGCCGAGCTTTCGGGGGGCACGTTGCGCCTGCGCGGCGAGATCCTGCGGCCCGACGGCTCCGAGACGCTGACCGATGCGGGCGAGGCGCCGATCGCCGATGGCGCGGCGCTGGGCCGCGACATGGGCCGCCGTCTGCTGGAGCGCGCGGGCCCCGGTTTCTTCGATTGGCGGAGCGCATAGGCGTCGGAGTTTCGCGTAAACGCGGCGTCCTTTAGCGCTAGCGTGACGATTTTGGCCTGTTGCCGCCGGAAACCAGCCTTTATCAACAACCCCGGACAAGAAGTTCTGACTCGGCCCGCAAGGGGCGAAAACCAATAGGAGAGTTGCGCAGATGAAGGTCCTCGTACCCGTCAAACGCGTGATCGACTACAACGTGAAGGTTCGTGTCAAAGCGGACGGCAGCGGTGTCGATCTGGCCAATGTCAAGATGTCGATGAATCCCTTCGACGAGATCGCCGTGGAAGAGGCGATCCGCCTGAAAGAGGCCGGCAAGGCCGAGGAAATCGTCGCCGTGTCCATTGGCGTCAAGCAGGCGCAGGAAACCCTGCGCACCGCACTGGCGATGGGCGCCGACCGCGCGATCCTGGTGGTGGCCGCCGATGACGTGCACAAGGACATCGAGCCGCTGGCCGTGGCCAAGATCCTGGCGAAAATCGTCGAGGAAGAGGCCCCCGGCCTCGTGCTTTGCGGCAAGCAGGCGATCGACAACGACATGAACGCAACCGGCCAGATGACCGCCGCGCTGCTGGGCTGGAGCCAGGCGACCTTCGCCTCCGAGGTCGATATCGAGGGCGAGACCGCCAAGGTCACCCGCGAGGTCGACGGCGGCCTTCAGACGATCAGCGTCAAGATGCCGGCCGTGGTCACCGTGGACCTGCGCCTCAATGAACCGCGCTATGCCTCGCTGCCCAACATCATGAAGGCCAAGAAGAAACCGCTCGAGGAAAAGACCCCCGAGGATTACGGCGTCGATGTGGGCCCGCGGCTCGAAGTGCTCAAGACCGAAGAGCCGCCGGCGCGCGCGGCCGGCGAAATGGTCGGTTCGGTCGACGAGCTGATCGCGAAACTCAAAGCTGCGGGGGCTGTTTAAATGGCTGTACTCCTTCTTGCCGAAGTCAATGATGGCGAGCTGAGCCTCGACGCCACCGCCAAGGCGGTGAACGCGGTGGCCCAGCTGTGCGACGTGCATGTGCTCTGCGCCGGTGGCCATGCCGCCGCCGCAGGTGATGAGGCCGCGAAGATCGCGGGTGTTGCCAAGGTTCTGGTGGCCGAGGATGCCTCGCTGGGCCACCGGCTGGCGGAATCCACCGCCGCGCTGATCGTCAGCCTGGCCGAAACTTATGAACATATCGTTGCCCCGGCCACGACCGATGCGAAAAACGTGCTGCCCCGCGTGGCGGCACTGCTCGACGTCATGGTGATCTCGGATGTCTCGGGGGTGATCGACGGTGCCACCTTCGAGCGCCCGATCTATGCCGGCAACGCGGTGCAGACGGTAAAATCCTCGGACGCCAAGAAGGTGGTCTCGATCCGCACCTCGACCTTCGACGCGGCGGGCGACCAGGCGGCCGCCCCGGTCGAAACCATCGGCGCGGCCGAGAATCCGGGCCTGTCCGAGTGGGTCGAGGACAAGCTGGCCGAGAGCGACCGGCCGGAGCTGACCTCGGCGGGCGTGGTTGTCTCGGGCGGCCGCGGTGTCGGTTCGGAAGAGGACTTCAAGATCATCGAAGCCTTGGCCGACAAGCTCGGCGCGGCGGTCGGCGCCTCGCGTGCGGCGGTCGATTCGGGCTTTGCGCCGAACGACTGGCAGGTTGGCCAGACCGGCAAGGTCGTGGCGCCGGACCTCTATATTGCCGTCGGCATCTCTGGCGCAATCCAGCACCTTGCAGGGATGAAGGACTCGAAGGTCATCGTCGCGATCAACAAGGACGAGGAGGCGCCGATCTTTCAGGTGGCCGACTATGGCCTGGTGGCGGATCTCTTTACCGCGGTGCCCGAACTGACCGAGAAACTGTGAGGCGCGGTGGGTTGAAAACCCACCCCGCACCTTCCGAAGGCCCGCCCGAAAGGGCGGGCCTTCTTCGTTTCGGCGCGGCGATGCCCCCGCCCCCCGTCACACGGGCCACTGCCGTCTTTGCCGCCCGGCCTGCCGTCCTATAACAAGGGGCATGGCCGGCGTTCTCACCTTCACCGACAGGGGCATCTATTGCCCGGCGGGCGATTTCTACATCGACCCCTGGCGCCCGGTGGCGCGCGCGCTGATCACCCACGGCCATTCCGACCACGCCCGCCCCGGGATGGGGCGTTACCTGGCGACCGAAGGCACAGCCCCGGTGCTGCGCCACCGGCTGGGCGATGACGCCCGGATCGAGACCATCGCCTATGGAGAGACCCGGCGGATCGGCGATGCAGACGTCTCCTTTCACCCGGCCGGCCATGTGCCCGGCTCGGCGCAGATCCGCGTCGCGGTTGCCGGCGAGGTCTGGGTTGCCTCGGGCGATTACAAGACCGTCGATGATGGGCTCTCAGAGGCCTTCGAACCGGTGCGCTGCCATGCTTTCATCTCGGAATGCACCTTTGGCCTGCCGATCTTCAAATGGACCCCACAGGAACAGCTCGCGCAACAGATCAACGGGTGGTGGGCCGCCAATGCGGCCGAGGGGCGGGCCTCGATCCTTGGCGCCTATGCGCTGGGCAAGGCGCAGCGGCTGATGCGGACGGTGGACGCCGGGATCGGCCCGCTTCTGACCGTGACCGCGGTGGAAAACACCAACGCAGTACTGCGCGCCCAGGGGATCGCCCTGCTCGGGACGCAACCGATCACCGAGGACGTCTCGGCCAAGAGCCATCCCGGCGCGCTGATCATCGCCACGCCGGGCAGCACGACGCAGAATTGGGCACGGCGCTTCCCCGGGGCCGCCACCGCCTTTGCCTCGGGCTGGATGACGCTGCGCGGCGTGCGCCGGCGGCGCGGCATCGATCGCGGTTTCGTGGTCTCCGACCATGCCGATTGGGCGGGGTTGAACGCCGCGATCAAGGCGACCGGGGCCGAGAAGGTCTTTGTCACCCACGGCTACACTTCGGCATTTCAGCGCTGGCTCTGCGAACAGGGCCATGACGCCCATGTCGTCTCGACCGATTACAGCGGCGACGATGGCGAGGACGCGACATGAAGGATTTCGCCGCCCTCTTCGCCCGCATCGACGAAAGCACCAAGACCAATGTCAAACTCGCGGCGCTGGCCGATTACCTGGGCCGCGCCACGCCACAGGATCGGCTCTGGACCATCGCGCTCTTTACCGGCCGCCGGCCGAAACGCGCCGTCACCGCAACCCGGCTGCGCCAATGGGCGGCCGAGGTGGCGGGGTTGCCCGAATGGCTCTTCGAAGACAGCTATCACGTGGTCGGCGATCTGGCCGAGACCATCAGCCTCGTCCTGCCCGCCCCCCGCGAACCGCGCGACCAAAGCCTCAGCCACTGGATCGCCACGGTCAAGGCGCTGGCGACGCTCGACGAGGCGGCGCGCAAATCCGCCGTCATCGCCGCCTGGGACAGCCTTGCCACGCAAGAGCGGTTCTTGTTCAACAAGCTGCTGACCGGCGGCTTTCGCATGGGTGTCAGCGCCCGGCTGATGACCCGCGCGCTGGCCATCTCCACCGGTCAGGACGCGGCGGTGCTGACCCACAAGCTGATGGGCAACTGGACGCCGGAAACCACCAGCTGGGAAGCGCTGATCGAGGCCGATGACCCGACAGCCGATCTTTCGCGCCCCTATCCGTTCTACCTCGCCCATCCGGTGGAAAACCCGGCCGAACTGGGCGCCCCTGCCGGGTGGCACGCCGAACGCAAATGGGATGGCATCCGGGGCCAGTTCATCCGGCGCGGCGGCAGGCATCACATCTGGTCGCGGGGCGAAGAACTGATGACCGACCGCTTCCCGGAGCTGGCGCAGCTCGCCGATTTCCTGCCCGACGGCACGGTGATGGACGGCGAGATCCTGGCCTTTGCCGAAGGTGCGCCACTGGGGTTCAACGCCTTGCAGAAACGCATCGGGCTGAAGAAGGTCTCGGCCAAGGCGCTGCGCGAGGCACCAGTGATCTTCATGGCCTACGATCTGCTCGAAGCCGGGGGGGCGGATCTGCGGCAGGAGCCGTTCGACGCGCGCCGGGCCCGGCTCGAAGCTGTTCTGACCGAAGTGCCTCCCGACGCGCCCCTGCGGCTGTCGCGGGAAGTCGCCTTTGACAGTTGGGCGGCGCTGGCCGCGGTCCGGCACGAGAGCCGCAGCCACAATGTCGAGGGCCTGATGATCAAGCGCCGCGCCAGCCCCTATCTGGCCGGCCGCAGGCGCGGCGACTGGTGGAAATGGAAGGTCGATCCGCTGACCGTCGACGCGGTGATGATCTATGCGCAATCGGGCAGCGGCCGGCGCGCCAACCTGTTCACCGATTTCACCTTCGCGGTCTGGCACGGCGACGATCTGGTGCCCTTCGCCAAGGCCTATTCCGGCCTCACCGATGCCGAGTTCCGCGAGATCACCGCCTGGGTGCGGCGCAACACATTACAGCGGTTCGGCCCGGTCCGGCAGGTCACGCCGACCCATGTCTTCGAGATTGCCTTCGAGGGGTTACAGGCCTCGTCGCGCCACAAATCCGGCGTCGCGCTGCGCTTTCCGCGCATGCTGCGCTGGCGCAAGGACAAGCCGGTCGCGGAGGCCAACACCCTGGCCGACCTCAACGAAATGCTGGCGCTTTACGGCTGAGCCGACCGGCCTCCAAACCACCCCGTCCCGGGCCTGACCCGGGACCCCGCGGCCCGCCCGCGAAGAGGCCCCGGCGCGGGGGCCGGGACGCGATGTATTTGGCGCGCAGGTTGCGCCGGCGCAGGGACAAGCCGGTCGCGGAGGACAACCCCCCGACTGACCTCAACGAAATGCTGGCGCATTGCGGCTGAGCCGACCGGCCACCAAACCACCCCGTCCCGGGCCTGACCCGGGACCCCGCGACCGCCAGCGAAGGGGCCCCGGCGCGGGGGCCGGGGCGCGATGTATTTGG
The DNA here is from genome assembly GCF_028807375.1 of Marinovum sp. PR37. Classification (NCBI taxonomy): domain Bacteria; kingdom Pseudomonadati; phylum Pseudomonadota; class Alphaproteobacteria; order Rhodobacterales; family Roseobacteraceae; genus Marinovum; species Marinovum sp. PR37. Next base: position 150,997 of record NZ_JARAML010000006.1, on the reverse strand, counting down.
CGCACAGGTTGCGCCGGCGCAGGGGCAAGCCGGTCGCGGAGGACACCCCCCCGACTGACCTCAACGAAATGCTGGCGCATTGCGGCTGAGCCGACCGGCCACCAAACCACCCCGTCCCGGGCCTGACCCGGGACCCCGCGATCCCCGAGCGAAGGGGCCCCGCCGCGGGGGCCGGGGCGCGATGTGCGTGCGCTATCAAGGTCCGGCCTCGTCCAACGCCTCGGACAGCAGCCGCGCCATCACCCCCTCCGCCCAGCGATCCGCCGCCGCGCCGAGGCAATCGTGCAGCGAATCCGCCGCGATCACGCTGCCGAGCGACAGCCGCCCCAGCAGATAGAACCCCGCTTGCGGCGCCCCGTCGCGGCCGACCACGGTGCCATCGGCGAGGGTCTGCGCGCCCAGCCCCTCGGCCACCGGCACCAGCCGCCCGGCGGCACACAGGGACCGGATCAGCGGCGCCGAGACGATCGCGATGTCCGGGTCGGGCAGCACCGCGTCGATCATCACGTCGACCTGCGCCTCGGCCTCGCCGGCGGTCATTTCCCAGCCGGTCTCGATCAGCGCGATCGCCGGATCGGCCGACAGTCGCATATCCACCAGCCCGGCATCCGCCAGCGCCAGCCATTCCCGCGCCGAAGCCACCGGCGGGCCATAGGAATAGCGTTTCAGCCCCTCGTCGAACCCCACGATCAACGCCGCCGTTTCGGCCGGCGGACGGGCCGGGTTGAAGCCGGCGCGCAGGTGGTTCTGCCAGTGCCGCCAAACCTGGCCCACGGTATAGCCCACCGAAGGCGCGCGACTGCCCTCGGCCATGGCAATGCCCTGGCGCAGGGTGTCGACCGGGCCGGCGGTCTCCTGCGTGCCGGGCGCATCCCATTCGCATTCGAGCCAATCGGCCACCTGCGCGGCGCCGTCTTCGTCATCGGCGTCGCGCAGGATACGCGTCACCGGGGCGATCAGCGCCGCGTTGATCAGCCGCCGGGCGGTGTAGGGTGCCGACTGGGCGGCCTCGGCCATGGCGTCATCGAAAATCCGCGTCTCGGCCAGTCTGGGGGCATACCGCCGATCCAGCGCGCCGGTCTCGGGCTTGGGAAAGGGCGGCAGACCATCGAGCGAAAAGGGCAGGATGCGCGCCGGCTCGCGCCCCGACGGCAGGTATTGCCCGTCAAAGAATGCCCCGCCCTGCGCCACGGTCAGCCCCCGAAGCACGTCGATCGCCGACAGCCCCATGCCGCGGATCGCCACGGTGCAGCCACGCCAGCCCTGTGCCGCAGCGATCAGCTGCCGTGCCGGATAGGCCTGGGCCACCGCGCCCTGGCCGCGGGCGGCATGGCCCTGCCACTGCGCCCATTGCCGGTCCGGCTCCACCGAGGGCTGACCGGGGGTGAGCAGCACCGCGGCATAGGGCCCGTGCCAGCCCCGGTCAGAGCGCAGCTCCCAGCCACCCGCCAGCGGGCGCAGGGCCTCGATCCGGGCTGGCACCAGCGTCACCGCCATTCGGTCGAGCGCATGGAGATCGGCGAACCGCGCGGTGAGATAACCGCCGATCTCTGCCCGGGTGGGGAAGCTGTCGGGATCGAGCGGCGCGTCGAACTGCATGTCGAACCGTCCGACGCGCGAAACCTCCGGCGGCGGAATGTCGAGAGCGCGCAACGGGGTGTTGAGCAGGCAGACCGGCGCCTCGTCGGGCGCGAAATTCGGCCCCGCGCCCGGATCCGCCCGCGGCTCGAAGACATCGACGCAGAGCCGGTCGCCCGCGCCCGGCCAGCGCGCCGCCAGCGCTTCGAGCGCGCCCAGCCCGCGTGGGCCCATGCCGATGATCGCTATGCGCCGCGCGCCGCGCTCTGATGGCATCTCGTCCTCTCCGTTCCGGTTGAAGGCATCGTCTGCCCGCGCCCCGCTACCGGCTTCCCAGGTACTTCGTGATCTGTTCGCGGAAATGCGGAACCGCTTCGGGGTGATTGGCGTAATCCTCCGGCGACATCAGCATCCAGCCCTGGCCTTCGTTGCCAAAGACGATGTCGGCCACGGTATCTTGCGGCAGATGGGCGGCAAAGAACACCATCGGCCCGATCGGCCGGTCATAGGCGCTTTCATAGACAAGCTGCTTGCGGTCCAGCCGCAGCCCCACCTCTTCGTGGGTTTCGCGCAGCACGCAATCGGCAGCGGATTCGCCGCATTCGCGCCCGCCGCCCGGCAGATCCAGGTGGTTGGGCCAGGGGATATCCGGATCGTTGTCGCGCCGGATCACCAGCAGCTTGCCGCCGATGAACAGCGCCAGCTTGGTACCTGCAAATTGCGAATTCTCCATACTGCCTCTCGCTCTGATGGGCCGCGTTCCGTATATATAGTGTGCCTTTTGCCCGAGTCCTCCAAATGCCCACCCTTTGCCGCGACTGCCTTCACGAATTCGACAGCGGCACCGCCTGTCCGGCGTGCCGGTCGCGGCGCGTGGTGGCGCACAAGGAACTTATGGCGCTGAGCATCGCCCATATGGATTGCGATGCCTTTTACGCCAGTGTCGAAAAACGCGACGATCCCACGCTGGCACACAAGCCGGTGATCATCGGCGGCGGCCGGCGCGGCGTGGTCTCGACCGCCTGCTATGTAGCGCGAATCCGCGGCGTGCGCTCGGCAATGCCGATGTTCAAGGCGCTGAAGCTCTGCCCCGACGCGGTGGTGATCAAACCGCGGATGAGCGCCTATGTCGAGGTCTCGCGCGCCATCCGGGCGATGATGGACGAGCTGACGCCGGTGGTGGAGCCGCTGTCGCTCGACGAGGCCTTTCTCGACCTCACCGGCACCGCGCGGCTGCATGGCCATCCGCCGGCGGTGATGCTGGCCCGGCTGGTGCGGCGGATGCGGGACGAGCTGGGCGTGACCGGCTCGATCGGCCTGTCGCACAACAAGTTTCTTGCCAAGATCGCCAGCGATCTCGACAAGCCGCACGGTTTCTCGGTGATCGGCCAGGCCGAGACCGAGGATTTCCTTGCCGGCAAGCCGGTGCGGATGATCTGGGGCGTCGGTCAGGCGACGCAGGAGGCGCTGGAGCGTGCCGGCATCCGCAGCTTCGACGATCTTCGGCGCTGGGACGAACGCGATCTGACGGCACGTTTCGGCTCGATGGGCACCCGGCTGTGGCACCTGGCGCGCGGGCAGGACCGGCGGCGGGTCTCGGCCCATGCGCCGGTCAAGTCGATCTCGAACGAAACCACCTTTGGCGAGGACACCTCCGACCCCGATCTGCTCGACGGGCACCTCTGGCGCATGGCCGAAAAGGTGGCAGACCGCGCCAAGGCCAAGGACAAGGCCGGGCTGGTGGTGACGCTGAAGCTGAAACAGGCGAATTTCCAGACCCTCTCGCGCCGGCAGTCGCTGCGCGACGCGACGCAGATGGCCGACACGATCTATCGCTGCGCGCGCGGGTTGTTCGATGCGGTGGGCGACAAGGGGCCCTATCGGCTGATCGGCTGCGGCCTGTCGCATCTGGTGCCGGCGGCCGAGGCCGATCGTTCGGCCGACCTGCTCGATCCCAATGCCGCGCGCCGCGCCGGCGCCGAACGGGCGACGGATGCGATTCGCGCCCGCTTCGGGCCGGATGCGATTCTCAAGGGCCGCGCCCTGCGCTAGCCGGCAGACCCGGCCGCCCAGAGGTCCCGGACCCGGTCCGGGACGGGTGGACCCCGGCCGCCGCTACTCCGCCGCCATCGGCATGTCCTGACCGCCGATGGTGGCGATCTCGGACACGACACCGCGCAGCACCTTGCGAAATGCCTGGAAATTGGCATTCGGCCGGATCGCATGTTCGTTCATGTAGATCGACCGGTCGATCTCGATCTGCACCGCATGCTGGCGCCGCGACGGGCGGCCGTAATGCTGGGTGATATAGGCTCCGGCAAAGGGCGCATTGCGCACCACGCAGAGCCCGGCATTGAGAAAGGCGGTCTCGATCCGGTCGACCACCGCCGCGCTGGCCGAGGCGCCGAACCGGTCGCCGATGACAACCTCGGGCCGCCGCGCCCCGGACCGGGCGATGGGATCGAGCGCCTCATGCGGCATCGAATGGCAATCGACGAGAATCGCCTCGCCGAACCGGTCATGCGCCTCGGTCAGAAGCTGCTGCAACTGGCCGTGATAGGGCCGCCAGTACTTTTCGATTCGCATTTCCGCCTCGGAGAGCGACAGCTTGCCGCGATAGATCGACCGGCCGCCGGCCACGACACGGGGAATCACGCCCAGGCCCGAGGTCACCCGCGGATTGTGCCCGGGCTTGCGCGCGCCCTCGATCAGCGCCGGGTCCAGCTCGTCGGCCGAGCGGTTCAGATCGATGAAGGCGCGTGGTGCGCCGGCCCTGAGAAAGGCCGCGCCAAACTGCGGGGCGCATTCGAAAAGCCTGTCTACATAGGCATCTTCGGAGGTTCGGATCACATGTTCGTCGAGCACCGTGCGCCGCAGGAACGACCAGGGATAATCCCGCCCGGAGTGCGGTGACGCGAAAACAACCGGTGTGGCGGGACGCTCCGGCCGGGTCAGGTGAAAGGCGAATTTCGGCACGAAGCCCTCCTTCGGATGTGCTTGGATCATAGTCCCTTTTTTTTCCCTAGCAAAAGCCCTTGATCCCCCCACCGTTCCCTTTTATAGAACCGGCCACTGGCGCGGGGTTCCGCGCCCCATTCATTTGGGGCTCCTGGCCGGTTCGGGTTTTCCGGGCGATTAGCTCAGCGGTAGAGCACTTCGTTGACATCGAAGGGGTCACTGGTTCGATCCCAGTATCGCCCACCATTTCACCGCCCTGTCCCCCGGGACAAGGCAGACCGCAACCAAGGCGCACGCCACGCGCCGCGTAGAAGGAGAGACGGACATGAAAGTCAAGAACTCGCTCCGTTCGCTCAAGAATCGCCACCGCGATTGCCGCGTTGTGCGCCGCAAAGGCCGCGTCTATGTGATCAACAAGACGCAGCGGCGGTTCAAGGCCCGTCAGGGCTGAGCGCTGACAGCGACGAATTCGGAAGGCCGTGCGAGAGATCGCGCGGCCTTTTCGATTCGCCGTCGGCGGTTCCCCGGGGGCTACAGACCCTCCGCCAGAACGAGGTCGGTCTCGGCACAGGTTTCGCGGGCCGCGCGCGCCGCGCCATAGGCTTCTGAGTCGTAGAACGCCTGCGCCGCCGCGAGGCTTTCGAACTCGATCACGACGGCCAGCCCCTCGGCCGCGCCTTCGCGGTGGTCCGGCGCCGGGTTGCGCACCAGCACCTTGCCGCCATGCGCCTCGATTGCCGGTCCCGAGAGCGCCTTGAACTCCTCGAAGGCCGCCTTGTCCTGCACGCGGATATGCGCAATGAGATAGCCCTTCGGCATGCTGCTGCTCCTTTTCGACCTGTTGCGATGGCTGCCGCGATCATAGCATGACCGGTCCGGCGTGGCAGCAGTTGAGCGCCGCCCGGTTCTGTCCCATAGTCACAGCAAAAATCCAGAGCAGTGATCCCAGTGACCAAGTACCTCCTGATTCACCAGAATTTCCCCGGCCAGTACAAGCATCTCGCTCCGGCGCTGGCGGCGCGTGGCGATCAGGTGGTCGCGCTCACCCCCAAGGTGGACAAGGTGACCAAGTGGCTGGGTGTCACCATCCTGCCCTACAAGTACCAGGGCAAACCCGCCCGGGGGCTGCATCCTTGGCTGGTCGATTTCGAAACCAAGTTCATCCGCGGCCAGTCCTGCTACCGCGCCGCCCGCGCGCTCCGGGAACGCGGCTTCACGCCGGATGTGATCCTCGCCCATTACGGCTGGGGCGAGAGCCTGTTTCTCAAGGATGTCTGGCCCGAGGCCCGGCTTGGCCTCTATTGCGAGCTCTACCACACCGCCGATTACCCCTTTGTCGGCTTCGACCCGGAGTTTACCGGCAGCGCGCCGGAGGCCGACGCGCTGCGTCTGCGCATGAAGAACCTCAACAACCGGCTGCATTTCGAAATCGGCGATGCCGGAATCAGCCCGACCGCCTTTCAGGCCGACACTTTCCCGCCCGAGATGCGCCAGCGGATCACCGTGGTGCACGATGGCATCGACACCGCCCAGGTCACCGCCGACGACACCGCGCGCCTGGCCCTGCCGGACGGCAGCGAGGTGACGCCGGAGGATGAGGTCATCACCTTCATCAACCGCAATCTCGAGCCCTACCGCGGCTATCACGTCTTCATGCGCGCCCTGCCCGAGCTCTTGCGGCGGCGGCCGCGGGCGCAGGTGGTGCTGATCGGCGGCGACCAGGTGAGTTATGGCGCCAAGGCGCCCGATGGCCAGACCTGGAAACAGGTGTTCATCGACGAGGTGCGCGGCCAGATCCCCGATGCCGATTGGGCGCGGGTGCATTTCCTCGGCCGGGTGCCTTACGACACGTTCCTGTCGTTCATGCGGGTCAGCCGGGCGCATGTCTACCTGACCTACCCCTTCGTGCTGAGCTGGTCCCTGCTCGAGGCGATGAGCGCCGGCGCGCCGATCGTGGCCAGCGACACCGAACCGGTGCGCGAGGTGCTGAGCAACGGCGAAACCGGGCTTCTGGTGGATTTCTTCGACCGCGAGGCGCTGGTCGATCAGGTGTGCACCCTGCTCGACGATCCCGCGCTGCGGGCACATCTGCGGGCCGCAGCGCGGGCCAAGGTGGTGGCGGAGTACGACCTGAAATCCACCTGCCTGCCGCGGCAACTGGCCTGGGTCGACGGGCTAACGCAGCTCGATCCGCGCCCGCCGCTGGTCTGAGCGGGCGCGCCGGGCGCCAGCCCGCTCTCCGGCGAGACCGCAACACCCGAGGCCGGGGCACGGCGGCCGCATGACGGGGTCAAACCACGCCGTAACGTGCCATGAAGGTATCGACCGCCCCCCGGATCACCCGGTCGATCTCTTCCGGTTCGAACCGCGTGGCGACGTTGAAGATCATCCGCGTCCAGAGATCGGCCTTGCACAATTCGGCAAACTGATCGGCCGCCAGGTCGAAATCCTCGATCCGCAGATCGCCGCGCGCCGCCGCCGCCTGCAAGTAATCCCGCACCGCGCAATGCATCACGGCGGGGCCGGAGTTGTAAAACTGCCGGCCCAGATCGGGGAACCGGTCGGCCTCGGCCACGCAGATGCGAAAGATCGACTGGCCGAACTCGGACAGGATGAAACCGAGGAACTGCCGGCCGCATTTCTCCAGCACCTCGCGCGGCGGTGCCTCGGCATCGATCACCGTCAGCGCGTGATCGGCCTGACGGCAGCATTCGCAGGATGCAACCTCGGAAAACAGCAGCCGCTTGTCGGGAAAATAGCTGTAGAGCGTGGCCTTCGACACCCCGGCCGCCCGGGCGATATCGTCCACCGAGGCGCCTTCGAACCCATGCGCGAGAAAGACGTCGCGGGCCCCGGCCAGCACCTGATCGAATTTACGGCCCCGGCGCACCTGCGGCATCTCTGCGCCGTCCACCAGCCTGGCATCTGAGCTCATCTCGCCTCTCCCCGTTTCCTCATAGCTATAGACCAGACAGTTCAGTTTCAAGCACGGGCGGGCCGCGCCGACCCAGAGCTGCCCGCCCCGGCAAGGGCTTGCCAAGCCGGGCAGGCTCCCTATGTTTAGAATTATTCTAAACTGGACAAGCCGATGCGATTCATCACCCAAAGACGCCGTTTCTCCGACCTGTCCGAGCAGGACATCCTCGCGCTGGCGATCTCGTCAGAGGAAGACGATGCGCGGATCTACCGGATGTATGCCGAACGGCTGCGCCAAGATTACCCGGACACCGCCCGGGTGTTCGACGGCATGGCGGCCGAAGAGGACACCCACCGCCAGCAACTGATCGCGGCGCATCGCGCCCGGTTCGGCGAGGTCATCCCGCTGATCCGGCGCGAGCATGTGGCCGGCTATCACGCCCGCCGCCCGGTCTGGCTGGTCGAGAACCTCGGGCTGGAGCGCATCCGCGAAGAGGCCGCGGCGATGGAACAGGAGGCCGAGCGCTTCTACCTCGCCGCCGCCAAGCGCACCGGCGACGCAGCCACCCGCAAGCTGCTGGGCGATCTGGCGGCGGCCGAGGCGGACCACCAGCTCAGCGCCGAACAGCTCAGCGAACGCCACCTCGACAGCGCCAGCGCGGCCGGCGAGACCACCACCGCCAAGCGGCGTTTTCTGCTGACCTGGGTGCAGCCCGGGTTGGCCGGGCTGATGGATGGCTCGGTCTCGACGCTGGCACCGATCTTTGCCACCGCCTTTGCCACCCAGGACACCTGGACCACCTTCCTCGTCGGCCTCGCCGCTTCGGTCGGGGCGGGCATTTCCATGGGGTTCACCGAGGCCGCCTCGGACGACGGCCAGCTTTCGGGTCGCGGCTCGCCGGTCAAACGCGGCATCGCCTCGGGCGTGATGACCACCCTGGGCGGGCTGGGCCATGCCCTGCCCTACCTGATCCCGGATTTCTGGACCGCGACCACGGTTGCCATCCTGGTGGTCTTTGTCGAGCTCTGGGCCATCGCCTGGATTCAGAATCGTTTCATGGAAACCCCGATGCTGCGCGCCGCCTTTCAGGTGGTGCTGGGCGGCGCGCTGGTCTTTGCCGCCGGCGTGCTCATCGGCTCGGGCTAGCCACGTCACCACCCCGCCCCGGACCCCGATCCGGGGCCCCGCCCCCCACCAGCAACGCGCCCCACCAACGCCGAGCCTTGCTCTGACGGGCCTGCCGAAACGCGGCAGGCCCGCCTTTCAAATTGACCCCGCCGCCCGAGATGATACCCCTTGGCCCATGCTGGCCATCTTCCTCAAGACCCTGCCGTTTTTTGCGATCATCGCGCTGGGCTACGGCGCCGGGCGGACCCGGTTCTTTACCGAGGAAGCGGCCGCCTATCTCACCAAGTTCATCTTCTACTTCGCCCTGTCGGCGATGATCTTCCGCTTCTCCGCCAACCTGTCGTTGGCCGAAATCTGGGACAGCCAGCTGGTGCTGGGCTATCTGGTCGGCAGCCTGGCGGTCTATCTGCTGGCCACCGCCATCGGGCTGGCGCGCGGCATCGGCATCGAACAGACCGCGATCGAGGCGCAATGCGCGGTGATCGGCAACACCGGCTTTCTCGGGGTGCCGATGTTCGTGGTGCTCTTCGGCGAACAGGTCATCGGCCCGGTGATGCTGGTGCTGGCGGTCGACCTGATCGTGTTCTCCTCGCTGATCGTGATCCTGATCACCGGCGCGCGCGACGGCCGCATGTCGCTGGGCGTGCTCGGCACCGTCGGGATGGGTCTGCTCAAGAATCCGATGATCGTCTCGATGGTGCTGGGGCTGAGCTGGGCGGCGCTGGGCACCCCTCTGCCCACCCCGGTCAACGAATTTGTCGTCATCCTCGGCGGCGCCGCCACACCCGGCGCGCTGTTTGCCATCGGCGCCTCGCTGGCCTCGAAATCGGCCGAGCGGGTCACCATCGCGGGCTACCTGAGCTTCTGCAAGTTGGTGCTGCATCCGGCGGCGGTTGCGCTGGCGGTGCTGCTCCTGTTCCCGCTCGATCCCTTCATCGCCACGGTGGTGGTTGCGGCAGCAGCCTTACCGGTGGCCGGCAATGTCTACATCCTCGCCCAGCATTACCGTGTGGCGCCGCACCGCGTCTCGGCGGCGATCCTGTTTTCCACCGCCGCCTCGATCCTGACGCTGCCCTATGTCATCGCCTGGATCTCGGGCGCTTGACCTCGCGCCGTGCAGCGCGTCTTCTCCGGCCCGACAGGCACATCTCCCATCGCACTCACATCAAAGGGATCCCATGGACATCACCGCAGAAAACCGCGCCTTCGACGGTCGCCAGATCGTTGCCACCCATGCCTCCGAGGCCTGCCAATGCGACATGACCTTCGGCCTCTACCTGCCGCCGCAGGCGCAGGACGGGCCGGTGCCGCTGATCTGGTATCTTTCGGGCCTGACCTGCACCCATGAAAACGCCATGACCAAGGCCGGCGCCCAAGCCTGGTGCGCCGAACACGGTCTCGCCATTGTCTTTCCCGACACCTCGCCGCGCAGCACGGCGGTGGCCGATGACGCGGCCTATGATCTGGGCCAGGGCGCCGGCTTCTACATCGATGCCACCGAAGCCCCCTGGGCCCCGCATTTCCGCATGCAAAGCTATATCGCGGACGAGCTGCCCGGCCTGCTCTCTGCCAATTTCCCGCTGGACGCGGCGCGGCAGTCGATCATGGGCCATTCCATGGGCGGCCATGGCGCGCTGACCCTGGCGATGAAGACCCCCGGCCGCTTTTCCAGCGTCTCGGCCTTTTCACCGATCTGCAACCCCTCCGACAGCGACTGGGGCCGCAAGCAGTTCACCGCCTATCTCGGCGCGGATGCGGATTGGGAGGCCCACGACGCCGCCCGGCTTATGCGCCAGGACGGGATCGACATCCCGGTGCTGATCGACACCGGCACCGACGACCAGTTCGGCGACCTGCTCCGGACCGAAGCCCTGGCCCAGGCCATGGCCGAGAAACGCGTGGCGCACAGCCTGCGCATGCAGAAGGGCTATGACCACAGCTATTTCTTCGTTGCGAGCTTCATCGAAGAACATATCGCCTTTCACGCCGACGCGCTCTGGGCCTGAACCGTGGCGATCTACGTCGACGCCGATGCCTGCCCGGTCAAACCCGAGGCCGAAAAGGTCGCCACGCGGCACCGGATGCAGATGTATCTGGTGTCCAACGGCGGGCTGCGGCTGTCGCAGAACCCGCTGGTCGAGATGGTGATCGTGCCCGACGGGCCGGATGTGGCCGACATGTGGATCGCCGAGCGCGCCGGCCCCGGTGATGTGGTGATCACCGGCGACATTCCCCTGGCGGCCAAATGTGTCGCGGCCGGGGCCCAGGTGCTGCGCCACAATGGCGAGGCCTTCACCCCGGCCAATATCGGCCAGCAACTGGCGATGCGCGACCTGATGACCGATCTGCGCGCCGCAGACCCGTTCCGCCAGGGCGGCGGCAAGGCGTTCTCCAAATCCGACCGCTCGCGGTTTCTCGATGCTTTGGAGCGTGCCGTCCGGGCCGCCACGCGGCGCTGATTGCGGGCACGACACGCCCCGGATCAAGCCCGGGGCGCGGAGAGAATGCCCGCTTAGCCGCTCAACCCGCCATGCAGGTTCGGCTGTTGCAAGGCGCCGAACCCGTAATGCCGCAGCCAGCGCAGATCGCTGTCAAAGAAGGCGCGCAGATCGGGGATGCCGTATTTCAGCATGGCGATCCGGTCGATGCCGATGCCGAAGGCAAAGCCCTGCCAGGCGTCCGGATCGATGCCCCCCGCCGCAAGCACCTTGGGATGCACCATGCCCGAGCCGAGGATCTCGAGCCAGTCGTCACCCTCGCCCACCTTGAGCTGACCGCCCTCCCAGGAGCAGCGGATATCGACCTCGGCCGAAGGTTCGGTGAAGGGGAAATGCGAGGCGCGGAAGCGCAACTCCACCCCCTCGACCTCGAAGAACGCCCGCAGGAATTCCTCCAGCGTCCATTTCAGCTGCGCCATCGAGATCTCGCGGTCGATCGCCAGGCCCTCGACCTGGTGGAACATCGGCGTATGGGTCTGGTCGTAATCGGCGCGGTACACCCGGCCCGGCGCGATGATGCGGATCGGCGCGCCCTGTTTCTCCATCGAGCGGATCTGCACCGGCGAGGTATGGGTGCGCAGCACATGCGGCGGACGCGCGTCGCCCTCGGCGCGATGCATGTAGAAGGTGTCCATCTCGGCCCGCGCCGGGTGATGCGAGGGGATGTTCAACGCATCAAAATTGTACCAGTCACTGTCGATCTGCGGCCCCTCGGCGACCGAAAAGCCCATCTCGCCAAAGATCGCCGTCACCTCTTCACGCACCTGGCTGATCGGGTGGATGCTGCCCTGACGGCGGCCGTTGGCCGGCAATGTCACGTCGAGCCATTCGCCACGCAGCCGCGCTTCCAGCGCCGCATCGGCCAGCGAGGCCTTGCGCGCCGAGAGCGCCGAATTGATCTCGTCCTTCAGCGCATTGAGCTTCGGCCCCATGACCTGCCGCTCTTCCGGCGTCATCTTGCCCAGCTCGCGCATCTTCAGGCTGATCTCGCCCTTCTTGCCCACGGCCTGCACCCGCAGCGCCTCGAGCGCGGCTTCCTCGCCGGCATCGGCAATCAGCTGAATATACTTGTCGCGCAGGTCATCCATCGCAGGGCCCTCGGTTCAGTTCGGCGTTGCGCCTCACCTACCCGCCCCCGCGGGCCTGCGCAAGCCGTCAGCGCCGGCGCGCCGCCAGTCCTTCTTCTGGCCACAAATATTCCTGGGGGGAGGGCTGGAAGCCCGGGGGGCAAAGCCCCCCCTCCTGACAAACTGCGGGCAAAGCCCCCTCTTAAAAAACTGCGGGCGAAGCCCGCCACCGTCGACACGCGCAGGCGTGGCGAAAACCGGCGCCGAACGCAAAAGGCCGCCCCCCGAGGAGCGGCCTTTCGAATTCACGGCTGCTGCGGGCCTCAGGCCGGCAGGGCGCCTTTCGCCTGGTCGACGATGGCGTTGAACGCCTCGGGCTCGTGCACCGCCAGATCGGCCAGAACCTTGCGGTCCACTTCGATCCCGGCCAGCGTCAGGCCGTTGATGAAGCGCGAATAGGTCAGGCTCTCGTCATGCGCGCGGACGGCGGCGTTGATCCGCTGAATCCACAGCGCGCGGAACGAGCGCTTGCGCGCCTTGCGGTCGCGCGTGGCGTATTGGTTGGCCTTGTCGACGGCCTGGCGGGCCACCTTGAAGGTGTTCTTGCGACGGCCGTAATAGCCTTTCGCCGCCTTGGTGACTTTCTTGTGACGGGCGTGGGTAACGGTCCCACCTTTAACGCGTGCCATGTGTCAGGTCTCCTTAGCGCGAATAGGGCATCATCGGCTTGATGATCTGCTCATCAGCCTTCGACAGAACCTGCGTGCCACGGGCATCGCGGATGAATTTGGTGCTGCGCTTGATCATGCCGTGGCGCTTGCCCGCCTGGCCGGCTTTGATCTTGCCTTTCGCCGTCACCTTGAACCGCTTCTTGCAGCTCGATTTTGTCTTCATCTTGGGCATTTCGGTCTCCTCTAAGTCGGAACTATGCGCGCGACTCGGCATGCCACTCAGGCCGGCCGCGCGATGGAAAGCGCCGTATAGAGCGGCTTGCCCGAAATGCCAAGAGCAAATGCGCCGAGGGGACGGGATCAGACGAAACGGCCGACCACGCGGTAGAAGACCTCGGGCAGATCGTCCATCCGGTAGCCGCCGGGATGGCTGGTGACCGCAAAGACAATGAGCCCGCCGCCCACCAGAACGGCAATGGCCGCGGCCCGGGGGGCGCGGCCATCGCTGACAGCTGAAATGATCGCGGGCAGCGCCAGAACGGTCACCACGATCCCGGTGACCAGAGCCAGGTCTGAATCCATCAAACGTTTCCCGATTGAACCCGGGAAAGGTTACTCCGGGTCAGTGCTGTAAATCAAACGTTCATCGCAGGGCGCGACACGCAGGATGTTGGTGGTTCCCGGCACGTTGAAGGGCACGCCGGCGGTCACCACGATCTGGTCGCCTTCGCTGGCGATGCCGCTGGCGCGGGCCGCGCGGGCGGCATTGACCACCGCCTGCTTGAAGCGTTCGAGATCGCCGGTCACCACGCAGTAGCAGCCCCAGGTCAGCGCCATGACGCGGGCGGTGCTGCGCCGGTTGGTCATCGCGATGATCGGCACCCGGGGCCGTTCGCGTGCCACCAGCGAGGCGGTGGTACCCGAGGAGGTGAAGCAGCAGATCGCCTTGATCTCGGTGGTCTCAGCAATCTCGCGTGCGGCGGCGACGATGCCGTCGGCCACGGAATGACGCTCGGCCCTGCGGCTGGCCTCGATGATGTCGGTGTAGTTCGGATCGTTCTCGACCTCGATGGCGACATTGTCCATCGTGGTGACCGCCTCGACCGGATAGTCACCAGCGGCGCTCTCGGCGCTCAGCATCACCGCGTCGGCGCCCTCGTAGATCGCATTCGACACGTCGGACACCTCGGCGCGGGTCGGCATCGGGCTCTCGATCATGCTTTCCAGCATCTGGGTCGCGACGATCACCGGTTTGGCGGCGGCGCGGCATTTGCGCACCAGGCGTTTCTGGATCGGCGGCACATTCTGGACGGGCAGTTCGACGCCAAGGTCGCCACGGGCGACCATGATACCGTCAGAGGCGTCGAGAATTTCGTCGAAGTTGGTGACGGCGGCGGGTTTTTCGATCTTCGACAGCACCGCGGCGCGGCCGTTGATCAGCTCGCGTGCCTCCCAGACGTCCTTGGGGCGCTGCACGAAACTCAGCGCCATCCAGTCCACGCCCAATTCGGCCACGAATTCGAGGTCCTTGCGGTCCTTTTCCGACAGCGCCGCCAGCGGCAGCACCACGTCGGGCACGTTCACGCCCTTGCGGTCCGAGATCACGCCGCCGGTGATCACGGTGCAATTGGCGAAATCGGCGCCGCAGTTGTCCACCTTGAGGCGGATCTTGCCGTCATTGACAAGCAGATGCGCGCCCGGCTCGAGGGCGGCAAAGATTTCCTTGTGCGGCAGGCAGACACGGTTGATGTCGCCCGGCGTCTTGTCGAGGTCGAGCCGGAAGCTCGCACCTTCCTGAAGATCCTGCGGACCGTCGCCAAAAGTGCCGACGCGCAGCTTCGGACCCTGAAGGTCGGCCAGGATGGCAATCGGGCTGTCGAGGTCCTTTTCCACCTGGCGGATGATCTTGTGCCGCTCGGCAATCTCTTCGTGCGATCCGTGGCTCATGTTGAGCCGGAACACATCCGCGCCGGCCTCGTGCAGTTTGCGGATCATGTCGTAATCGTTGGACGCGGGTCCAAGTGTGGCAACGATCTTAACTTTGCGGTCGCGTTTCATGGCGCATCAGGCCCTTTCGTATTTGTCGGACACACCGCGCAAGTCTGGCGATGTTATCGCTAACGCTCTTCACCCGCTCTATGCACCACTTCGGCCTCGCAGGCAAGCGACAGGCGCGGTACATATTCCCCCGGCCACATTACGAAGGGATGACATGAGCTTCCACCCCTATTGGACAGAAGGCGCAGATCGGCCGGGCCGCTGGCTGATTACCTGCGATCACGCGACAAATACCGTGCCGGAGGCCGTGAACGGCGGTGATCTGGGTCTGGCGCGCGAAGACATGCGCCGCCACATCGCTTTTGATCCGGGCGCGCTCGGGGTCAGCCGGCATCTCGGCGAACTGCTCGATTCCCCGGCGCTTTTTGCCAATTTCTCGCGGCTGGTGATCGATCCGAATCGTGGCGAGGACGATCCGACGCTGCTGATGAAGCTGTATGACGGCACGATCATTCCCGCCAACCGCCATGCCGATGCCGCCGAATGTGAACGCCGCCTCGACGCCTATCACCGGCCTTATCACGCCGAATACTACCGTCTCGCCTCGCGCCGGCCCGACACTGCGATCTGTGCCGTGCACAGTTTCACGCCGCAGCTCCAGGCCCGCGCGCCGCGGCCCTGGCATCTCGGCATCCTGCATGCCCATGACACCCGGCTGGCGCAGCCGCTGATCGCACGGTTGCAACAGGAACCCGACCTCTGCGTCGAGGGCAACGTGCCCTATTCCGGCCATCTGCCGGGCGACAGCATCGAGCGGCATGCGCTCGCCATGGGGCTGCCCAACGTGCTGATCGAGATCCGCAACGACCTGATCGCCGAAGCGGCCACGCAGCGCGCCTGGGCGGAACGCCTCGCACCGATCCTGTCGGAGGTTCTGCGCAAGACGGGATTGTAAGGACGCCGCACAGGCGGCCGCCGGAACCCGGACACCAAAGGGGCAGCCACAGGCTGCCCCGCCCCTGCCCGGTGCCTCAGTTCAGGCTTTCGATCGCCCGGATGATCGAAAAATCCGTGTGCGGCAGCCGGGCGTTCTTGTCCAGTTCGCCCAAGATGACCGTGGTTTCGCCGCCGCTGTCATCGCGGATCACCCATTGCCGCAGCTCGACCGGATTGCCGGTGAACACCAGATCGATGGTGCCGATCTCGGGGCGCTTGGGGTCGCGCGCGCGCACCTCCGTCGAAGTGCCGTCATAGGTATGCGAGGTCACCATGCCCGACCGCGACAGATCGACGGATTTGGCGAGAATGATGCTCAGCGGCGTGTCGCCCAGCGGATAGCGCTCGGGCGCGCTGCCGACCTTCTTGTCGAAGATCGCCACCTCGCCGCCGGAGGCCAGCACCAGCGCCTTGGCCGGCGGGTTGTAGTCGAACCGCGCCATGCCCGGTCGCCGCAGCGAGATCGTGCCGGTCGAGATCGAGCCGTCATCATTGATCTGGGTGAAGTCGCCCTTGGCCTGCTGCAACTCGTTGAGATAGGCCGAGATCTGCCCCAGCGACAGTTTCTCGGCGGCGGCCGGCAGGGCGGCCATGGTCACGCCGAGGGCGAGAAAGAGGGTCTTGAGTGCATGCATGTGGATAGGTCTCACTGGTTTTTCTGCCGTCACAATGGGCGAAACCGCGATGATATGCGATATCACGCCCCCTGACCTCTCATGTAAGCCCCCGCCCGGCGCGCGCCAGACGCGACGGACGGATCAACGCTCACCATGCCGTGAGACAGCGGCCGGGATCAGGCCTGCTCCGGCACCAGGATCTCGCGCTTGCCCACGTGATTGGCCGCAGAGACAACCCCCTCGTCCTCCATCTGTTCCACCAGCCGGGCCGCCTTGTTGTAGCCGATGGCAAGTTTTCGCTGGATGTAGGAGGTCGAGCATTTGCGGTCCTTGATCACGATCGCCACCGCCTGATCATAGAGCGCATCCTCGCCATTGGTGTTGCCGCCGGTGTTGAGGCCCAGAACCGCGTCGATATTGTCGGCCTTGTCGTCGTCCGGCCCCTGGACCACCCCCGAGACATAGGCCGGCGGACCGAATGCCTTGAGGTGATTGACGATCTCCTCGACCTCTTCATCGGAACAGAACGGCCCGTGACAGCGGGTGATCTTGGCGCCGCCGGCCATGTAGAGCATGTCGCCCATCCCCAGAAGCTGCTCGGCGCCCTGCTCGCCCAGGATCGTGCGGCTGTCGATCTTGGAGGTCACCTGGAAGGAAATCCGCGTCGGGAAGTTGGCCTTGATGGTGCCGGTGATGACATCGACCGAAGGCCGCTGGGTGGCCATGATCAGGTGAATGCCGCTCGCCCGTGCCATCTGCGCCAGCCGCTGGATGCAGGCCTCGATCTCCTTGCCTGCCACCATCATCAGGTCGGCCATCTCGTCGACGATGACGACGATGAAGGGCATCTTTTCGGGGGCGAATTCCTCGGTCTCGAACACCGGTTCGCCGGTCTCGTCATCAAAGCCGGTCTGCACCGTGCGCGAGAACATCTCGCCCTTGTTCAGCGCATCGGAAACCCGGGAATTGTAGCCGTCGATATTGCGCACGCCCATCTTGGACATCTTGCGATAGCGCTCTTCCATCTCGCCCACGACCCATTTCAGCGCCACCACGGCCTTCTTGGGATCGGTCACCACCGGCGACAGCAGGTGCGGAATGCCGTCATAGACGGAAAGCTCCAGCATCTTGGGATCGATCATCACCAGCCGAAGGTCATCCGGCGTCAGCTTGTAGAGCAGCGACAGGATCATCGTGTTGATCGCCACCGATTTGCCCGAACCCGTCGTACCCGCGATCAGCAGGTGCGGCATCTTGGCGAGGTTGGCGACAATCGGATCGCCGCCGATATCCTTGCCCAGCGCCAGCGGCAGGGTGCGGTTGCCGTCGCCATAGTCGCGGCCCGAGAGGATCTCGCGGAACGACACCATCTCGCGCTTTTCGTTGGGAAGTTCGATGCCGATCACCGAGCGGCCCGGCACGGTCGAGACCCGCGCCGAAAGCGCCGACATCGAGCGCGCGATATCGTCGGCCAGGCCGATCACCCGGCTGGCCTTGAGGCCCGGCGCCGGCTCGAGCTCGTACATGGTGACCACCGGGCCGGGGCGGACCGAGACGATCTCGCCCTTGACGCCATAGTCGTCGAGCACCGATTCCAGCATCCGCGCATTTTCCTCGAGCGCCTCGTCGGAGAGCACGTGCCGTTCGATCAGCGCCGGATCGCCCAGAAGCGCCAGCGGCGGCAGTTCGTATTCCGCATCCGCCGGGTCAAAGCCCAGTTCGGGCTGCGCCTCGGCTCTCGCCCGGCGCGACATCGGCGTCGGCTTGCGCATTGATTGCTGCACCACCTTCTTGGGCTCGGCCGGGGTGACGCGGGCCGGCGCCTGCGTCGGAGTGGGTGCGGTGACGGCCCATTCGTCCTCGTCCGGGGTGACAAAGCCGGAGCTGTCCTCGACGAAGATATTGCGCGGTTCTTCATCCTCCGGGAAGTCTTCGGGCGCGCCCATGCCGCCCCTGAGCACGGCAGGGGAGGGGGAGGCCTGTGCCTGCGGGGGGCGTGTCGGGGCCGTCTGAGTCTGGGCTGTCTGGGTCTGGGTGGCCTGGGCAGGTTGTGGCTGCGCGGGCTGGGTCTGTACGGGCTGCGCCTGCGCCGGGCGCGCCGGATCGGAGGGCGCCGCCCGCGGTGCAGCCGGTGCGGTTAATGGCGGTTCGGCGGGCCTTGCGGCGGCCGGCGCGGCAGCGGCCGTCAGCGGCGGTTCGGCCGGCATCGCGGCGGCGGGCGCGGTCAGCGGCGGCTCGGTCTTTTCGGCGCCCGTCGGCGGCGCATTGCGGAAGATCAGCGGATCGGGACCCCGGCCGCGGCCCTTGGTCAGCGGCGCGACCGCCTCGACCTGGATCGCCGGGTTGCGCCGCACCCGGTCCTTGATGACCGAGGTGATCTTGGCCTTGATCCGGTCTTCGCCGGGCATGTCGGGCTCGATCAGCGGACCATCGTTCTCGATCAGCTCCGGCGAAGGCATCTCTTCGGGCGCACTCTCGGTCCGGCGGATCAGCGAGGGCATGCGCGCCAGCAGGCCGGGCTTTTCCGGCGGGCTCTGTGCGGGCACTTCCTCGGGCACCGGCGGCACATAGCTCTGCACGGCCTCGGCCGCGGCGGCCTGTTGCGCGGCCCATTCCTCGGCCTCGCGCCGCTCTTCGGCGCGTTGCGCGCGGCGCTCGGCCTGACGGGCCTGAAGCGTCTGGGCCGCACTCACCGCGCCATGGGCGCCCCGGCCCAGAAGTTTGAGCACCGTGACATAGACCATGATCATGCCGACCAGAAGGAACCGGCCGATGCTCTTGAGTTCCGGCACGGTAAAGCCCAGCACAAAGGCGCCGACGGCAAGGATCGCGACCCCCATGATCAGCGAGGCCAGCTTGACCACCAGCGACGAGCCCACCGGCATCGCCGTCAGCACCGAGCCCAGAACGGTATCGCCGAACAGCCCGCCAAGGCCGAAGGCATGGGTCCAGTCCGGCCCCGGCACCAACGTCGCGGCATAGACCGCCGCCAGCGCGATGGCGATCGGCACAAAGACGGCGCGGCCGGTCGCCCGGTCGGAACCCAGGTGCAGGGCAAAGCGCACACCCCAGGCGAGGAAGGCCACCGCGACCCCCCAGCTGCCCCAGCCGACGATCATGAACAGCGGCGCGGCAATCGAGGCCCCGGCGCGGCCCATCCAGTTCTGCACCGGCGCATCGGTGGCCGACATCCAGGACGGGTCTTCGGGGGTGTAGGAATAGATCATCGCGGCCGCCGCCAGACCCACAAGAATCAGCGCGATGCCGAAAAGCTCCTTGCCACGTTTTTCAACCGCGGCTTGCGTGTTGCTGTCGAGTAGCGGATCGCGTCCCCGTGCCTGAAAAGCCATTCTCACCTCACCTCGTACAGACAGTCGCGCAGGCGCGTGAGCCCGCGGCGCATGTCGTCTATTGGGGCCACCATGGCGACCCGTATGTATCCCTGTCCCGGATTCGCCCCGGAAACATCGCGCGACAGATAGGCGCCGGGCAAGACCCGCACCGCCGTTTCCTGCCACGCCTTCACTGCGGCCGCTTCGCCGTCATCCACCGGCAGCCAGAGGAAAAAGCCCGCCTCCGGCCCGGCATAACCCGCGACCCCGGCAAACACCTCGTCCGCCACGGCGTATTTCGCCTGATAGAGCGCGCGGTTCTCTACCACATGCGCCTCGTCGGCCCAGACCCATTCGCTCACCCGTTGCAGCGGCAGCGGCAGCGGCGCACCGGAATAGGCCCGGAGCTGCTTGACCCGCGCAATGCTCTGCGGACCGCCGGCGATGAAGCCCGAGCGCAGCCCCGGCAGGTTCGACCGCTTGGAGAGCGAGTTGATCAGGATGATCCGCTCCGGGTCGGCGCCGAGTTCGGCGGCGATTTCCAGCACGCCGGTGGGCGGCGCATCGCGGTAGATCTCGGAATAACATTCATCGGCGACGATGCGGAAATCGTATCGCTCCGCCAGCCCGATCAACGTGCGCCAGTACTCGGCGCTGGCAATCGCGCCCTGCGGATTGGCCGGCGAACAGATATAGGCCATGGCGGTGCGGTTCAGCACCTCTTCGGGCAGGCCGGCGTAATCCGGCAGATGGCCGGTCGCCGCGGTCGCCGGCACAAAGACCGGCTCGGCCGCCACCGAAATCGCCGCGATCATGTAGACCTGGTAAAACGGGTTCGGCGTCAGCACGACCGGCCGCTGGCCGTTCTTCTGCTCGGGACAGAGCGCCATGGCAGCGTTGTAGAGCCCTTCGCGCGAGCCATTAAGCGGCATCACCTGGGTCTCGGCGTCAAGCGTGACGCCATACCGCCGCCGCGCCCAATCGGCGATGGCGGCGCGCAGCTCGGGCGTGCCGTCGTTCGGGGGGTACTTGCCGAATCCGGCCAGATTATCGGCCAGCACCGCGCCGACGAAGGCGGGAAATTCATGCTGCGGCTCGCCAATGGTCATGTGCAGCACATCCTGCGCATGCGCCGGAGCCGGTGCATGAGGATCAAGAAGTGCCCGCAGACGCGGGAACGCATAGGCCGGAAGGTTCGAGAACCGTTCGGGGAACATGGGGTTACTGCTTTTTCTGCCTCGGGTGCCGGGGTCGTTGTCGCCCCGTTTGCGCCCAAGGATAAGGCAGTGCCCCGCCGCCGTCCAGAAAAAGACACGATCCGGTAAGGGTTTGTGGCATTTGCGCCAATTCCGCCCCGCAGCGGCGGTTTTCCGGCGCGCCGGGCGGCCGTGGCCGCGGCGGATTGCAGGCCGGCCGCTGTCCGGCGGAGCGCGGCGGGGTGCAAACCCGCCGCCGCCCCTACCCCAGGGCCCGTTCCGCCGCCGCGGCCAGCCGCAACAGCCTCGCCTCGGTCATCGGCGGCGCAAGCATCTGCATGCCACAGGACGGCACCCCGGTCGGCAGGCTCATCCCGCAGCCGCCCATCAGGTTGCCGATCCGGGTGTTGCGCAGGGTCAGCAGGTTCTCGGTCACATAATACTCGGCATCGCTCAACAGCCGCTCGTGATCCGGGGGCAGGTTGGCCGCCGTCGGCATCAGCACGGCGTCATATCCGGCCGTGGCCGCGAAATAAGCCGCCTTGCAGCGCTTCAGGACGTTCCCCGCCACGATCAGCGCGCTGGCCCGGGCCTCGGCGCCGCCGCGGAACCGCTCCAAGATCGGCGCGAACATTTTCTCGGGCGCGGCCTCGATCACCTCGCCCCAGGTGCCGTAGGCCTCGGGCGTGTAGAGGATGCCCGAGAGCGCCATCGCCTCGGCCACTTCCGGCACCGCGAGAGCCTCGACCCGCGCGCCGGCAGCGCGCAGCCGGTCGATGGCGCTCAGGAATGCCGCGCGCGGGGCCTCGCGCAGCCCGTCCATCGCCACCGTTTCGAGCACCGCGAAGCGCCGCCCCGCGAGCGACGCGCCGCGCAAATCGACCGGCTTGCGCCCTTCGAGCGCGGCCAGCAACAGCGCCGCATCCTCGACCGTGCGCGCCAGCGGGCCGACGCTGTCGAAGGAGGGCACCAGCGGCACCACGCCGTCGGTCGAGATCCGGCCATGGGTCGTCTTGAGGCCGACCAGATCGTTCCAGGCCGCCGGAATGCGCACCGACCCGCCAGTGTCGGAGCCGATCGCCCCGGCGGCGAGCCCATAGGCCACCGAGGTCGCCGCGCCCGAGGACGAGCCGCCCGGAACCGCGCCCTCGCCATTGACGCAGGGCGGGGTGGCGGTGATCGGGTTCAACCCGAGGCCGGAAAAGGCGAATTCGCTCATATGGGTCTTGCCGAGACAGACCAGACCGGCGGCGCCGGCCGTGCGCAAGACCTCGGCATCCCGCACCGGCACCCGCCCTTCGAGCAGCGCGCTGCCGGATTCGGTGGCCACGCCGGCAGTGTCAAAGAGATCCTTCCACGACACCGGAACCCCGTCGAGCAGCGACAGTCGCTGCCCCGTGCGGGCGCGCGCGGCCGCCGCCGCGGCTTCGGCCCTGGCGCGGGTTTCGGTCAGACGGGCATAGGTGCTGGCGCCATGCTCATGGGCGGCGATTGCCGCCAGATAGGCCTCGGTCAGCGCCTCGGGGTCGATCTCGCCCGCACCGATGCCGCGTCCCAGCTCCGCCGCCGTCATCCAAAGCCAGTCCTGCATGTCGCGCCTCCTTTTGCCCGGACGGTAGCGGCGTTGACACGCATGGACAATCCCGCCGCGCGGGTCATATTCGCGCCATGACCTATGACAGCGATATCCTGATCGTCGGCGGCGGGCTCAATGGTCCGCTTCTGGCGCTGGCAGCGGCCCGATCCGGGTTTTCCGCCACCGTGATCGACGCGCAATCGGCCCAGGCCCGGCGCGCCGACAATTTCGACGGCCGCTCCTACGCGCTGGCGCTGGCCTCGCAGCGAATGCTGGCGGCGCTGGGGCTCTGGGACAGGCTCGCCCCGGAAGCGCAGCCGATGCACGACATCAAGGTCTCGGACGGCCGCGCCGGCGAAGGGCCGTCGCCCTTCGTGCTGCATTTCGACCATCACGAGATCGAGGAAGGCCCGATGGGCTTCATGGTCGAAGACCGCCACCTGCGCCGCCGCCTGCTGGACGCCATGGCGGATGAACCCGCGATCACCCATCTGCCGGGCGAGACTGTCACCGCGCAGGAGACCGACAGCCGGCGCGCCGGCGTCACGCTGGACTCGGGCCGCACCCTCACCGGACGGCTGCTGATCGGCTGCGACGGCCGCGCCTCGGGCACCGCCCGGCGCGCCGGCATCACCCGCACCGAACACGACTACGGCCAGACCGCGCTGGTCTGTGCCATCGGCCATGCCCGCCCGCACGATGGCTGCGCGCATCAGTTCTTCATGCCCGCCGGACCGCTGGCCATCCTGCCGCTGTCCGGCAATCGCAGCTCGATCGTCTGGAGCGAGAGCCATGAACAGGCGGCAGCCATCAACGCGCTTTCCGACGCGGATTATCTCGAGATCCTGCGGCCCCGCTTCGGCGATTTCCTGGGTGAGATATCCCTTGCCGGCGCGCGGTTTTCCTATCCGCTGCGCCTGTCGCTGGCCGATGCGCTCACCGCGCCGCGCCTCGCGCTTGTCGGCGATGCCGCCCACGGCCTGCATCCGATTGCCGGACAGGGGCTGAACGCCGGCTTCCGCGACATCGCCGCCCTGGCCGAAGTGCTGACCTTGGCCGCCCGGCGCGGCGAAGACATCGCCAGTCCGCTGGTGCTCGACCGCTACGCCGCATGGCGCCGCTTCGACATCGCCACGCTGGCCAGTGCGACCGATGTGTTCAACCGACTGTTTTCCAACGACAACCCGATTTTGCGCGCCACCCGTGACATCGGCCTGGGGCTGGTCAACGCGGTCCCTCCCCTGCGCCGCGGCTTTATCCGCGAGGCCGCCGGGCTGACCGGCGACGCGCCACGTCTGATGCAGGGCAAGCCGCTATAGTGCCCCCGCGCCGGCAGGGGTCTGGCCAAACCGGACCGGGGTCCCGGCGCGGAGGCCGGGACGCGGGAGGTGGCAAAAGCGCTCTCCCCGCCCCGGCCCCGCGCCGGGGCCTCGCGTTCCAAGAAAATCAGCAAACGCCAGACGCGCGGCCTCAGGCCTCGCGGCCCCAATCGGCGTCCTGCATCTCCCGAAGTCGCGAAGCGGTGCGTTCGAACTCGAAGGCGCCCGAGCCCTCGAGGTAGAGGAATTCCGGCGCCGCCGCGGCGCTGGCCACCAGCTTGACCCGCGCCTCGTACAGCGCGTCCACCAGCGTCACGAAGCGTTTCGCCTCGTTGAAATTGCTGCGGCCAAGCTGCGGGATGTTCTCGAGGATCAGCACCCGCGCCGCCTCGGCCAGCGCCAGGTAATCCGCCGGCCCCAGCGGCCGGCCGCAGAGGTCATAGAAGCTTGCCCGCGCCACACCGTTGTGAAATGCCGGGATCTCGACCTGGCGCTTGTTGACCACCAGGGTCAGCGGCGCTCCCTGCCCGCCGGTCAGGTGCTCCCAGACCTGCTCGATCTCACGCCGGGCGCGGTCGTCGGCGGGGGTGAAATAGACCTGCGCGCCCGACAGGCGGTCCTGCCGGTAGTCGCGCGGGCTGACCAACTCCCAGACCTCGAGGTTCTGCTTGATGATCTCGATGAACGGCAGAAAGAGCTGGCGGTTCAGCCCGTCCTTGTAGAGATCGTCCGGCACCCGGTTCGAGGTGGTCACCACCACCACGCCGGCGGCGAACAGGAATTCGAACAACCGGCCCACCACCATGGCGTCGGTGATATCGGTGATCTGCATCTCGTCGAAGGCGAGGCAGCGCAGCCCCTCGGCCACCTGTTTGGCCACCGGCGCCAGCGCATCCTTGGCACCGGATTGCCGGGCGGCGTGCATGCCCTTGTGAATCTCCTGCATGAAGGCGTGGAAATGCACCCGGCGGACGGCAATGTCCTGCGCCTGAAGCGCTTCGACAAAGAGATCCATGAGCATCGATTTGCCGCGCCCGACCCCGCCCCAGAGATAGAGCCCCCGGGGCGGCTCCGGCGCCTTGCGAAACAGCCCGCGCTTGACCGGCTGGGCCAGGCCGGCGCGGATGCGTTCGAATTCCGCCAGCACGGCCTGTTGGGCGTCGTCCGGCTCCAGCGTCCCTGCGGCCACCCGGGCGGCATAAATGTCCTGTATCGTCATCATGAGATGCACATAACGCGCGGGACCGGCCTTGCCCAGAGCGCGCATGCCGGCCCCCGCGGCCCCCGTTCCGGCCCCCGCGCCGGAACCTCCCGGACCGCGCAGAGGGCGAGGCCCGGATCAGGCTCGGGGCGCGATCGCCCCGGGTGCATTCCGGGGCTGAATTGTATCCATCACAATTGCTGAATTGACCGGCCGTTCAGATCAGCTAATGTCGCCGGCGTTTCTCTGACGGAGGCCGTCATGCAGGCCCGCACGCCGCTTTTCACGCCCGTCCTGATTGTCGGGTGCTTCATCATGTTGCTGAGCTTTGCCATCCGGGCGAGCTTTGGCGTCTTTCAGATCCCGATTGCCGAAGAATTCGGCTGGCTCAGGGCCGAGTTTTCGCTGGCCATCGCCATCCAGAACCTGGCCTGGGGCATCGGCCAGCCGCTGTTCGGCATGGTGGGCGAGCGGCTGGGCGACCGGGTGGCGATCGTGCTGGGCGGGGTGATGTATGCGGCCGGGCTGGTGCTGTCGTCGCTGGCGGTGACGCCGGAAGCGCATCAGCTGCTCGAGGTGCTGGTGGGCTTCGGCATCGCCGGCACCGGGTTCGGCGTGATCCTCGCGGTGGTGGGCCGGGCCA
This sequence comes from Marinovum sp. PR37, assembly GCF_028807375.1. Lineage (NCBI taxonomy): Bacteria > Pseudomonadati > Pseudomonadota > Alphaproteobacteria > Rhodobacterales > Roseobacteraceae > Marinovum > Marinovum sp. PR37. The sequence goes on along the minus strand of NZ_JARAML010000006.1, from coordinate 125,302 downwards.
GTTCAGACGAGAATCGCTCGATGAGCCTTGCCATTGCCACCGCGGCGGGCAGCGCCGGGCAGGTCTTTGGCGCGCCGGTGGCGGAATACCTGCTGGGGCTGATGTCCTGGCAGAGCGTCTTTCTGGTCTTCGCGGTGGTGATCCTCGCCGCGCTGCTGGCGCTGCCCCTGATGCGCGCACCGCAGCCCGTCAGCAAGCTCGAGCTCGAGGAAAGCATGGGCGCGATCCTGGGCCGGGCCTTTCGCGATCCGTCTTATACGCTGATCTTCCTCGGCTTTTTCTCCTGCGGGTATCAGCTGGCTTTTGTCACCGCGCATTTTCCGGCGCTGGTGACCGAGATGAGCCGCCCCGTCCTGCCCGGCGGCGTGTTGTACAATATCGGCATCACCACCACCTCGGCGCTGGGGGCTTGGGCGATTTCGCTGATCGGTCTGGCCAATATCGCCGGCACCCTTGCCGCCGGCTACCTCGGCAAGCGCTACTCCAAGAAATACCTGCTAGCCGGCATCTATGCCGCCCGGACAATCGTGGCGGCGGCCTTCATCATGTTTCCGATCACCCCGGCGACGGTGCTGCTGTTTTCGGTTTCCATGGGCGCGCTTTGGCTGGCGACGGTGCCGCTGACCTCGGGGCTGATCGCGCATCTCTACGGCCTGCGCTACATGGGCACGCTTTACGGCATCGTCTTTTTCAGCCACCAGCTCGGCAGTTTCCTCGGCGTCTGGCTGGGCGGGCGGATGTATGACCTTTATGGCGATTACACCATGGTCTGGTGGATCGGTGTCGGTGTCGGGGCGTTTTCGGCGGTGGTGCATCTGCCGGTCAAGGAAAACCGGCCGCTGCCGGTCGCGGCCTGAACGCGGGCCGCGCGCTGCGCCCCTAGCCGTCGGACCATTGATCGAGGATATGCTGCGCCGTCATCAGGTCGAGATGCGCGCCACCGCCGTTCTTGAACACGGTGATCTCGTCCTCGCGCTGCCGGGTCATCGCTTCGGGCTGATAGAAATCGGCCAACAGGTCCTCTCGGGCAATCGCCCCTGACTCCAGCGGAATCGCGATCTCGCCGATATGCCCGATGGTGGTGTCGAAACTGTCGACAAAGACACGCCCGCGTTGCAGCGCCGCGTCATCGACCTCGCGCATGTCGGCACGGTAGGCGCCGATCAGGTTGAGGTGCTGGCCCGGCTGCAACCAGTCGCCACGGATCACCGGCTCGGTCGCCATGGTGGCAGAGACCACGATGTCCGCCGCCCGCACCGCCGCCTCGAGTTCCCCGGCCACCGCCATGCCGGGGCAGTCGGCCGCCAGCGCCTCGGCCTTGGCGCGGGTGCGGTTCCAGACCGTGAAGCGGGCATCCGGAAACCCGGCGCCAAAGGCCTCGAACAACGAGCGCGCCACCGTGCCCGCGCCGACGATCAGCACGTTGCGCGCATCCTTGCGCGCCAGCCGCAGGGCGCCGAGCAGCGAATCCCCGGCGGTCTTCCATTTGGTCACCAGGTGGAAATCCACCATCGCCTTGAGTACCCCGGTGCGGTCGTCGAACAGGCTGACGGCGCCGTTGATGGTGGGCAGGCCGGCCTCGGTATTGCCGGGGTGGATCGTCGCCGTCTTGACCAAAGCGCCCAGCCCGTCGATCCAGGCGGCGCGGCTCAGAAGCGTATCGCCGCCGCGGCGCAGGAAGGTGTCGCCGATCTCGGCCTTGGGCAGCCCGTGGCCCGCCGCCAGCGCCTCGGACAGTCGCAGCCAGTCGAGTCGCGCCTCGCCCTCGTCGAATCCGATGATAGGAATGCTCATTCCGCCTCCTCTTTTTCCAATAGTCCCTCGGCCACCAGCCGGTCAGCCCAGCCCTCCGCACCCTCGAAGTGATGCACCTGCCAACCGCGCGATTGCGCCATGGCGATATTGTCGGCCCGGTCGTCGACAAAGAGCAGCCCGGCCGGTGCCACGCCACAGGTGCTCTCGAGCAGCTCGTAGATGCGCGGCTCGGGCTTGATCGCGCCGATATGGCCCGAGATGTAGCGCTGATCGAATTCTGTCAGGAACGGGTAATGGGCGCAGGCGATGTCAAAGGTCGCACGGCCGAAGTTCGACAGGGCAAACACCGGCACGCCCCGCGCCCGCAGCGCCCGCAGCAGCCGCACAGACCGGTCGATGGCGGGGCTGGCCATCTCGATCCAGTTGTCATGCCAACAGGCAATATCCTCGGCCCAGCCGGGATGATCCGCCGCCAGCGCCGAAACCGAGGCGGCGAAATCGACGCCCCTGTCGACCTCGTCGTTCATCGCCAGAAGCGGCACCTCGGAAAACAGCTGCCTGCGCCGCTCGGCCCCGAGCCGTGCATCGAAGAACCGCTCGGGGTTCCACTCGATCAGCACGTTGCCAATGTCGAAAACGACGGCCTCGACCGGCATCAGACGCCCTCCACGGTCTGGATCACGCCAGCCTCGATACCGCGGCGGCTCTTGATCACGTGGTTGACCCGGCGCAGCGCGGCCGGATGCGCCGGATCGAGCACGCCCAGCCGGATCAGCAGCTGCGCCATCATCGCCTCGCTGGCGCGGGTGGCGCCATCGGCGATCTTGAGCGCAATGCCGAGGCCCTGCCGCGGCAGGATCGCGGTATAGACGCCATCGGCGCCGGTCTTGATCGCCACGCCGTCCATGGCGCGCATCAGCTCGGTGCAGGCGCGGGTTTCGCCGGCCACCAGCTCGGGGTGCTCATGCATCGCCGACACCAGCCGGGCGGCGGCCCGGCTCTGGGTGTCACTGCGCTGATGGGCGCTGGCAAACCAGGCCATGGCGCGGGCGACGCCCTGCAACGAGGCGGCGAAATTCGGCGCCGAACAGCCGTCGATACCATAGCCCGGGCTGGTCTCGCCGGTGACCTCCTCATAGGCTGCCAGAACGGCGCGCTGAACCGGGTGATCGGGCAGGACGTATTCGGGACCGCCGCCGAGATGCTTGTTGAGCATCAGGAAGCCGCAATGCTTGCCGGAACAATTGTTGTGCACCTGGCAAGGCCGCGCATCGGCCTTGATCAGCTCGGCCTGCGCCGGCCGGTCGTCGGGCCATTGCGGGCCGCAGCGCAGGTCGTCCTCGCCCATCCCAAGGCTCTCGAGCCAGGCCCTGGCGAGGTCGGTGTGGATCGCGGCGCCATCGTGGCTGGCACAGACCAGCGCCAGCCGGCGGCTGTCGAGATCGTCCCCGGCACCGCTGCTCAGGAGCGGCAGCGCCTGGATCATCTTGATCGAGGAGCGCGGCAGGATCACCGCCTCGGGGTCGCCCCAGGCCTCGGTGATCTCGCCGCCGGCATCACAGATCACGGCATGCCCGTGGTGCAGGCTTTCAAGGAAGGGACCGCGTCGGATTTCGACCAGCGGGACAGCGGCGGCATGGGGATTTGGGGTCATCAAACACCGTTCAAATATTGGCGATTTTCTGCCAACGGGCCTTTCGCCCGTCGCACCTTTGACGCTAATGTGCTTTTGTCGAGAAGAAAACGGCCGCGTGGCAAACCCGAAGCAAAATCACGGGGCAGCGCGGCCTTGTTATTGTAGTTGAGGCTAGGACAGCTTGGAGGCTGGACATATGATTCTTCCCTTTGCCCGCAGCATGGCCGCCGTGATCGCACTGGCGGCGGCAACAGCCGTGGCAGCGCAGCAGGAAAGCACCAATCGCGTCGCGGCCCAGACGGATTGGAGCGTCTTCACCGAGGACGATCCCAAAGAATGCTGGGCGGTGACACGGCCCAAGGAAACGGTGAACACCCGCGACGGCCGGGTGGTGGCGGTGCGGCGGGGCGATATCCTGTTGTTTGCCTTCTTCCGTCCCGAGGCCGGGGTGAACACGCCGCAGATCACCTTTACCGGCGGCTATCCCTTTGCCAGCGGTTCGACAGTGACCGTCGATATCGACGGCACCGAGTTCGAGATGTTCACCGAGGGTGAATGGGCCTGGGCGGCGTCGCCGAGCGACGATGCCAAGATCGTGACGGCGATGAAGCGGGGCTCGGCGGCGGTGCTGACCGCACGCTCGTCGCGCGGGACGGTCACCAAGGACACCTTCTCGCTTCTGGGGTTCACCGCGATGATCGAGGATGCCGAAAACCGCTGCGCCGGCTGATCGGCCTGCGCCCTGACCGGGGCGCTTTGGTGGGCGACTTGTCGCAAAAGGGCGGGAATCCTTTTGATTCCGCGCCCGAATCCTATATGTGGGGCACTTCTTTCGGAAAATGAGCCGCTGACATGACCGCGCCGATCACCCAGGATGTGATGACCATCCCCCGCAAGCTGCCCGAAGGCGGCAAGACCAACCTCGTTGGCCTGACCCGTGACGCCATGCGCGACGCGCTGCTGGCGATCGGCACGCCCGACAAGCAGGCAAAGATGCGCGTGGGCCAGATCTGGCAGTGGATCTACCAGTGGGGCGTGCGCGATTTCGACGCCATGACCAATCTGTCGAAGGCCTACCGCGCTGAGCTGGCAGAGCATTTCAGCATCGATGTGCCCGAACTGGTGTCAAAGAACGTCAGCGCCGACGGCACCCGGAAATACCTGGTGCGGATTGCCGGCGGCCACGAGGTCGAGGTGGTCTATATCCCCGAGGCCGATCGCGGGACGCTCTGCATTTCCAGCCAGGTGGGTTGCACGCTGACCTGCTCCTTCTGTCACACCGGCACCCAGAAACTGGTGCGCAACCTGACCGCCGGCGAGATCATCGGCCAGGTCATGCTGGCGCGTGACGACCTGGGGGAATGGCCGGAAAAGGGCGCACCCAAGAACGAAACGCGGCTGCTGAGCAACATCGTGCTGATGGGCATGGGCGAGCCGCTCTACAATTTCGAGAACGTGCGCGACGCGATGAAAATCGCCATGGACGCCGAGGGCATCCAGCTCTCGCGCCGTCGCATCACGCTCTCGACCTCCGGCGTGGTGCCCGAGATCGCGCGCACGGCCGAGGAGATCGGCTGCCTGCTGGCGGTCAGCTTCCACGCCACCACCGACGAGACCCGCAACAAGCTGGTGCCGATCAACAAGCGCTGGAACATCGAAGAGCTGCTGGGCGCGCTGCGCGACTATCCGCGTCTGTCGAACTCCGAGCGGATCACCTTTGAATATGTCATGCTGAAAGGCGTGAACGACAGCGATGCCGACGCCCGCCGGCTCGTCAAGCTGATCCAGGGCATTCCGGCCAAGATCAACCTGATCCCGTTCAACGAATGGCCCGGCTCGCCCTACGAGCGCTCGGACTGGGAGCGGATCGAGAAATTCGCCGATATCGTGCACAAGGCCGGCTATGCCAGCCCGATCCGCACACCGCGGGGCGAAGACATCATGGCGGCCTGCGGCCAGCTGAAATCCGCCACCGAACGAGCGCGCAAGTCGCGCAAGGAGATCGCGGCGGAAACCGGCCTCTGAGCGCAACCGTCCCGGGCCTGACCCGGGACCTCCTGGCGGCCGGCGAGGCCCCGGTTCAGGCCCGGGGCGGGGGTTCAGCGATCACACGCCACGCGCGCCTGACAGGCGCGCCGCCCCACCCAGCCCTGCAATCGCTACCGCACCGGCGCAAACAGCGCATCCTGCAAGGTGCAATCGCGCACCACGTCGCGCCCGCAGGGCACCGGCTCCATCTCCAGCGACAGGCAGATCCGCGCTTCCTGGATACGCCCGTCGCGGCAGGTCACGGTGATCCCGTCTGCTTCGAGCGCCGGGTTGTCCTTGAGAAAGGCCTCCTCCACCACCGCCGCCGGCAGCCGCACAGGGCGGTCGAGTTTGCGAAACACCTCCGGCCGCACCACCGCCTCGTAAGCCGCACGCGAGGCCTCGAAATAGCCCGCCGCCGAGAGCCCTGAACAGCTGCCGTGTTTCTTCCACTGGTGCCAGGCGAGCCCGGCCGTGCCCATGATATCGCTCATGTCGCGGGTCATCGCCCGCGATGGCGGGCGCTCGGCCGTCGGGCAATAGGCCGGCCAGCCGCGCTGGTACTGTGGCCAGAGACCATGCAACGTCCAGCCAAAGTCGTGACGCGGATCACATTGCTCAGACCCCTTGGCATCGCCCTCGATCTCGCACCAGTTCGGCGACCAGCTCAGCGCCAGCACCCAATAGTCGAAATCGCCGGCTTTCTCGCCATCGGCCCGGGCCATCAGCGGCAGGCAGAGCACCGCGCACAGAGCAATCACACGCATTTTTACTTCCCTTTCGCGGTTTGCGGCACTATAAGCCTCCGAAGTTCCCCGACAATGGAAACCGTTCCGGCAGAGACCGGGACAGCCCAATCCAGGCGACGGGAGAGTTTTGTTTTCAAGGAGACCGCCGCATGGCCAAACTGCTGCACCCCAAGGCAACCGCCGTCTGGCTGGTGGACAACACCACGCTGACCTTCAAGCAGATCGCCGATTTCACCGGCATGCATGAGCTCGAGGTTCAGGGCATCGCCGACGGCGATGTCGCCGCCGGTGTCAAGGGCTTCGACCCGATTGCCAACAACCAGCTGACCCAGGCCGACATCGACAAGGCCGAGGCCAACCCGCTGGCCAAGCTGAAGCTCAAGTTCAATCCCGCAGCCCACGACGAGGACAAGCGCCGGGGCCCGCGCTACACGCCGCTTTCGAAGCGTCAGGACCGGCCGAACTCGATCCTCTGGCTGGTGAAATTCCACCCCGAGCTGGCCGACAGCCAGATCGCCAAGCTGGTGGGCACCACCAAGCCGACGATCCAGTCGATCCGCGAGCGCACCCACTGGAACATCGCCAACATGCAGCCGATCGATCCGGTGGCGCTGGGGCTCTGCAAGCAGACCGAGCTTGACGCCGCCGTGCAGAAGGCGGCCAAGAAACGCGCCGCCGAAGGCGAGGCGATGTCGGACGACGAGCGCCGCAAGCTGCTCTCGACCGAGCAGAGCCTTGAAATGGCGCCCGAGCCGCGCATGCCGACCGCCATCGAGGGGCTGGAAACCTTTTCGTTGTCCGACAGTGACGACGACGAGGAAGAGGACAACCGCGACATCCGCGATGCCGACAGCTTCTTCAACCTGCCCGGCGGAGATGACGACGAAGACGAACAGCCCTGAGCCCGCTCAGACAATCCGCTCAGACAAGACCCCGGCAGCCCATCTGCCGGGGTCTTTCTTTGCCCGGCGGTCATCACGGTTGATAACGTCACCGCAAGCGGCCGCCCTGGCCTCTGGTGGCGCGGCGGACACCCGCACATCTGTCACTGACCGGCGCCCCGGACGGGCCCGGCAGGATCACAGGATCAGGACAGACAAGGGACACCATGACCAAGAAGATCACCAGCACCGCGACACATCTTGCCCTAGCCGGGCTTGCCGGCGAACTCAGCTTCGAGGCTTATGCCTGGCTGATATCGCCTTCGCTCTTCGGCGTGCAGCTTGAACCGGCCAATCTGGTCATCGGCCTGACGCGGATGGCCAGCGGGGTGCAGGTGCCTTATGCGGCGGCCTTTGCCGTGCATGTGCTGATCGGAGTGTTCGGATTTGCTGCCACGGTCTGGGCGGTCAAGCGGCTCTCTGGCGTCGGCCATGCGGCCGCCGGTCTCGGCGCCGGGGTCCTGCTCTGGTTCGTGGCGCAGGGCATCCTCGCGCCGGCGATGGGGCGCAGCTTCATGATGGGGTTCGGCGCCTACACGCAATCGTCCTTTGTCGGTCACGTCGGCATGGCGCTGGTCATCGGGCTGGTCTGGCAATGGCTCGCCCGAGCCCGCAGCAACGTGCCCGAGACGGCCTGAACCGGAAAACGGCGCCTGCCCGGACTGGTCCGGCAGGCGCCCGCCCCGGCTAGAGCTTGCCGGCGAGGTGCAGGTCGAGATCCTCGAGCCGGTCCTGCCCCCAGAACCGCTGCTCGCCCACCACGTAGAAGGGCGAGCCGAAGACCCCGGCCTCGATTGCCGCCTCGAGGTTGGCGGCATAGGTCTCGGCTCCGGTCAGCAGCCCGCTGTCGGCCAGCCCCGGATCAAAGCCCGCCTGTTCCAGAAGGTCGCGGATGACGTCATCCTGCGCGATATCGCGATCCTCGGCCCAGACCGCGCGGGGGAAGCTGTGCGCCAGCGCCCCCAGATCGCCACCACCGGCATTCTGCGCCGCGATCAGCGCATAAGATGACGGCGCCATGTTGGTGGGAAAATGCGCCGGCTTGAGGTTGAGCGGCTTGCCCAACCGCTTGGCGCGGCGCTCCATGTCCTGCAAACGGTAGACCTGCCGATTGGGGTGACGGTCCTTGGGCGGGGTGCCGCCGGTGCGGGCGAAACAGGCCATGATATCGAACGGCCGGTAGGTGATGCTGGCGCCATGGCGGGCGGCGATCGCCTCGAGCTCGGTGCCGGCGAGATAGGTGAAAGGCGAGATTGTCGCCAGATAGTAGTCAATTTGTGTCATGTCGCGCTGTCCCCTGACAGTTGGGTTTTGCGGACCGTAACCGCGTGCTAAGCGAAGTCAACGTCACGAATCCTTTACTTTTCTTGCCCGGGATCTCACTCACATGCCGCAGCTCGTCGAACCTAAACTCATGTCCGGCAACGCCAATTTGCCACTGGCCCGCTCGATCGCCCGCCGGATGTCGATGCATCGCGGCATCAATGTCGATCTGGTGAATGCCCGCGTCGAGCGGTTCAATGATCAGGAAGTTTACGTCGAAGTCTACGAAAACGTGCGCGGCGAAGACATGTTTATCATCCAGCCGACATCGAACCCGGCGAATGACAACCTGATGGAACTCCTGATCATGGCCGACGCGCTGAAGCGGTCGTCGGCGGCGCGGATCACCGCCGTGATCCCCTATTTCGGCTATGCCCGCCAGGACCGCCGGTCCAAGGCCCGCACGCCGATCAGTGCCAAGCTGGTGGCCAACATGATCGTCGAGGCCGGCATCGAGCGGGTTCTGACGATGGACCTGCACGCCGCCCAGATCCAGGGCTTCTTCGACATTCCCGTCGACAACCTCTATGCCAGCCCGGTCTTTGCGCTGGACATCAAGAACCAGTTCAAGGGCAAGCTCAACGACATCATGGTGGTCTCGCCCGACGTCGGCGGCGTGGCCCGCGCCCGGGAACTGGCCAAGCGGATCAACGCGCCGCTGTCGATTGTCGACAAGCGCCGCGAAAAGGCCGGCGAAGTGGCCGAAATGACCGTGATCGGCGACGTCAATGGCAAGAAATGCATCATCGTCGATGACATCTGCGACACCGCCGGCACGCTGTGCAAGGCCGCCGAAGTGCTGATCGAGGCCGGTGCCACCGAGGTGCATTCCTATATCTCGCACGGCGTCCTGTCCGGCCCGGCGGTCGAGCGGATCTCGAAGTCGGTGATGAAATCGCTGGTCATTACCGATTCCATCGAGGCCACCGAGGCGGTGAAGAAGACCAAGAACATCCGCATCGTGCCCACGGCCCCGGTGTTTGCTCAGGCGATCCTGAACATCTGGAACGGCACTTCGGTTTCGTCGCTGTTCGATCACGAGACGCTGGAGCCGATCTACGAAGGCATTCTCTGAGCCGGAACCGCGGGTCGTCGTTTCCTTTTCGCGCCGGGGCACTAAGCTTTCTGGCATGAGTGACGCGACACCCGCCTTTGCCCCCCTGCCCTGCGCCGACGCCGCCAATGGCAGCCCCCGCCGTGTCGGGGTCGAGATCGAGTTGGGCGGACTGTCCGAGGCGCGGGTGGCAAAGATCGCGCAACAGGCCTTTGGCGGCACGCTCGCCCGGGGCAGCGGCCCGTCCTGGAAACTGGAAGACAGCCCAGTCGGCGCGCTCGATATCTATCTCGACACCTCGCTGCGCAAATCCGAGAAAAGCGCGCTGCGCGACGCGGCGATGGCCCTGGGCCGCGATATCATCCCGGTCGAAATCGTCACCGAACCGCTCGATCTTGACGGGCTGGCCCGGCTCAACAGGCTTCTGCCGCACCTGCGCGATGGCGGCGCGCGCGGCAGCAGCGCCGGGCTGGTGCTGGGCTTTGGCGTGCATTTCAACGTTCAGATCGCCTCGGACAGCATGGAGGACATCCGCCGCCCGCTGACCGCCTATGCCCTGCTCGAAGACTGGCTGCGCGCCGCCATGCCGATCGACGACACCCGCCGCATCCTGCCGTTCACCGCGCCCTACCCCACGACCTTCGTGCGCGCGCTTCTGGCGCTCCCCGAGAACGCGCCGCTCGCCGAGCTGGTCGATCTCTATGTCCAGCACAATCCGACCCGGAATCGCGGGCTCGACATGCTTCCGCTGTTCAAGCATCTCGCCCCCGACCACCTGGCCAGCGTCCAGACCGAAGCCACCTCGGCCCGGCCCACCTTTCATTTCCGACTGCCCGATTGCCGCATCGACGAACCCGACTGGTCGCTGCTGACCGAATGGCAGCGCTGGCTGCTGGTCGAAAGGCTGGCCGAAGACCGGCGCCTGCTGGCCGCCATGGGTCGGGTCTGGCAGGCGGCGCACGGGCCGGTCACCCTGTCGCGCCGCACCTGGGCGCAGCGCTGCGGCGACCTGCTGATCGGCGCCGGTCTGGCCGAGGAGCCGATAACATGAGCCGACCGCTGATCGGAGTGACCACCTCGCGCCGCTCGGGATGGCGGATCTTTCCTCTGGTCGCGCTCAACGTGTGGCTGGCAGGCGGCCGGGCGACCCGTTGGGTCGCCGGCCGCGATGCCGATATCGACAGGGTCGACGGCATCATCATCGGCGGCGGCGACGATATCTCGCCCGACCTCTACGGCGGCCGGCTGGTCACGTCGGCCCGGCTCGACCCGGACCGCGACGCGCTGGAGCGACGGCTGGTCTGCGCGGCGTTCGAGCATGACAAACCGGTGCTCGGCATCTGCCGCGGCTCGCAGATGCTGAACGTGGCGCTTGGCGGCACACTGCACCAGGACGCCTATGGCGTCTATACCGCCTCCAAACGGGTCTGGACCATCCTGCCGCGCAAGACGGTGAAAATCTGCGCCGAGACCCGGCTGGCCGGGGTCTCGGGCCTGAAACCGATGCAGATCAACGCCCTGCATTCGCAGGCGGTGGACACCCTGGGCGCCGGGCTGCAAGTGGCCGCCCGCGATCTCGGCGGCATGGTGCAGGCGGTCGAGCGCATCGCCGATCCCTTCGCGCTTGGCGTGCAATGGCACCCCGAACACCTGTTCTACGCCCGAAGGCAGCGGGCGATTTTTCGCGCCCTGGTCACCGCCGCCCGCGCGCGTCACGAGCATCGCGGCCAGATCGAGGACGTGCGGCGCGAGGTCGAGATGGTCACCGAGTAGCTTACCGGCTTCACCTTCGCTCGCACATTCGCTAGACCGAGCCGGACCCAATACGACAGCGGAAGAAGCCCCATGGCACTGGACAAGACATTCGACGCGAACTCCGCCGAAACGCGGATCTACGAGGCTTGGGAAAAGATCGGCGCCTTCCGCGCCGGGGCCAACGCCAAGGACGGCGCCTCGACCTATGCGATCATGATCCCGCCGCCGAATGTTACCGGCGTGCTGCACATGGGCCATGCCTTCAACAACACCTTGCAGGACATCCTGATCCGCTGGAAGCGCATGCAGGGCTATGACACGCTCTGGCAGCCCGGCACCGACCACGCCGGCATCGCCACGCAGATGGTGGTGGAACGCAAGCTCGCCGAGGAAGGCAAGCCGCCGCGCCGCGACTGGGACCGCGAGGATTTCACCGCCGAGATCTGGAAGTGGAAGAAGACCTCGGGCAACACCATCTTCCAGCAGTTGAAGCGCCTCGGCGCCTCCTGCGACTGGGACCGCGCGGCCTTTACCATGTCGGGCGCGCCGAATGCGCCCGCCGGCGAAGAGGGCAATTTCCACGACGCGGTGATCAAGGTCTTTGTCGACATGTACGACAAGGGGCTGATCTATCGCGGCAAGCGGCTGGTCAACTGGGATCCGCATTTCGAGACCGCGATCTCGGACCTCGAAGTCGAGAACATCGAGACCCCGGGCCACATGTGGCACTTCAAGTATCCGCTGGCCGGCGGCGAGACCTATGAATACGTCGAGAAGGACGAAGACGGCAACGTCACCCTGCGCGAGACCCGCGACTATATCTCGATCGCCACCACCCGGCCGGAAACCATGCTGGGTGACGGTGCGGTCGCGGTGCACCCCTCGGACGCGCGGTATGCGCCGATCGTCGGCAAGCTCTGCGAAATCCCCGTCGGGCCGAAAGAGCACCGCCGGCTGATCCCGATCATCACCGACGAATACCCCGATCCCGATTTCGGCTCGGGCGCGGTCAAGATCACCGGCGCGCATGATTTCAACGACTATCAGGTCGCCAAGCGCGGCGGCATCCCGATGTACCGCCTGATGGACACCCAGGGGCGGATGCGCGACGACGGCGACCCCTACGAGGAGGCGTCGGAGATTGCCATCGAAGTTGCCACCGGCGACCGCACGCTGAGCGAATCCGAGGCCGATGCCATCAACCTGGTGCCGGACGATCTGCGCGGTCTCGACCGGTTCGAGGCGCGCAAGCGGGTGGTGCAACAGATCACCGAGGAAGGCCTCGCGGTCATGGTCCCGGCCCCGCCGAACGAGGATGGCGAGACCTGTTTCGACGGCGGCATGATGCCCTATGTCGAGAACAAACTGATCATGCAGCCCTTCGGCGACCGCTCGAAAGTGGTGATCGAGCCGATGCTGACCGACCAATGGTTCGTTGACACCGCCAAGATCGTTGGCCCGGCGCTCGACGCGGTGCGCGATGGCACCGTCAGGATCCTGCCTGAAAGCGGCGAAAAGACCTATTTCAACTGGCTCGAGAACATCGAGCCCTGGTGCATCTCGCGCCAGCTCTGGTGGGGGCACCAGATCCCGGTCTGGCACACCCCGGGCCTCGGCGACAAATGGCGCTCTTTCTGCGCCGCCACCGAGGAAGAGGCGCTGGCGCAGATGCACGCGACCTTTGGCGACGACGCCGAATTCCTCCTGGTCGAGGACGAGAAAGCCGCCGTCGACCTGCTGGCCGAGACCATTCGCACCGATCCCGACCTGACCGGCGTCGACCAGCGCCACCGGCCGCAGGCGATCCCGGTGTTCCGCGACCCGGACGTGCTCGACACCTGGTTCTCGTCGGGCCTCTGGCCGATCGGCACCCTGGGCTGGCCCGAAGACACCGAGGCGCTGCGCAAATACTTCCCGACCTCGACGCTGATCACCGGCCAGGACATCATCTTCTTCTGGGTCGCCCGGATGATGATGATGCAGCTCGCCGTGGTGGATGAAATCCCCTTCGACACCGTCTACCTGCACGGCCTGGTGCGCGACGCCAAGGGCAAGAAGATGTCGAAGAGCACCGGCAACGTGGTCGATCCGCTGGACATCGTCGAGGAATATGGCGCCGATGCCCTGCGTTTCACCAATGCCGCCATGGCCTCGCTCGGCGGCGTGCTCAAGCTCGACATGCAAAGGATCGCCGGCTACCGCAACTTTGGCACCAAGCTCTGGAACGCCGCCCGCTTTGCCGAGATGAACGACGCCACCGGCTCGGACGGGGTGGTCCCTGAAGCTTCGGCCATGGTCAACAAGTGGATTATCGGCGAGACCGCCCGGGTCCGCGAGGTGGTGGATCAGGCGCTCGAAGACTTCCGCTTCAACGACGCCGCCCAGGCGCTTTATGCCTTTGTCTGGGGCAAGGTCTGCGACTGGTACGTCGAATTCTCCAAGCCACTGCTGCTTGACGGGGACGACGCGACCAAGGCCGAGACACAGAAGGTCATGGGCTGGGTCATCGACCAATGCCTGATCCTGCTGCATCCGATCATGCCCTTCATTACCGAAGAGCTCTGGGGCACCCTGGCCGAGCGGCAGAAGATGCTGGTGCATGCCGACTGGCCGACCTATGGCAGCGGCCTGATCGACCCCGAGGCCGACCGCGAGATGAACTGGGTGATCGAGGTGATCGAGACCACCCGCTCGGTCCGGGCCCAGATGCATGTGCCGGCCGGCCTGCATGTGCCGATGCTGGTGACCGAGATGGACAACCTCGCCCGCGACGCCTGGGCGCGCAACGACACGCTGATCAAACGCCTGGCGCGGATCGACAGTCTGAGCGCCGTCGAAGGCTTCCCCAAGGGCTGCGCCACCCTGCCGGTCAGCGGCGCCACCTTTGGCCTGCCCCTGGCCGAGATCATCGATGTCGATGCTGAAAAGGCGCGGCTGGAAAAGACCCTCGGCAAGCTCGCCAAGGAGCTCGGCGGGCTGCGCGGCCGGCTGAACAACCCGAAATTCGCGCAGAGCGCGCCGGACGAGGTGGTCGAGGAAACCCGCGCCAACCTTGCCGCCCGCGAAGAGGAAGAAGCCAAGCTCAAGGATGCGCTCGCCCGGTTGAGCGAACTCTGAGCGAGGAATTGCGAAACAGGGGGCGGGCGGTCGCTCGCCCCCTGGCTTCGGGGCAGCATCGCGTCCCGCACCACACCGCCGCGGACCTGATCCGGGGCCTCACCGCTAGCTTGCCCGCCCTTTTCGCCCGTCAGCCCGTCAATTGCACGTCGATGGTGGCGTCGAGCGAGCTGGCCAGCGACAGGAACCGCGCCTCCGCCACTTCGCCGTAGAGCGGCCAGGCACCCTCGGACAGCCGCAGGCTCAGCACCCGCTTCTTGGGCCGCCAGCCCAGCTCGCCGATGTGGCCGCCTTCCGACATCCAGAGCATCGCCCCGAACCGCATCGCCTTGCCGAGAATCTCGGCCTCGCGCTGCTCTTTCTCCTCGAGAATGGGAAACAGATCCTCGAACCGGGTGCCGGAACGCTTGTTCTTGTAGCGGTGCAGCAGCGCCAGCCCCAGGAACACCCGTTCCCAGTGGCTGAGCCCGCCCAGGTTGGCGCGGGTAGCATTGTCGAAACAGGTCTCGGCGCGATAGTCGGGATGCGCCCGCCAGCTCACGTCATGCAACAGGCAGGCAGCCTGCACCAGCCGCAGCTTGGCTGGTTTGGCATTGGCAAAGAGCGGCAGGATGAATTCATAGAGATCGCGGCCAAAGCCCGGCAGCCGCGCATCCTTGGCCTCGGCAAAGAGACAGGCCTCGATCAGCGGATCGCGGTCGCGCAGCTGCTGCGGCATCTGCTCATAGAGCAGCCCCTCGCGGATGCCATAGCTCGACACCGCGATATCCTTGGGGCGGAAGGTCTGCACCAGCCGTTTCAGCACCTCGACCGCATAGGGCACCAGCGCCATCCGCGACGACGACAGGCCGCAAAGGCTGCGCAGCTCCTCCAGATCCCAGCCGGCGATGTATTTCGCCGTCTCGCGTACCGCGCTGGTGGTCATGCGGTATTCGTGCTGCACATGCAGCGGATAGCCGCGCCGCTCCATGTCGATCCGGGCAATCGCGCGCCACGAGCCGCCGACAAGGAACAGCCGGTTCGACTGCGGCCCCATGCGGGTGTGCAGGTCTTCCATCACCGACTTGATCTGCGCCTTGCGGCCCTTGGCACCGCCCTTGACGTCGCGCAGCTTCAGCGGCCCGAGCGGCGATGTCACCCGCTTGCCGACAACGCCATCGTTGATCTCGGCCAGTTCCATCGACGAGCCGCCGATATCGCAGACCAGCCCGTAAGAGCCCGGCCAGCCCAGCAGCACCCCCTGCGCCGACAGCCGCGCTTCCTCCTCGCCGTCGATGACATGGATTTTCAGCCCGGTTTCGCGCAGCACCTGGTCGCAGAAATCCGGCCCGTCCTGCGCATCGCGCACCGCGGCGGTGGCGACGGCGGTCAGCGGAGGCAGATCCATGCCGCGGGCGAGGTACTGGAACCGGCGCAGCGCCGAAAGCGCCCGACGGCGGCCTTCGGGGTTCAGCGCCCCCGATTCCGCCATGCCGGCGCCCAGCCCGCACATGATCTTTTCGTTGTAGAAATACGCCGGTGAACGCGCGGCGCCGTCAAACACCACCAATCGGACCGAGTTCGACCCGATATCGACCACCCCGACGCGCGCCAGGCGGCGGGCGCTGGGATCGTCGAACAGGGCGCGGCCGAAAGGCCCGTGATCCTGACCGGAACCTTCGCGTGATACGTCCATGATATTCCCCGGCGTTTTCCCCATATGGCCCAGCATGCGGGCTGCGGTCAACGCCGGGGCGGGGTTTTCTCTGTCGCCCGGCCGGTCAGAAACCCGGTCAGAAAACCTGACGCGGCGGCAACCGGAACGCTGCGCTTGCCGGGTGTCGATCCGGGCGTCTGCGGCGGTGGTCCGGGCGGCGGCGGCGGGCCCGCCGCCGGGGTCGCGGGCACCGGCCCGGGCCGCCGGCGCGGGCGGCGACGACGGCGCATCGCCACGAAGATCGCCAGCAGGATCACCAGCGCCAGCACCAGCGAGATCCCAGCCACGACCAAGGCCGCGCCGGGGCCACCGAGGCTCGGCTCAAGCGCCAGAAAGAGACCGATGCAGGCAAAGGTCAGGGTGATCCCGAGAAACGCCACCACCAGAAACCCGGCCGCCAGCCCCAGGGCCGCTTGCCGAATGATCCTGCGGGACTTGAGCGCCAGGAACTCCGTCACCAGATGCATCAACCCGCCCCCGAGGCTCATTTCCGCCCCAGAAGCCCCGACAGGATTACCCCGGCTGCAAAGGCCAGTCCGACCGTCGCCAGCGGGTTGGAGCGGATGTGCTCTTCGGTCATCTGCCGCATCCGCGCGCCTTCATTGCGGGCCTGATCATAGAGCGCCCGCGCCTCGGCCGAGAGATGCTCGATCTCGGTGCCGGCGCGATCGACGCCGGATTGCACCTGCTCGCGCACGGTGCCGCCCGCCATGGTGGCGAGGGTTTCGATGTCGCGGCGCGCGACTTCGAGTTGCTGTTCGAGTTCTTCCTTGGTGGCCATGTCTTTCTCCGCTGCAAAAGTGCGGCACCATGATCGGCACCGCCCCTGTGTTTCTGTGGTTCGGGGGCGGGCCCGGCTGGCCGTCCCCCTGGCTGAGCTTTGCATCGGCCCCGTGCCCCGAAAGGCAGGCAGCGCCGGCGCCAGGATAACCGCCCAGACCCACGCCGGGTTCCGCGGCGATCCGACCTCGTCACGACTGACCGCGCATATCCGCGCCACTCGGGGCAGTCATCTCCTTGCTGCGGAGGTAGGCCGGCGGCCGAACCGGTCAAGGCGGGCCGGCCCAGCGCCTGCGGTTTTGCAGAACAGGCAGGGGCCCTTGGTTGTCGGCCGGCGGCAAGGCCCGGGCCAGACAGGGGTTTTCGCTTTTAGCGGGAAATGATTTCTAGGGTGACGCCGCAGAGATGCACCTGATAGCTTGCAGGAATCGCAGTGCTACAAGGAGCCTTGCAATGGCATTTTTCGATCCACTATTCAATTTGATCAATGACTTGACCTGGGGCTGGGCTCTGGTTCCCATTCTGGTGGTCTTTGGCGGATTTTTCACCATCGCCAGCGGTTTTATCCAGTTCCGCTTCTTCCGCCGGATGTTCGGCGTTCTGACCGGCGACGACGAATCTTCCGATCCCTCCAAGATCAGCGCACGTGAGGCGCTTTTCGTTTCGGTCGGCGGCCGGGTCGGCGGCGGCAATATCGCCGGCGTCGCCGTGGCGATCTCGCTCGGGGGGCCGGGCGCGGTGTTCTGGATGTGGATGATCGCACTGGTCGGCATGTGCACCTCGCTGATCGAATCCTCGCTCGCCCAGCTTTACAAACGCACAACGCCCGAGGGCAATTACCGTGGCGGTCCGGCGCGCACCATCCTGTATGGCCTGGGCGTGCAATACCGCTGGCTGGCGGTGGTTTATGCGGTCTGCCTGATTGCCTCTTTCGCCTTTGGCTTCAACGCGTTCCAAGGCAACACCGTGGCTGGCGCTGCGCTCGACAGCATGGAAATTCCGCGGATGTACACCGGCATTGCGCTGGCCATCTTCACCGGCTTCATCATCTATGGCGGCATTCACCGCATCGCCAAGGCCGCCGACGTGATCATCCCGATCATGGCATTGAGCTATATCGCCATGGCGCTGATCGTCATCGTGCTCAACATCACAAGCCTGCCGGCGGTGATCTGGGACATCGTCGCCAATGCGCTCGGCTTCCGCGAGGCGGTGGCAGGCGGCATGGGCGCGGCGCTGGCCCAGGGTTTGCGGCGCGGGCTGTTCTCGAACGAGGCCGGCCTGGGCTCGGCCCCGAACGTGGCGGCCACGGCCTATGTCAAGCACCCGGTGAGCCAGGGCATCGTACAGAGCCTGTCGGTCTTTATCGACACGATGATCATCTGCTCCTGCACCGCCTTCGTGATCCTGCTCAGCGATGTCTATCAGCCCGGCGCGGAAAGCGTTGACGGCGTGGCGCTGACCCAGCAGTCGCTGGTCGATCATGTGGGCGCCTGGTCGCAGTATTTCCTGACCTTCGCGATCCTGCTCTTCGCCTTTTCGTCGATCATGTACAATTACTACCTCGGCGAAAACGCCCTGACCTTCATGACCGGCAATCCGATGGCGGTGCATGTGCTGCGGGCGGCGATCGTGGCCATCGTCTTTCTCGGCGCGGTGGCGCCCGGGGCGACGGCGGTCTTTGCCTTCTCGGATCCGATGATGGGCATTCTGGCGGTGGTCAACCTGATGGCGCTGATGATGCTGTTTCCGGTGGCGCTGCGGATTATCACCGATTTCCGCGACCAGTTGAAACAGGGCATCGTCAAGCCGGTCTTCGACCCGGCGAAGTTCCCCGATCTCGACACCGATCCGAGCGCCTGGCCGGACGCCCCCGCCGCGCAGGCGGCGCCGGCCGGCTCCCGGCCCGCCCCGGCGGAATAACCCGATGCGATCCGGGCCGGCGCGGGCGGACCTGCGCCGGCCTTTTCATACCTGCCATGCGGTGACCGCATGACACCGCATGACAAATTTGACAAATCGCTCCCGGCTTCGGACAAGTCCCCTGTCTTTCCAAAAACCGCGAGACCGACATGACCGCCTCCGAGACCGCGCCCGCCACCTCCCCCATCGGCAGCTTCGAGAAATGGCTCTCTCTCTGGGTCGCGCTGGCGCTTGGCGCGGGGCTGGCGCTGGGCAGCCTTGTGCCCGGCCTGTTCCAGCTTCTGGCGGCGGCCGAGGTTGCGCGGGTCAATCTGGTGATCGCGGTGCTGATCTGGGCGATGGTCTATCCGATGATGGTCGGCGTCGATTTCGGCGCCCTGGGCCAGATCGGCGACCGGCCCAAGGGGCTGGTGGTGACGCTGGTGGTGAACTGGCTGATCAAGCCCTTCACCATGGCCGGGCTTGGCGTGCTGTTCTTTCACTATGTCTTTGCCGGGCTGATCCCGCCCGAGGATGCCCAGGCCTATCTTGCCGGGGTGATCCTTCTGGGGGCGGCGCCCTGTACCGCGATGGTCTTTGTCTGGTCGGAACTCACCCGGGGCGATCCGACCTATACGCTGGTGCAGGTGAGCCTGAACGACGTGGTGATGATCTTTGCCTATGCCCCGATCGTCGCCGTGCTGCTGGGCGTCACCGACATCCCGGTGCCCTGGGAGACGCTGCTGCTGTCGGTCGGGCTTTACGTGGTGATCCCGCTGGCGGCCGGCATGCTGACCCGGCAGGCCCTGGTACGGCGCGGCGGCGAGGCGGCGGTCGAGGCGTTCAAGGCACGGGTCAAGCCGGGATCTGTGATCGGGCTGCTTCTGACGGTGGTGCTGCTCTTTGGCTTTCAGGGCCACGTCATCCTCGACCGGCCGCTGGTGATCGCGATGATCGCGGTGCCGCTGCTGATCCAGACCTACGGCATCTTTGTCATTGCTTATGGCGCGGCGATTGCCTGGAAGCTGCCGTTCAACGTCGCCGCGCCCTGCGCGATGATCGCCACCTCGAATTTCTTCGAGCTTTCGGTGGCGGTGGCGATCAGCCTGTTTGGCCTTGGTTCCGGCGCGGCGCTGGCGACGGTGGTCGGCGTGCTGGTGGAAGTGCCGGTGATGCTGTCGCTGGTGGCCGTGGCGAACCGGACGCGGCACTGGTTTCCGGGGTAGGCGGAGCGGAAAAGCTGCCGTACGCCCTCAGTCCTCGGTATGGGTCAGCACCGGCACATCCGACGCCCCGGCGGAACCGCGACCGGAAAGCGACGGGTTTTCCATGAAGAACCGGTGGCAATTGAAGGCAAATTCGCCCTCCGACAGAACCGGGCGGTGAAACGTCCCGTCCGGTCGCATCACCCAGCTCTGCGCCACGTCCGCGAGGTTGGCGGCCATGATCTGTTCGGTGATCTGCGCCTTGACGGTGGGGTTCTTCGCTTCCACCAGCGTCTCGATCCGACGGTTGAGATTGCGGCCCATCCAGTCGGCCGAAGACAGGAACACGCGGCTTTTCTCGGACGGCAGCCCGCCGCCATTGCCGAAACAGACAATGCGTGAATGCTCGAGGAACCGGCCGACGATGCTCTTGACCCTAATGTTCTCGCTCAGACCGGCCACCCCGGGCTTCAGCCCGCAGATCCCCCGGATCACAAGGCTGATCTTCACACCCGCCTGGCTGGCGGCATAAAGCGCGTCGATGATATCGGGCTCAATCACCGAATTCATCTTGGCCCAGATCGCCGCCGGCTTGCCCTGACGCGCATGCGCCGCCTCGGCCTCGATCATCGCCAGCAGGTCGGTCTTCATGTCATGCGGCGAGATCGAGATGTTGCGCAGGTCGAGCGGCCTTGCGTAGCCCGAAACGTAATTGAACACCTTGGTGGCATCGAGGCCAAGATCGGTGTCGCAGGTGAAGAAGCTGAGATCGGTGTAGATGCGGGCGGTGATCGGGTGGTAATTGCCGGTGCCGTAATGGGTATAGGTCACCAGATCCTTGCCCTCGCGCCGCACCACGGTGGAGATCTTGGCGTGGGTCTTCCATTCGAGAAAGCCATAGACCACATGCGCGCCCGACCGTTCCAGCCGCCGCGACTGGCGGATATTGGCAGCCTCGTCAAAGCGCGCCTTGAGCTCGACCAGGGCGGTGACCGATTTGCCATCCTCGGCGGCCTCGCAGAGCGCGCCAACGATGGGCGAATTCTTCGAGGTACGATAGAGCGTCTGCTTGATCGCCACGACGTCGGGATCGCGCGCCGCCTGTTGCAGAAAGCGCACCACCATGTCGAAGGTCTCATAGGGATGATGCAGCAGCATGTCCTTCCGGCGAATCGCGGCGAACATGTCGCCATCGTGGTCCTGCACCCGTTCCGGCACGCGGGGCGTGAACGATGGCCAGAGCAGGTCCGGCCGGCTGTCGAGCACCAGCTCGCGCAGGTCGGCGACCCCCAACATGCCGTCGAGCTCGATGATCTCGTCGTCATGCACATGCAGCTCGCGTTTGACCACATCGAGCAGCCGTTGCGGCGCCCCGCGCGACACGGTGAGCCGCACCACCTCGCCGCGACGGCGGCGCTTCAGCGCCACCTCGAATTCGCGCACCAGGTCTTCGGCCTCGTCCTCGACCTCGAGATCGCTGTCGCGCAGCACCCGGAACAGGAAATGCGCCTTGAGCCTGTAACCGGGAAACAGGCTCTCGGTGTGCAGCAGCAGAAGCTGCTCCAGCGGCAGGAAGCGGCGTGTGCCATCGGGTGACGGCAGGCTGACGAACCTATCGGTCTGATGCGGGATCGGCAGCAGCGCCTTGAGCACCCGGCCATCGGAAACCCGCTCCAACTCGAGCGCGAGGCTGTAGCCGGTGTTGGGAATGAAGGGAAAGGGATGCGCCGGATCGATCGCCAGCGGCGACAGGATCGGAAAGACTTGCCGCAGGAACACGGTATCAAGGTGCTGCTTGTCGGAGAACTTGAGATCGACACGGTCGACGATCTCGATCCCCTGACCCTCCATTTCGCGGCGCAGCGCGGCCCAGGTCTCCTGTTGCGACGCCATCAGCCGGCGGGCATCCTCGCGGATCTGCACCAGCTGCTGTGCCGGGGTCAGCCCGTCATGCGAGGGCGCGGTATGGCCCTCCTTTTCAAGTTCCCGCAGGCCTGCGACCCGAACGGTGAAGAATTCATCAAGATTGGCAGCCGAGATCGACAGGAAGCGCAGCCGCTCCAGCAGCGGCACGCGCGGATTGCCGGCCTCTTCCAGCACGCGCCAGTTGAAGCCCAGCCAGCTCATCTCGCGGTTGACGAAACGGCCCGGCCCATCAAGGGCGTCTTCGGTCAGGGCCATGGACTCGGGAAAATCGGAATTGAGAAAATCGGCTTGTGTCATGGCGGGATCATCGGGCAGATCACGCGGCGCTTCCAGCCTTAATTCAACCTCTTGAGGCGCCCGACAATCATTCTTCGCTGTCGTTCAGCCCAGCGACGGCGCGGCGCGCCATTTCGCGGCTCATCGGCTTGCCGGTGCCCATCGCCATGTCGTCGAGCGTCGCCACGATCTTGCGCGCGACGTCGAAAGACCGCGGCGCGTGGCGCACGAGATAGGGGATCACATCGGGGTTGGGGCTGATTTGGCGGTCGGCGAACAGCTTGCCCAAGACCGCCCCCAAAAGCTCGTCATCGGGCGGGTTGAGCGAGATCACCTGCGTGCCCTGCACCCGGCTCTTGAGATCGGGCAGTTCGAGCGACCAATAGGCCGGCTCGAGCGTGGTGGTCAGAAGCAGCGCATGCCCCTCGGCCAGCACCAGATTGTGCAGGTGGAACATATGCGCCTCGGCGTCCTCGTTGCCGGCCGCGCTCTCGGCATCCTCGATGCAGAGCGGCGCCTGCGCCAGTTCGGCGACATTGACGTCCGGCAGGTCGACGGCGCGGATGATGCGCGCGCCCGACATCTCGGCCCAGACATGTGCCAGATGGGTCTTGCCGCTGCCATGCGCGCCCTTGAGCACCAGCTTGCGGTTGGGCCAGTCGCGCCAGGCGTCGATCATGCTCAGCGCCACGGCATTGGCGGGCGAGACGTAAAAATCCTCGCGTCCCAGCGCAGGCCGCGCCGTCAGATCGAACTTCAGTTGTCGCGTCATCAAAAATGCCTCGTGATCCAAAGGCCTAGTCATCAGACACCCCCCGGTACAATCGGCTGTCAAGATACTGCCGTGTGGCGAACCTGGCAATCACGCCCAGCGCCGCCGCGACCGGCACCGCAACCAGCATACCTACGAATCCGAACAGCGACCCGAAAACGCTTAGCGCCAGGAGGAGCCAGACCGGGTGTAATCCCACCGAGTCGCCTACCAGCTTGGGCGTCAGGAAATTGCCCTCAATCACTTGGCCTACAACAAAAATTAGCGCAACCGCGGCAATTTGCAACCAATCGCCCCAAAATTGGAACAGCGCCAGCCCCACGGCGAGCGCCCCGCCGACCAAGGCGCCGACGTAGGGGATGAAGGTGATCAGCCCGGCTATGAAGCCCACGATCAGCCCGAATTGCAGCCCCGCCAGCATCAGCGCCACGGCGTAATAGGTGCCGAGGATCAGGCAGACCATCCCCATACCGCGGATGAAACTGGCCAGCGTCCTGTCGATATCACGCGCCAGCTGACGGATCACCGGCGCATGATCGCGCGGCAGCAGATCGTCGATCCGGGCAACCATGCGATCCCAATCGACCAGCAGATAGACCGAGACAACCGGCACGATGACAAAGAGCAGCACCACGTTGATGATCGAGGCGGCGGAAGACAGTACTGTTTCCAGGAACTTGCCGCCATATTCCTGCACCCGCTCACCGATCGAGACCAGCGACTGCCTGACGGCGGATTCGGAATCCACCAGATCGGGAAAGCGCGAGACCAGGAAATCCTTGAGATTGGTAAAGAGCTGGGGCGCGATATTGACCAGATCCGCCGCCTGCCGCACCAGCGTCGGCACCACCAGCAGCGAGAGCAGCACAAAGACCACCAACGCCAGTACCGTAATGACCGCGACCGAGGCCGCCCGGCTCAGCCCGGCCCGCTCCAGCCGGTCGGCCACCGGATCGAGCAGATAGGCAATCGCCCCCCCGAGCACGAAGGGCAGGAGCACATCGCCCAGAAACCAGAGCACGACGGAAAAAACCACCGCCGCGACGCCCCAATATTTGAATTGTTCCCGTACCGGCAGGGCCATGTGGGCTTCCCCTTTAGTTTATCGATACATCGCCCGTCGCGAAGAGGGTTGCAAGAGCGACGGGGCGGGCGCGAAGCGGTGCGGCACGGGGAAAACGCCGCTTGCGCCAGCAGATTGCGGGGGAATGGGCGGTGCGGGGCCCCTGCCCCTTGCCATCGCTGCGCCCATGGCTCAAAACCGCTGCCAACCCCGGATTGCCAAAGGTCACGCGATGCGTCTCTCCCGCTACTTTCTTCCCGTCCTCAAGGAAAACCCCGCCGAGGCGCAGATCGTCAGCCACCGGCTGATGCTGCGGGCCGGCATGATCAAGCAGGCCAGCGCCGGGATCTATTCCTGGCTGCCGCTGGGCTTCAAGGTGCTGCGCAAGATCGAGCAGATCATCCACGAGGAACAGGCCCGCGCCGGCCATATCGCCATGCTGATGCCGACGATCCAGTCGGCCGAGCTCTGGCGTGAAAGCGGGCGTTATGACGATTACGGCGAAGAGATGCTGCGCATCCGCGATAGGCACGACCGCGACATTCTCTTTACCCCCACCGCCGAAGAGCTGATCACCGACATCTTCCGCGCCCATGTCGGCAGCTACAAGGATCTGCCGCTGACGCTCTATCAGATCCAATGGAAGTTCCGTGACGAGATCCGCCCGCGGTTCGGCGTGATGCGCGGCCGCGAGTTCCTGATGAAAGACGGCTACAACTTCGACCTCACCAAGGAAGACGCGCTGCATGCCTACAACCGCCACCTGGTGAGCTATCTGCGCACCTATGAACGCATGGGCCTGCAAGCCATCCCGATGCGCGCCGACTCCGGTCCGATCGGTGGCGACGACACCCATGAATTCCTGGTGCTGGCCGAGACCGGCGAGTCGGAGGTGTTTTACGACAGCGAGATCACCGATCTGAAATTCGGTGACCGCGAGATCGATTTCGACGATCACGCCGCCTGTCAGGCGGTGCTCGAGGAGTTCACCTCGCGCTATGCCCGCACCGACGAGACCCATGACGAGGCGCTTTTCAACCAGGTGCCCGAAGCGCGCCGCCGCAGCGCGCGCGGCATCGAGGTCGGCCAGATCTTCTATTTCGGCACCAAGTATTCCGACGCCATGGGCGCCACCGTCACCGATGACGCCGGCACCAAGGTGCCGGTGCACATGGGCAGCCACGGCATCGGCGTCTCGCGCCTCCTGGGCGCGATCATCGAGGCCTGCCACGACGACAAGGGCATCATCTGGCCAGAAGGCGTGACGCCCTTCCATTGCGGCATCGTCAACCTGAAACAGGGCGACGAAGAGGCGGACGCCGCCTGCGAGGCGCTTTACGCCTCGCTCAAGGCGCTGGGTCTCGACCCGCTCTACGACGACCGCAAGGAACGCGCCGGTGCGAAATTCGCCACCATGGACCTGATCGGCCTGCCCTGGCGGATCACCGTCGGGCCGCGGGGTCTCAAGAACGGCGTGGTGGAACTGACCTCGCGCCGCACCGGCGAAAGCGAGGACCTGCCCCCCGAAGAGGCGGTCAAGCGCATCGCGGCGATTTACGCCGGCGCCGTCTGAGCACGACGAACAGTGAGGCGCCGCATCCCGGCGCCTCGCGGTTCCTGAGACCTTCCGACCACTGACGCGACCGCTGCGCAGCTTGCAGGGTAGAGGCCCCTATGCTTGATATCTTGGCCATTACCGGCGTGATCTTCGTGCTGATCGGCATCGGGTTTCTGTCGGTCCGGCTTGGCGTTTTCACCTCGACCGATATGGACGCGCTGGGCAAGTTCGTGATCAACCTCGCCTTGCCCGCGCTGATCCTGCGCGCTGTCTCGACCCGCCCCTTGGGCGAGATCGCCAACCTGGGCTACCTCGGCGCGGTGTTGTTCGGTTCGCTGGCGGTGTTTGCGCTGGGCTATCTCTGGACGCGGCGCGTCACCGGTGGAACGGTGCGGCAAAGCACCTTCGCCGCGATGGGGATGTCCTGTGCCAACAGCGGCTTCATCGGCTATCCCATCCTTCTGATGGCGCTGCCGGAGGTGGCGGCGACGGCGCTTGCCCTGAACATGATCGTCGAAAACCTTGTCATGATCCCGCTTGTCCTTGTGATGGCCGAACGGGCGGCGGGCGGTGATCTGACGGGCGGCAGACTGGTGCGGAAGATCGCCGCAAGGCTGGCGCGCAACCCCATCCTCATTGCCTTGGTGCTGGGGCTGGCGATCTCGGCATCGGGCATCACCCTGCCGGTGCTGATCGATCGCCCGATCGACATCCTGGCCTCCGCCAGTGCCGCGGTCTCGCTGGCGGTGATCGGCGGTTCGGTGGCCGCGCTGCGCCTGCGCACGGCGAGGGCATCGGTGTTTCACGTCGTGGCGGGCAAGTTGCTCGGCCATCCGGCGGCGGTGGCCCTGGGCCTGCTCCTCATGGCGGCACTGGGTCAGCGGGTGAGCGATCCTCTGCTGGCATCGGCTGCGGTGATCTTGGCCGCAACGCCGGCGATGGCCATCTATCCGATCCTGGCACAACGGTATGGTGACGACCGCAATGCCTCCCTGGCGATGCTGGTGATGACCGCCCTGTCATTTCTCACCATCAGCGCGATGCTGGCCATCGCGCTGCCCTGATGCGCGAGGAACGGCGCCGGGCCGCACTGCACCCCGCCTGCAACACCACGGACCCCGGTGTCGACCCGCCGCATTGCCCCGCCCCCGCCGATCCGCTACGCCTCTGATACCCTTCCCAGCCAAGGCCAAGTCTCATGAGCCGTATCATCGCGATTGACCTGGACGACGCCAACCTGCCGCCCCCCACCCCGGAGGTCGAACAGGAACGCAAGGTGGCGCTCTTCGATCTGATGGAGCAGAACTCCTTTGCCCTGCCCGCCCGCGAGGGCGCGGCGGTCCCGCCCGGGCCCTACCGGCTGACGCTCTGCATCCGCGACAAGCGGCTGGTCTTCGACCTGAACACCGAGGATCATCAGAAGGCGGCAGAATTTCACCTGTCGCTCAGCCCGTTCCGGCAGGTGGTCAAGGATTACTTCCACATCTGCAAAAGCTATTTCGATGCGGTCAAGAAGCTGCCCGCCAGCCAGATCGAAACCATCGACATGGCCCGCCGGGGCATCCACAACGAAGGCGCGCGCATCCTTCAGGAAAGGCTCGAGGGCAAGGCCGAGCTCGACAATGACACCGCGCGCCGGCTGTTCACGCTGATCTGTGTCCTGCACTTCGGGGCCTGACCTGGTGACGCGCCCGCTGCCGCAATCCATCCTCTTCTGCTGCGATCACAACGCCGTCCGCTCGCCGATGGCCGAGGGCATCATGAAGAAATTCTACGGGCTCCAGACCTATGTGCAGTCGGTCGGCGTGCGCAACGATCTGGAGATCGACGGATTTGCCATCGCCGTCTGCCAGGAAATCGGGGTGGAACTCGACCGCCACCGCTCGCGCAGCTTCGACGAGCTGGAGCAGATGGGCGAGGCGCTGTCCTCTTTCGATCTGGTGGTCGCGCTTTCGCCCGCCAGCCAGCACCGAGCGCTGGAGCTGACGCGGTTTTTCCATCTGACGGTGGATTACTGGCCGATCATGGACCCGACCGCCCAGGGCGACACACGCGAAGCCAAGCTCGCCGCCTATCGCCAGACCCGCGATCAGATCGTCAACCAGCTCAAGGCCGATTGGGGCTCGGTCAGCGCATGACGCAGCTGCGGGTACTGACCGGCGCGGCGTTGGATGCGGCGCTCGACGATGTGGCCCGGCTGCGCATCGCCGTGTTTCGCGACTGGCCCTATCTCTATGACGGCGATCCGGCCTACGAGGCCGCCTATCTCGAGAGTTACCGCAACTCGGACCGCGCGATCCTTGTCGGCGCGTTTGACGGCACGCGACTGATCGGCGCCGCCACCGGCACGCCGCTGGAGGACCACGCCGAGGAATTCCGGGCGGTGGCCGCCGCCCTGCCGGTGCCCCTGACGCGCATCTTCTATTGCGCCGAGAGCGTATTGCTGCCCGCGTATCGCGGCCGCGGCATCGGCCATGCCTTTTTTGACCGGCGCGAGCGCTTTGCCCGGGCACAGGGCTTTGACCACGCGCTGTTCTGCGCCGTGCGCCGGCCCGACGATCACCCCCTGCGGCCGGCGGGGTATCGCCCGTTCGACGGCTTCTGGCGCAAGCGTGGTTATGCGCCCGTGGCGGGGGCCGAGGCCTGGCTGGAATGGCAGGATATCGATCGGCCCGAGGCCACCGAAAAACCCTTGCAGGTCTGGATGCGCGCGCTCTGAGCCCTATATGTCATACGACATTTGCAGCGATGAAAGCCGCATCATGAAACAGATCGTCACCGCCACCATGCTTGCCACCTGTCTCGCCCTGCCGGCCGCCGCGCAGGAGGAGTCGGAGGACAATTACAACCTGATGGAAGAAGGCGCCAAGCTGTTCTTTCGCGGGCTGATGGACGAAATGGAACCGGCGCTGCGCGAGCTCGAGGGCTTTGCCCGCGAGATCGAACCCAATTTGCGCAGCTTTGTCCGCGAAATGGGCCCTGCGCTGCGGGATCTGATGGCCGAGGTCGAGGACTGGAGTGCCTATCACCCGCCCGAGATCCTGCCCAACGGCGATATCATCATCCGCCGCAAGACCCCGCAAGAGATGCTTGACGCGCCGGTGACCGGCGACACCGAGATCGAGCTTTAGGTCGCGACCGGGCGCCGGCGGCGGAACAGCCGCCGCAGCACCGACAGCGCCGCACCGACCAGCAGCAGCCCGGTCAGATAGCCGACACCGGCAAAGGTGACGCCCTCGAAGGTGGTGGGCACCGCCGGTTTGTAGGCCTGCCAGGCGCGTTCGGCGATGCCGCTGTCGGTCATTCGCGTGGCGAAATAGGCGCGGGTGAAGGGCCCGGCGCCCTCGAGCGCAGCCAGATCCGCCGAAAGCTTCTGATGCCGCGCAATGGTCGCCGCCATTGTCGCGGCCCGCGCCCGTGCCAGCGATCCGCCGCGCGAGAGCTGCGACAGCGCCTCGTCGCGGTTCAGCCCGACGTCGGAAGCATCCGCATCGAAGTCTTCCACCACGCGCGCCAGCTCATCCACCGCGCCGCCCAGCCGCTGGGCATATTGCTGCGAGAACTCGGGGAATTGCGACAGGCCCACCGCGCCGGCGATGCCCCCCGCGAGACTCAGGGCTTTTGCAAACATGGCCTGTCCTGTCGGTTCTGCTCGGTCCAACCATAAGGCGCGCCATCGCGCCCGATCAAGCCCGGCTTATAGCAGGTCGCGCACCCGCTCGGGCGGACGGCAGAGGCGCACGCCTTTCGGGCTGCACACCAGCGGCCGTTCGACCAGCTCGGGATGGGCCACCATGGCGTCGAGGATCGTCTCGTCGCTGGTGCCCTCATCGAGCAGCCCCAGCTCCCGGGCCGGGCCGCGAGCGCTGCGCAGGGCGTCACGCGGGCGCAGATCGGCCACCGCGAACAGCGCCTGAAGCTGCGGCCGGGTCCAGCCGGTCCTGAGGTAGGGCACCACGGTCGGCTCCTGTCCGGCGGCGCGGATCAGATCGAGCGCGGCACGGGACTTGGAGCAATTGGGATTGTGAAAGATGACAATCGCCATGGCTTATCCGTTCAGCTTGCGCAGCCGCGCGGTGACCGAGAGACCATGCGCCTCAAGGCTCTCGGATTTCGCCAGCACCTCGGCCGCCGGGCCACAGGCGCGCAGGGCGTCGGGCGACATCTTTGACAGGGTGGTGCGCTTCATGAAATCGAGCACCGATAGCCCCGAGGAGAACCGCGCCGAACGGGCGGTGGGCAGCACGTGGTTCGGGCCGCCGACGTAATCGCCGATCGCCTCGGGCGTCCACTGGCCGAGAAAGATCGCGCCGGCGTGGCGGATTTTCCCGCTCAGCGCCTCCGGGTCGGCGACGCAAAGCTCGAGGTGTTCAGGCGCGATGCGGTCTGACAGCTCGGCGGCTTCGTCGAGGTCGGCAACGGTGATCACGGCGCCGAAATCGCGCCAGCTGGCGCCGGCAATGGCGCGGCGCTCCAGCGTTTCGAGGCGTTTTTCCACTGCCTCGGCCACCGCACGGCCGAACTCCGCGTCATCGGTGATCAGCAGCGATTGCGCGCTCTCGTCGTGCTCGGCCTGGCTCATCAGGTCGAGCGCGATCCAGTCGGGGTCGTTGTCGCGGTCGGCGATCACCAGAATCTCGGAGGGGCCGGCGATCATGTCGATGCCCACCTTGCCGAAGACCCGGCGCTTGGCGGCAGCGACAAAGGCATTGCCGGGGCCGGTGATCTTGTCGACCGGCGCAATGGTCTCGGTGCCATAGGCCAGCGCGGCAATCGCCTGGGCACCGCCGATGCGATAGACCTCGTCGACCCCGGCGATCCGCGCGGCCAGCAGAACCAGCGGGTTCACCACGCCATCCGGCGTCGGCACGGTGATCGCCAGCCGGTCGACACCGGCGACCTTGGCCGGGATCGCGTTCATCAGCACCGAAGAGGGATAAGAGGCCAGCCCGCCGGGCACATAGAGGCCCGCCGCCGAGACGGCGGTCCAGCGCCAGCCGAGCGTGGCGCCCTCGGGATCGGTCCATTGCTGATCGTCGGGCAATTGGCGCACGTGATAGGCGCGGATCCGCTCGGCGGCGGTTTCCAGCGCCTGACGCTCGGCGTCGGGCACCTTGGCGCACTGCGCCGCGATCTCCTCTGCGGTAAAGGCCATGCCCGCGGGGTCGAGCGTCAGCCGGTCAAAGCGCTCGGTCAGCTCGACCACCGCCCGGTCGCCCCGGCGCCGGACGTCGGCGATGATCCTGGCGACGGTATCGTCGACATCGGGGCTGTCTTCACGCTTGGCGCTCAGCAGGGCGCGGAACTTGGCCTCGAAATCGGGCGCTGAGGTCGACAGAAAGACGGGCATGGCGGGCTCCTGATGGCTCCCGCGAGACATAGACCGCCGGGGGGAAAGGCTCAAGCCGGGGTCAGACCGGCTGCCAGTTCATGTGGGTGAACGCCTCGCGGAAGGCAAAGCGTTCGAGATGGCGGTCGATCACGTTGCGGCCGCGTTCGCGGGTATCCTCGTCAGAGCCGGGAATCTCGATGCGCAGCTCGGCGTCGTCGGCACTCAGGCGCACCTCGCCAAAGGGAAATTCGATCGCGCCGCGAGTGGTGTCGAAGCTGGCCGGCACCTTGTGGGCAAAGTGCTTGCAGAGCTGCTGGAGGTATTTCGAGGCATTGGGGGTCTCAAAGGTGCCGGTCTGGGGCATGGGCATATCCTGACAATTTCAATAAGGATCATGTAGCGTGGCGACCCGCAGGTTTCAAGCCATCCCCGCCCCCGGCCCGCGCGCCGGGGCCTCGCGGTTCGTCTCAGGCGGCCCCGGATCGGGGTCAGATTATTCCCGGCCCTCCCCTCACAGCACCCGGATCACCTCCTTGCCCACCGACAGCACATAGCCGCGCCGGGCGATGTTCTTGACCAGCAGCGCGCTGACCAGCTGATTGCCCAGCCCGTCACGCAGGCGCTTGATTCGCGTGGCACCGGCGGCCTCTTCGCAATCGGCCTCCGAGCGGCCGGAAATCATCGCCTCGATCTGCGCTCCGGTCAGCACCTCTTCATCCATCCGCGCCTCGGCCAGAACGCACAGCGTCTCGATCGCGGCATCGGTCAGCCGGAAGCCCATGTTGTTGAGATAGACGGTCTTTTCATCGCGGCTGATCAGGAGCGATGAGACCTGGATGCCGGAATGCTCGATCTGCGCCATGCGCCGGTTGAGCGTGACCAGCATCACCAGAAACACCAGGGTGGCGATCAACAGGCTGGCGGCAAAGACCAGCAGCACGAAGATCACCATGCGATACGACGTCAGAGTTTCGGAAAAAGCGGTGCCGGACAGCGCGAGGATCTCCAGCAGCTTGATCTCGGCCGCGCTGGTCAGCGCGTCGTTCTCGACAAAGATGCGCTCGACCCGGGCGTTGAAGGCATTGGCATCCGGCAGGGTCATGAACAGGAAAACCGCCGCCAGCGCCAGAATCGCCACCACGGCGCCGATGCCCCATTGCACCAGCCGGCTTCCCGAACGGCGCAGCTCTGCGGCGGTGGTGTCGGTATCGATCAAATCTGTCTCCGGATCCTGGCCGCGACATGACGCATGAAGCCGCGCCCGGCGTCAACCGGCCTCACTCCTGCCGCACCGAGAGCACCTTGAGCAGCGTCCGCCCCTGTTCGGCGAGTTGGGCCTGCAATTGCGCCTCGGCGTTCTCTCGCGTGCAGGCGCCGCGGATCGGGGTGATGTCATAGATCAGCTCGAGCGGGTTGTCGCGCTTGGCCTTGTACTCGGCCAGACAGGCGGCGCCGGCCCAGGCGGGCGTCAGGCCGACAGAGGCCGCAAGGGCGATAGAAGCAAGGGTTTTCCTCATCTCTCCAAGCTGCGCGCTTTGGCGGTGTTTTTCAATAACAACAGGGGTTTTCACGGGGCGTTATCCGATAACAGCCCCCTGTTATTGCCTCTCTAGCCGGCTCGACCCCAAGCTTTTGTCATCGCTGGTCCGATGCCGGTCATCCCCCGGTGCGGACCCTGATGAAACGAAGAGGTGCCGTAGAAAGGAAATTCCGATGTCGCGTAAAGTCATACCCAGCCTGGTGGCCGCCGCCCTGGCCCTGACCAGCCTGTCCGCCGCCCCCGCCGCTGCCGACCACAGGCACAACCTCAACCGGTTCATTGCCGGCGCCGGGACGATCCTGCTGCTCAACGAGTTCTCCAGAGGCGGAAGCGCCAATGTCTATCGTGACAATCGCGACACTGACCGGGGCTACACCAACCGCGGGTACTCGCATCGCGGCGACAAGGACCGCGGCTTCAAACGGGGCCGCGCGCCGCTGCCCGGCTATTGCCTGAGGCGCATCCGAACCCACCAGGGCCCGGTCCGCATGTTCGGCAACCGCTGCCTGCAACGCAATTACAGCCAGGCCGACTGGCTGCCGCGCGCCTGCCGGATGCAGGTGCGGGTCTGGCGCAACGGTCACAAGGTCACCCGCGTGGGCTATCACCCGCGCTGTCTCCGCAACCGCGGATATAGGGTCGCCGGACGTCGATAAAGCCCGGTCATGGTCGCACGCGATCGGGCCAAGGTGCAGGACAAAGCCCCTGCGACCTGCACCGCGCCGGGGCGCTCCTTAGGGGGCGCCCCGGTCCGTTTCCGGCACCGGCTGCGCCGGCGGCAACCTTTCCGCAACCAATTCCTGTCATGCCTGCACCTGCAAGGACGGTAGGACACAGGGCGAACCGATGGTCACACAGGCACTCGAGGTCTATGACGCCAATCTGATGACCGTCGTCACCAGTGCGGGCACCTCGCTGCCGGTCGGCAGTGCAATCCTCAACCTCTCGGATATCCCTCGCGGAACGGTCTTTGTCTTTGCCGGCGGCACGCCCGAGACCGTGACGCTCGAAGATGTCAGCCGCGATACCACCGTGCTCGAGGATGACCAGACCTCAAAACACACGATCATCGATGGTGGTACCCTGATCGCCAGCGGCACCGGTGTCGCGGCGGAATCGCTGATCACCATGCAGCAATATGACGCCAGCGGCACCCCGATCGGCGATCCCTTCACGCTCACCGTGTTTTCGCAGAACGGGATCGATCAGGACGTCTGGGCATTCCAGTCCGACGTGCCGCTGGAGCCCGGCGGATATTATCGCCCGACCGGCGGCAACCTCATCGGCAGCGCCACCTATGCGCAGACCGTCTGTTATGCCGAAGGCACGCGGATCGACACGCCCCGGGGCCGCCGCCGCATCGAAGAGCTTGCGGTGGGCGACCTGGTCAGCACGCTGGATCACGGGCCGGCGCGTATCCTCTGGTGCCATAGCGAGGATCGGGCGCTGGCGCACCCGGCAGAGGATTCCACACCGGTGCTGATCGCCGCCGGCGCGCTTGGTTCCGACCGGCCGGCGCAGGATCTCACCGTATCGCCGCAGCACCGCCTGCTGGTCGGCGGGCGCGGGCAACTGGCCGGCCTGCCGATCCGCGAGGCGCTGGCCCCGGCCAAGGCGCTCACCGGGCTGCCCGGCATCCGCCTGATGCGAGGCAAACGCCGGATCCGCTGGCATCATTTCGCCTGCGCCCGGCACGGCATCGTCACCGCCAATGGCTGCCTCTCCGAATCGGTACTGCTCGGGCCGATGGTGCTGGCCACGCTCGCCCCGCAGGAGCGGCGGGCGGTCGCCCAGGCCTTTGCCGGCGCAGTCGGCCCGGTGCTGAACGGCCCGCCAGCGCGCGACTGCCTGACGGTCCGGCGCACGCGTTGCCTTGTTTCGGAGTGGACAGCGGGGCGCAAGGCCCGCGGCGCCACCCTGGCCGACTGGGATCGCGACCTTCTGCGCGAGCCGCGGGAGGCCGAAACCACCCGCCGGCGCGGCTGAGTTCGGCCAGAATCGGGCCGCGGCCCTTCTGGCACTTGCGCCCCGACGGATTCCGCGCCAGTGGAAGACCATGACACAGCCTGACATGAGTTTCGAAGACGCCGCCCGCGCCGAGGGCTTCCTGCGAATCGCCGGGGTGGACGAGGTCGGCCGCGGGCCTCTGGCCGGGCCGGTGATGGCCGCAGCGGTCATGCTCGACCCGGTGCGTGTGCCGCTGGGTCTCAATGATTCCAAGGTGTTGTGCGAAACAAGGCGCAGCGCGCTGATGACTGAGCTGGAAGGCTGCGCGCAGATCGGGCTGGGCACTGCCAGCGTCGCCGAGATCGACAGCCACAACATCTTGCGCGCCAGTCACATTGCCATGCTGCGCGCCGTGGCGGCGCTGCCGGAGCCGCCGGATTTCCTGCTGATCGACGGCAATCTCCTGCCCCGCGGGCTGACGCTCCCGGCGCGCGCGGTGGTCAAGGGCGACAGCCGTTCGGTGTCGATCGCGGCGGCCTCAATTGTGGCGAAAATCAGGCGGGATTATGTCATGCGGGATTTGGCGCAACACTTTCCGGGATACGGTTGGGAAACCAATGCGGGTTATCCGACGAAATCGCACAAGGCCGCTCTGACAAGCCTTGGTGTGACCCCACACCATAGACGTTCCTTCAAACCGGTCCACAATATCTTGTATCAAGCGAAAAACCCAACCCCTTGATTCAAAAAAGAAATTGACCGCGAATCAGCTTTGACTCATCCTGTCGGCAACCAACGAGTGCGATAACGCACCGGGGACAGAGGCAGAAAATGAAGACAAAAACCAAGGCAAAGGGGGCGGTTACGCTCCCACTCAACACGATTCTTGCTGGCGACTGCATCGAGGTGATGCGGAGCCTGCCCGAGAATTCTGTCGATCTGATCTTTGCGGATCCCCCCTACAATCTGCAACTCAAGGGCGAGCTGCACCGGCCCGACAATTCCCGTGTCGACGCCGTCGACGACCACTGGGATCAGTTCGCGTCCTTCGCCGCCTATGATCGGTTCACCCAGGAATGGCTTTCCGCCGCGCGGCGCCTGCTCAAACCCAACGGGGCGATCT
Organism: Marinovum sp. PR37; assembly: GCF_028807375.1. Classification (NCBI taxonomy): domain Bacteria; kingdom Pseudomonadati; phylum Pseudomonadota; class Alphaproteobacteria; order Rhodobacterales; family Roseobacteraceae; genus Marinovum; species Marinovum sp. PR37. Next base: position 89,824 of record NZ_JARAML010000006.1, on the reverse strand, counting down.
GGGTGATCGGCTCCTATCACAACATCTTCCGCGTCGGCGCGGCGATGCAGAACGCGGGTTTCTGGATTCTCAACGACGTGGTCTGGCGCAAATCCAACCCGATGCCGAATTTCCGCGGCAAGCGCTTCACCAACGCCCATGAGACGATGATCTGGGCGTCCAAGGAAGAGGGCGCAAAGTACACCTTCAACTACGAGGCGCTGAAATCGTTGAACGAAGGCATCCAGATGCGTTCGGACTGGGTGCTGCCGATCTGCAATGGCGGTGAGCGGCTCAAGGACGAAAGCGGCGAAAAGGCCCATCCGACGCAGAAGCCGCAGTCGCTGCTGCACCGGGTTCTGGTCGGCTCGACCAACCCGGGCGACGTGGTGCTCGACCCGTTCTTTGGCACCGGCACCACCGGCGCGGTGGCCAAGATGCTGGGCCGCGACTTCATCGGCATCGAGCGCGAGGAGGCCTATCGCAAGGTTGCCGAGGCCCGGTTGGCCAAGGTCCGCCGGTTCGAACGCGAGGCGCTGGAGGTCACCGCCTCGAAACGCGCCGCGCCGCGTGTGCCTTTCGGCCAGCTGGTCGAGCGCGGCATGCTGCGCCCGGGCGAAGAGCTCTATTCGATGAACAAGCGTCACAAGGCCAAGGTGCGTGCCGATGGCACGCTGGTGGGCGGCGATGTCCGTGGCTCGATCCACCAGGTCGGCGCGGCGCTGGAAGGCGCGCCCTCGTGCAATGGCTGGACCTACTGGCACATCAAGCGCGATGGCAAATCGGTGCCGATCGACGTGTTCCGGCAGCAGATTCGCGCCGAAATGGGCCACCGCCCGAACTGAGGTTTCCCTCCAGAAGACCAAGATACCGCCGGTGCCTGTCCTCGTGACGGCATCCACCTGGCCCCGCCGTCACCGGCGGGGTTTTTTCGTGCTTGCCGACCGGCGCTCATTGCCACAGGAACCCGCCCCCTTCCGCCGCGTTGGCCAATCGGATAAGCCGGAGCCAGCCCCTTTCCGCCCTGTCCCGTCAGCCCAGCCACGAGGCCCGAGCCCATCATGAAACCGATCCGCCTGATCTCCGGCATCTTCACCGTCGGGATATGGACCTTGCTGAGCCGCGTTCTGGGGGTCATCCGCGAGGTGATGATTCTCGGGCTGATCGGTCCCGGCCCGGTCATGGACGCCTTTGTCGCCGCCTTCCGGCTGCCCAACATGTTCCGCCGGTTCTTTGCCGAGGGCGCCTTCAACGCTGCCTTCGTGCCGATGTTTTCCAAGCGGGTCGAGGCGGCGGAAGACCCCGAAGGGTTCGCCTCCGAGGCGGCTTCGGGGCTGGCCTTCGTTCTGCTCTGCCTGACCGGCCTGTCGCTGGTCTTCATGCCGGCGCTGGTCTGGGCCACCGCCGAGGGCTTTGCCGGCACCGAGCGCTTCGACCTCACGGTAAGCTTTGGCCGGGTGGTCTTTCCCTATGTGCTCTTCATCTCGCTGGCGGCGCTGTTTTCCGGCATGCTCAATGCCGCGGGCCATTTCGCCGCCGCCGCCGCCGCGCCCTCTTTGCTCAATCTCTTCGTGATCCTGGCCATGGGCCTCGCGGCTTTGCTGGGCGGGCCGGTCGCCGAGGTGCTGATCTGGACGATCCCGTTTTCCGGCATTGCCCAGTTGGCGCTGGTCTGGTGGGCGGTGCGTCAGGCCGGCTATCGGCTCGACTGGCGCTGGCCGCGCCTCACCCCCGACATGAAACACCTTGCCGTGGTGGCGCTTCCGGCGGCGCTGGCGGGCGGGGTGATGCAGGTCAACCTGCTGGTCGGCCAGCAGGTTGCCTCGAACTTCGAGAATGCGGTGGGCTGGCTTTACGCCGCCGACCGGCTCTATCAGCTTCCGCTCGGCGTGGTCGGCATCGCCGCCGGCATCGTCCTCCTGCCCGACCTGTCCCGGCGGCTGAAATCCGGCGATGGCGCCGGTGCCCGCGATGCGCTGTCACGGGCCAGCGAATTTGCCTTCATCATCTCGCTGCCCTGCGCCGTGGCGCTGGTGGTGATTCCGCTGCCGCTGGTCTCGGTGCTGTTCGAACGCGGCGCCACCGGCCCGGACGACAGCGCGGCGATTGCCGTGGCGGTGGCGATCTATGCGTTGGGGCTGCCGGCCTTTATCCTGCAAAAGCTGCTGCAACCGATCTTTTTCGCCCGCGAGGACACCAGGAGCCCGTTCCGCTATGCCGTCTGGTCGATGGTGATCAACGCCGTGGTGGCGATCGGGCTGTCCTTCGTGATCGGCTGGCTCGCGCCGGCGGTGGCAACATCGGTCGCCGGCTGGGCGATGGTGGCGATGCTGGCGCTGGGCAGCCGCAGGTTCGGCGAAACGGTGCGCTTTGATGCCCGCTTCCGCCGCCGCATCTGGCGCATTGTCCTCGCGTCACTTGCCATGGGGCTGGTGCTCTGGGGCTTGAATGCGGCACTGGGGCGCTACCTGACGATGGACTACATCCGCTACCCCGCCCTTGCGGCACTCATCATGCTGGGCAGCCTGAGCTACTTCGCCTTCGGACAGCTCTTGGGCGCCTTCACCTACCGAGACGTCACCGGCGCCTTGCGCCGCAGGAGAGCCTGACCATGTTACGCCCGCTGATCACCGCCTCCCAAGGGTTTCCGGCGATGGAACAGCTGGCGGAAGAGGCGCAGGAGACGCTCTGCATGTCGTTTCGGATCTTTGATCCGGAGACGCGGCTTCGGGGCGAGGGTGCCCGCGCCCGCGGGCTCGAGACCTGGGCCGATCTGCTGGCCGAGACGGCGGCGCGCGGCGTCAGGCTGCGGGTGCTGCTGGCCGATTTCGATCCGTTCTTCACCCCGGATCTGCACCGCCTCGCCTGGGCCTCGGCCAACCGCATTCACGCCGCCGTCGACGGCGACGTCCAGGTGCTCTGTGCGCCGCATGGCCAGGCGGCCGGTTGGCTCTGGCGCATGATCATGCGCAGCACATTGCACCAGCGGGTGGCCGAGCTGCGCGAAGAGGACAAGGCCAGTCTGACACCGGTGGAACGCGCGGCGCTTCAGGGGCTGGCCCAATTGCGTCCTGTGACCATCCACCAGAAATTCATCGTCGCCGACGGCAACAAGGCGGTCGTCGGCGGGCTCGACATCAACGAACGCCGGTTCGACACGCCCGGCCATGACCGCCCGCCGGAAGAGACCTGGCATGACGTTTCGATGCAGGTCGAGGGCGATTTCTGCACCAGCCTGCACCGGCATTTCACCGACTGCTGGAACCGTTCGCTGATCTGCGGCAAGAGCCCGGACGGCCGCAAGGCCACCAAACTGCCCGCCGTGCCCGCGCGCAAGAGCGACGGCCGCCTCGACCTGCTGCGCACGCTTTCGACGCCCTGCCCCGGCATCGGCCGGCTTGGCCCCCGCCCCGATGTGCGCGAGACCGAAGAGGCGGTGCTGCGCGCGATCGATACGGCCCGCGACAGTCTTTACATCGAGACCCAGTTCCTGCGCCACCGCCCGGTGATCAAGGCGCTCGTCGATGCCGCCGAAAGACCGGAGCTCGACCTGATCATGATCCTTCCGCCCTTTGCGGAACGTGTGCTCTTTGACGGCGATTCCGGCTGGGATGCCCGCCATGCCCACGCACTTCAGGCCCGCGCGCTTCAGCAACTCCAGGGCGCCTATGGCACGCGCTGCGCCGTGATCGCCCCGGCACAGCCCCGACCGGCGCCCAAGGACAGCCCGGCCATTCACGGCGCCGGGCCGGTCTATGTGCATTCCAAGGTCATGCTGGCCGACGATCACACCGGCATCGTCGGCTCCGCCAATCTCAATGGCCGCTCGCTGCGTTGGGACACCGAGGCCTCGATCCGCTTCGATACCGAAAGCATCATCACGGAGCTGCGCCGGTCGCTCGCCCGGATCTGGCTGGGCGAAACCGAGGCCGACATCACCCGCGCCGCCACCTGGCGCAAGCTGGCCGAGCGCAACGCCGCCTTGCCGCCCGAGCGGCGCCAGGGCTTCGCGCTGCCCTATCCGCTGGAAAAGGTCCGCCGCTTTTCGCGTCTGCTGCCGATCCTGCCCGACGACATGTTCTGAGGCGCGGCCGCGCAACCGGGCCGCTGTCAGATCAAGGCGCCGAAGGCCAGCCCAGACAGGATCGCCCCCGCGACCCCGAGCCCGAGATAGGTGAAAAACACCCGCGGGCGCACCAGCGACCAGACCGCCGTCATCGCCGGGATCGAACTGACCGAACCGGCGATCATGAAAGCCATCGCCGCGCCTGCGGTCATTCCCTGATCGGTCAGCCCCGCCAGCAGCGGCGGCGCGACATAGGCGTTGAGATAGGCCGGCATGCCCACCAGCGCCGCGATCACCACCGGCCCCGCCCCTTCGCCGCCGACGATCCCGCCAATCACCTCGGCCGGCACATAGGTCACCAGCAGCGCCTCGAGCATATAGGCAAACGCCAGCCATTTGAGCAGGAACATAAGGTTCTCGGCCGCCTGGTCGCGAAACACCCGGCGCCGGGGCCGCTTGGCCCAGAAGCGCCAGACCGGACGGCCGGCCAGCGGATCGGGCCCGCAACCGCAGCCACCTGATTTACGGCGCCGCCGCAGAACATCGGAAAAGACCCCCGCCCCGGTCAGCGCCCGCACCGCGAAGCCGCCGGAGAGACCCAGCGCCACCGCCGCCACCGCCTTGCCGATGGCAAAGGGCCAGCCCAGCGCCGCGGCTGTGATCAGCAGCGTCGGCGGATCGATCAGCGGCGAGGACAGCCAGAAGGCCATGACCGCCGCCAGTGGCGCGCCAAGCGCCAGCAACCCGGCGATGAAGGGGATCACCTCGCACGAGCAGAAGGGCGCCAGACCGCCGAAGAGCGCGGCCATGACGATGGCCCGCCCCTCGCGGCCGTCGAAGGCGCGGGCAATCAGCGCTTCGGCGCCCGAGGCTTTCAGACAGGCGATCATCAGCACCGCAACGAGGATGAAGGGCAACGTGCCGGCCAAGGCCGCCAGGGCAAAGCGCACCACAGGCAGCGCCTGCCCGGGATCAAGCAGCGCCACGATCAGCGGGATCACCGCCACCAGCGTCCAGGGCGTCCTCAGATGGCGCCAGGCATCGCGCCGCGGGCTCTGGGTCAGCTCAACCATCGTTGGCCGCCGCGCCCGCCACATCGGCACAGCATTCCTTGAGGATGAAATCCGCCAGATCGCGCAGCCGGTCGAAATCGGCGTGGTTGAGCACCATCCGCCCGTCGCGCGCCTGCCCGATCAAGCCGGCCCCGGCCAGAAATTTCAGGTGATGCGCCAGCGTCGACGGTGCCATGCCGGTGCGGTCCTGAAGCGCGCCCACCGTCAGCCCCGCCTGGCCCGCGCGGATCAGCACCCGCAGAACCTGCAAACGCGCCTCCGATCCCATTGCGGCAAAGCCTGCCGCGGCGTCGTGCCACTCCATGTTGCACTCCCTTTGATTCGATATAACTAGTTTTGTGGGTATTTTAGCGAAGGTCAAGCCAAGCCGCGAATTTGCTTGAATTTGAAACATGAATCAGTATTCATATTGCGTCATGACGCAGGGATTGCCAAAAACCAAACGCGGGCTTGAACGCCGGGCCCAGCTCTTGCATGCCGCCGAGGTGGTGATCGGTGACAAGGGCTTTTCCATGGCCTCGATCGCCGACATCACGCGCGAGGCCGAAACGGCGCTTGGCACGTTCTACATCTACTTCAGGAGCAAGGAAGAGATCTTCCGCGAGCTGGTGCTGGAAATGGGCCGGCTGACCCGCGCCATGGTGGCCGAGGCGGTCACCGAGGCGCCCGACCGGCTTGCTGCGGAACGCGCTGGCCTGCACGCCTTTCTCAGCTTCGTGGCCGACCGCCCGGCGCTCTACCGCATTGTCGAAGAGGCGCGGTTTGTCGACCCCGAGGCCTATCGCAATTACTTCACCAGCTTCGCGAGGGCCTATGCCGCGCAGCTGCGGCGGGCGCAGGCGGCAGGCGAGATCACCGAAGGCGACGCCGAGATCCGCGCCTGGGCCCTGATGGGCATTTCCAAGACGCTGGGCGAACGTTTCGTGCTCTGGGAGGACAAGCCCGACATCGACCGGGTGGTCGAGGAAACCTTCCGGATGATCAGCGAGGGGCTGGTGCCGTGAGCCCGGACGCCCTGCCCGACATGGCGCACAAGCGGGCCGAGATCACGCCCGAGGCGCCGGGGTTCACCGATGCCGCCAGCGGCCGGGTCTGGGGCTTTGCCGACATCAACCGCGCCGCCGACGCGGTCGCCGCCGCGCTTCTGCACCATGGAATGAACGAAGGCGACCGGCTGGCGCTGCTCTGCCTCAACCGGGTCGAGTTCTTTGTGCTACTCTTTGCCTGTCAGAAAACCGGCATCATTCTCTGCCCGCTGAACTGGCGCCAGCCGGTGCCGGAACTGCTCGAAACCCTGGCGCCGGTGCGCCCGCGCGCCCTGATCCACGACGCGCCGCATGCCGGTCTGGCGGCCGATCTCGCCAGAGACACCGGCCTTGCGGTCTTTTCCTTCGACGATCTGGCGGATTGGATGGCCAGCCCGGCCCCGCCCCGCAACGCGCCGATCCCGGCCGAGCGGCCCTGGTATCTGCTATTCACCTCCGGCACCACCGGCCGGCCCAAGGCGGTGATCCAGACGCCGCGCATGGCCTGGGCCAATGCGGTCAACATCGGTCAGGCGGTGGCACTGACCGGCGCCGACACCTCGGTCAACTTCCTGCCGCTGTTTCACACCGCCGGGATCAATCTCTACACCCTGCCGCTGTTTCTCAACGGCGGTCATTCCACCGTGCTGCCCCGGTTCGAACCCGAGACGATCCTTGCCCTGATCCGCGCCGGCCAGGTGACGCAGTTCTTTGGAGTGCCGGCGATCTTTCAGGCCTTTTCGCTCTTGCCGGACGTCGAGCGGATCGACTGGACAACCCTGCGCTGCGGCTGCGGCGGCGCGCCGCTGGGCGAGCCGCTGATCCGCTTCTTTGCCGCGCGCGGCTGCAAGGTGCTCAACGGTTTCGGCATGACCGAGACCGGCCCCACGGTCTTTCTGATGGACGCCGCCCGCGCCTCTGACAAGATCGGCTCGGTCGGCCATGCCCAGATGCTGACCGACGTGCGGCTGGCAGGCGTGCCCGATGGCCAGCCCGGCGAAGGCGAAATCGAGATGCGCGGGCCGAACATCACCCCCGGTTACTTCGACAACCCCGAGGCCACCCGCGCGACCTTTACCGAGGACGGCTGGCTGCGCTCGGGCGACATCGGGCGGCGCGATGGCGAGGGCTATTACTTCATCGTCGACCGGATCAAGGACATGTATGTCTCGGGCGGCGAAAACGTCTATCCGGCCGAGGTCGAGAGGGTGCTGCACAGCCACCCGGACGTGCTCGAGGCTGCGGTGGTGGGCGTGCCGGATGCAAAATGGGGCGAGGTCGGCGAAGGCTTTGTCATCGCCCGGCCGGGCACGCGGCTCGATCCGCAGGCGCTGCGGCCCTGGTGCCGCGCGCGACTCGCCGGCTACAAGGTGCCGACGCGGCTGCATCTGGTCGAGGACTTTCCCCGCACCGCCGCCGGCAAGGTGCGCAAATCCGAACTGAGGGCACGCGATGCCGCCGATTGATCTCTCCGCCGACTGGTGCCCGACGCAAGCCGACTTTGACGCCTTCGCCCGGGTCTCGGGCGATGACAACCCGATCCACGTCGATCCGGCGTTTTCCGCCCGCACCTCCTTCGGCCGCACGGTGAGCCATGGCATGCTGATCTATGCCAGGTTCTGGGGGCTGATCCGTCAGGCGCGTCCCGAGGCGCGGCAGCTCCGCCAGACGATGATGTTTCCCAATCCGGCCTTTGTCGGCGAGCGGCTGCATCTCACGGTACGCGAAACGCAGGCCGGGCGGCTCGAACTGCGCGCGGTGCGGGCCGAGGACGGCGCCGAGGTGCTTCTGGGCGAAACGGAGATCGCGGCATGAAGGTCGGGGACAGGGCCGAGCTCAGGCGCAGCTATACCGCCGCCGATCTGGCAGATTTTGCCGCGCTGGCCGGGGCCGCGCCCACGGCGCATGTGCCCGAACCGCTGATCGCGGCGCTGTTTTCCCACCTGCTCGGGGTCGACCTGCCGGGCGCGGGCACGAATTACCTCAAGCAGGAGCTGCACTTTACCGGCCGGGCCGCGCCGCAGACCGAGTTGACGGCGACGGTCGAGATCACCCGGTTGCGGCCCGAGAAACACCTCGTCGATCTCTGGGCGCGCTGCACCGATGCCGGCGGTCAGGTGATCTGCGAAGGCCGTGCGCTGGTCAAGGCGCGGGACGTCACGCCGGCAGCGCGCGGATAAAGCGGCGCAGGGCGTCACTCATCGCCGCCGGCTCTTCCAGATGCGGCGAATGGCCCGAACGGGCAAAGACCTGGTGCCGGGCCTGCGGCGCGGCCTGCGCCAGCCAGGTGGCGGCCGAAGCCGGGTAGACCCGGCTTTGCGCCCCGGAACAGACCAGATAAGGCCGATCGATCCCGGCAATCGTGGCGCGTTCGTCGAGCGTCAGCAAATCTTCCCAGAGCGCCTGCATCGCCGCCGCGTCCTGCGACAGGATCAGCCGCCGCGCCTGCTGCGGCGCCAGCCCCGGTGCACCGGCCGGCGTGGCGAACATGTTGGCGGCGATGCTGCCGGTCGCGGCGGGCCAGTCCTGCCGGATGCGTGCGGTCGCCCGCATAATGTCCTCGGCGCTCTGCCGCTTTAGCCCGTGGCACCAATCCGCCGCCGGGCGCAGGCGCGGGCTCATGTCCACCGTGACCAGCCCGGCGAGCGCGCCACAGCCCTCCCGCGCGATATAGCGCCAGGCTGCTGCCGCCCCCATCGACCAGCCCAGGAGCACCGGCGGAGCCCGGGCTGCGGCCACCTGCTCGGCGACCAGCGCGGCGCAGGCGTCGAGCGTCGCCGGGCGGTCCGCCGCCGCGCCATGGCCGGGCAGGTCGGGCGCATGGCACTGCGCCACATCGCCCAGCCGCGCGGCGAGATCGTCGAAGATCGCGCCACACATGGTCCAGCCATGCAGCAGGATCAGCGGACCTCTGCCGCTCAACGGCCGGTCCGCAGGCGGCCGACAATGCCGGTCGGAAAGAAATAGACGCTGAGGATGAACAGCACGCCCAACCACAGCAGCCAGCGGTCGGGGTTGAGCAGGTCGGGCACCAGCGGCAGGCCGGCGGTGGCCTCGGCGGCCGATCCCATCAGAGTTTGCAGGTAGTTCTGCGCCAGCACGAAGATCGCGGCCCCGATCACCGCGCCATAGATCGTGCCCATGCCGCCAATCACCACCATCAGCAGGATGTCGAGCATGATGGTGAAGGACAGCGTGGTATCCGGCCCGACATAGCGCAGCCAGATCGCAAACAGGCTCCCCGCCAGCGCCGCCACCGAAGCAGAGAGACAGGTGGCGATGATGCGGTAATAGACCACACGATAGCCGATCGCCTCGGCCCGGAACTCGTTCTCGCGGATCGCCTGCAACACCCGGCCGAAAGGAGAGTTGACCACACGCAGCAGAACCAGAAAGAGCACGAGGCAGCAGGTGAACACCAGGTAGTAGTTCAGCAGCTTGCCGTTGATCCTGACGCCCATGACCTCGCCCAGCCGAAAGGCCGGTGTCAATTCGCGCGGGATGGAATAGTTCAGCCCGTCCTCGCCGCCGGTGATCGCCGAGAGCTGGCTGACCAGCACCGCCACCGCCGAGGCCACGGCCAGGGTGATCATGGCAAAGAAGATCGCCCGCACCCGCAACGAGAACATGCCGATCACCGCCGCCAGTACAGCCGCCGCCAGCGCGCCGGCCACCGTGCCGACCGCCAGGGCGCCCCAGCCCCGGCCCATCGCGTCCGAAGCCAGCGCAACGCCATAGGCCCCGAGACCAAAGAACATCGTATGGGCAAAGCTGACGATGCCGGTGTAGCCCAGGAGCAGGTCATATGAGGCCACCAGCACGATAAAGATGCAAATCCGCGCCGCCGTTTCCAGCGAGCGCACGCCGGGAAAGAGGAAGGGCGCAAAGGCCAGCGCCCCGAGGATCGCCAGCAGGATCACGGTGAGGACAAGCGACCGGGGCCGGTCGCCGGAGAGCAGTCTGGTCAGCATCACTTGGCCTCCACCACCGGCATCATCCCCTGCGGCCGCCACATCAGGATCGCCGTCATCAGCCCGATGTTGGAAATCAGCGCCAGCTTGGGTTCGAGAAAGGCGATATAATTCTGCAACAGCCCGACCAGCAGCGCGCCGATGAAAGCGCCCTCGATCGAGCCCAGCCCGCCGATGATCACCACGATGAAGACCAGGATCATCATCTCCTCGCCCATGCCGGCGGTGATCACCTCCTGATAAAGCCCCCACATCACGCCGCCGAGGCCGGCCAGCGCCGATCCGGCGATGAAGACCCCGATGAAGACCAGCCGCAACCGGTAGCCCAGCGCCTCGACCATCTCGCCGTTCTGCACGCCGGCGCGGACGATCAGCCCGATCTTGGTGCGCGTGAAGACCAGCCGCATGGCGACAAAGAGCACGAGGCCGACAACAACCGCCAGCAGGCGGTATTTCTCGATCGCGGCCCCGGCGAAGGTAAAGGCGCCTTTCAGCGTCTCGGGGCGGGTAAGAAAGATCTCGTCCGGCCCCCAGACCACATGGATCAGCTGCTCGATCACGATCAGCCCGCCGACGGTGACGAGGATCTGCTTGAGATGCGCGCCATAGACGGGGCGCACGATGACCCGCTCGAAGGCCCAGCCCAGCGCGCCGGTGACGATCATCGCCGCCACCACCGCCAGCATCACCGCCGCGACGTTGAGCGCCAGCGACGGCGCGCCGGTCCAACTGCCCAAGGCCAGCAGAACCGAGATGCCGACGAAGGCCCCCACCGAGATAAAGGCGCCATGGCCGAAGTTGATCACGTCCATCAGGCCAAAGACCAGCGTCAGCCCCGAGGCCATGACAAAGATCATCATGCCCATGGCGAGGCCCGAGACGGTCAGCGTCAGCCAGGACGACGGCGCGCCAATGGCAAGAAAGCCCAGCACGACAAGCACGGGGACCAACAGATAGGGCGCCGCCCTGCTCAGCCGCTCGGCAAGCGAGGTGCGGGCAAAGGTCGGGCTGTGATCGGGCGCGACGCTCATGCCTCCACCTCCATGCTCAGGCCCATCAGCCGCTCCTGCAACGCGGCGTCGGCGGCCAGGTCGGCCATCGCGCCGGTCCAGATGATACAGCCGTCTTCCATCACCGCCACCTGGTCGCCCAGCGCCTTGGCGACGGCAAAGTTCTGTTCGACCATCAGGATCGAGGCGCCCTGCGATTTCAGCTCGCGCAGCGCGCCGACCATGGTCGAGATGATCGCCGGGGCGAGGCCCTTGGTGGGTTCGTCGATCAGGTAGAGCCGGCGCTCCTCGGCCATGGCGCGGGCAATCGACAGCATCTGTTTCTGCCCGCCCGAGAGCGTGCCGGCGGCCGAGCGCCAGAAGGTTCTGAGCGGCGGAAAGACCGAGAACAGCCAGTCGCGCCGGGCCGTATCCAGCGGCCCGGAGGCGGCGGCGAGGGTCATGTTCTCCTCGACCGTGAGGCCGGAAAAGATGCCCATGTCCTCGGGCACGAAACCGATGCCGGCGCGGGCACGGTCCGGCGTCGGCATGCGGGTGATCTCCTGGCCGTCAAAGCGGATGCTGCCGGCGCGGGCCTGCCAATGGCCGATGACGGTGCGCAGCGTCGTGGTCTTGCCGACGCCATTGCGGCCCAGAAGCATGGTGACGCCGCCGCGCCCGACCTCGAGATCGACGCCTTGCAGGATGTGGTACTGGGCGATGTCGGTACAGACGCCCGAGAGCGAGAGGATGGGGTCAGACAAGGGCGAGATCCTTTCCCATATAGGCCTCCTGCACCACCTCCATCGCCATCACCTCGCCCGGCGGCCCATCGGCGGCCAGGGCGCCGTTGTGCAGCACGATGATACGGTCGGCCAGCGTGCGGATGACGTCCATCTTGTGTTCGACCAGCAGGATGGTGCGGTCGCGCTCGGCCTTGAGCCCGGCGATCAGATCAAGCACCACCGGCGCCTCGTCGGCGCTCATCCCGGCGGTGGGTTCGTCGAACAAGTAGACCGCCGGATCGAGCGCGATCAGCATCGCCACCTCGAGCTTGCGCTGATTGCCGTGGCTGAGTTCCGAAACCCTGGTGTCGCGCAGCGCGGTCATGCGCACCCGCTCGAGCACCGCCAGCGCCGCGTCGCGCAAGTCGTTATCGGAGGCAGCCATCGACAGCAGGTTGAAGCCCTTGGCGCGGCGCGCCTGGATCACCAGCCGGACGTTTTCCAGCGTGGTCAGGTCGGGAAACAGGTTGGTGAGCTGAAACGCCCGCCCCAGCCCCCCGGCACAGCGCCGCGCGACCGACTGGCGGGTGATGTCCTCGCCCCGCAGCAGCACCTGGCCGGCACTGGCGGCGATCTGGCCGGAAATCAGGTTGAAATAGGTGGTCTTGCCGGCGCCATTCGGTCCGACGATGGCAGTCAGCTCACCGGCGGCGAAGGCGCAACTTACCGCGTCGACGGCAACATGGCCGCCAAAGCGCACGGTGAGATCGCGGGTTTCGAGAAGCGGTTGGGTCATGGCGGAACGGTGGATTGCAACCCACCCTGCATCGGAGGGCGGCGGGTGGGTTCGCGACCCACCCGCCCCAAGGTGTCACTGATTGCGGACCGGAATGTCCATTTCGTCGATGCCGATCTCGCGCACGAGCACCGGCACGCCGTAATCCTTGTCCTCCTGCACCTCGGTGCGGAAGTGGTACATCGATTGCAGCGCCTGATGATCCTCGGGCCGGAACCGCATCATGCCCTTGGGCGTCTCAAATTCCATGCCTTCCATCGCCGCGATCAGCGCCTCGGTGTCCTCGACGCCTCCGGCCTTGCGGATCGCCTCGACCACGGCGATGCCTGCCGCCATGCCGCCGGCGGTGAAGAAATCCGGCGGGCTGTCGAACCGGGCCATATGCTCCTTGACCAGCCAGTCGTTCACCGGGTTCTGGGGGATCTCGTAGTAATAATAGGTCGCCCCCTCCATGCCGGGAAGTTCCTTGTAGGCGGTGAGCGCGGCGAGGATATTGCCGCCGGTGGCGATCTCGATGCCGAAACGCGACGGGTCCATCGCCTGGATCTTGCTCATCGGGTTGCCGCCGCCGGCCCAGATGATGAACAGCCGCTTCTCGCCCTCGATGTCCTTCATCGCGGTAAAGATCCGCTCGGCCGCAGCGGTGAAATCGGTGGTGTCCGTGGGCACGTATTCCTCATGCGCGATGCTGGCGCCGGTGCCGTCCAGCGCCTCGCGGAAGGCGGCAATGCCGTCGCGGCCAAAGGCATAATCCTGCGCCAGCGTGGCAATCGTCACCCCTTCGCCGCCCAGGGCGACGGCGTTGGAGATCGCATCCTGGGACGAATTGCGCCCGGTGCGAAAGACATAGCGGTTCCAGTTCTCGCCGGTGATCGAATCGGCCACCGCCGGCTCGACGATCAGCAGGCGTTCATATTCCTCGGCCACCGGCAGCATCGCCAGCGCGACGCCCGAGCTGACCGGCCCCACTGCGATATGGGCGTCGTCGTCACCATAGGCCTCGGCCAGCAGCGCCTTGCCGAGATCGGGTTTCAGCTGGGTGTCCTTCTCGATCACCACGATCGGCTCGCCGTCGATCTCCATACTGCCGTCGGTGGCATATTCCAGCCCCAGCATCAGGCCATCGTGGCTTTGTTTGGCATAGGCCTCGAAAGGGCCGGTCTTGCCATAGACATGGGCAATGCGAATTTCCGCCGAGGCGGCGCCGGCACAGAGCAGCGCCGCGACACCGGCCGTGAACAAACGTTTCATTCCGAACTCCTCCCAAGGAATTTCAATGCTCAAATATGAGACATGAATCATGCTTCATGTCAACGAAAAGGCTCCGCCGCCATGACGACGGGCGCCGGCCGGGCCTTTCGGAACAATCGCGGCGGCGCGCGGTTGGACAGAAAAAGGAGCCGGCCCATGACCCAAGCGCATTCTTCCAGCCCCGCCCCCGCAAGGTGGCCGTGAACCATGGCCCCCCGCGCGCTCTGGAAAGGCCAGCTTCGCCTGTCGCTGGTCTCGATCCCGGTCGAGCTTTATTCCGCCACCCGTAGCGCCGCGAAGATCTCGTTTCGCCAGATCCACAAACCCTCGGGCAAGCGTATCCGCTACGAAAAATCGGTGCCGGGCATCGGCCCGGTGAACCGCGACGAGATCGTCAAGGGCTATGAGGTGGATGACGATGAATACATCCTGATCGAGCCGGACGAACTCGACGCGATCAAGCTCGAGACCAAGAAAACGCTCGCACTGGTGCAATTCGTCGAGATGGCCGAGATCCCGCCGATCTATTTCGACAAGCCCTATTACCTCGTCCCCTCGGACGAACTGGCGCAAGAGGCCTATCGCGTGATCCGCGACGCGCTGCGCCAGAGCGGCAAGGCCGGGCTGGGCCAGCTGACCATGCGCGGCAAGGAATACCTCGCCGCCGTGCGCCCCTGTGGCGACGGCATCCTGTTGGAAACGCTGCATTATGCCGATGAGCTTCGCGAGGCCGAGCCGATGTTCGGCCAGATCGAGGATGCCAAGGCCGACAAGGAGCTGCTCGAGGTCGCGACCTCGCTGATCGACCGCAAGACCGCGCCGTTCGACGCCTCGAGCTATTCCGACAGCTACGCCGAGGCGCTGCGCGATCTGCTGGAGGCCAAGCAGAAGAACAAGAAGACGCCGCGGGTCAGCACCGGCGACGAGGCGGAAAGCCCGGGCGAGAATGTCGTCGACTTGATGGCGGCGCTGAAAGAAAGCCTCGACTCTGCCGAAAAGAAAGGACGCAGCCGCAAGAAGAAAGCATCCTAGATGGCCGAGACCCCTGACAAACTCTCCGATTACATCCGCAAACGCGATTTCTCCCGCACCAGCGAACCCAGGGGCGGCGATGCCGGCCGCGCCGATGGCAAGCCCGGCTTCGTGGTGCAGAAACATGACGCCAGCCGGCTGCATTATGATTTCCGGCTGGAATGGCAGGGCGTGCTGCTGAGCTGGGCGGTGACCAGGGGGCCGAGCCCCGACCCGCGCGAAAAACGCCTTGCGGTCCGCACCGAGGATCACCCGCTGGACTACGCCGGTTTCGAGGGCACCATTCCAAAGGGCGAATATGGCGGCGGCACCGTCATGCTCTGGGACACCGGCACCTGGACGCCGGAGGGCGACGTGGATGCGGGGCTCGAAGCGGGCAAACTGAAATTCACCCTTGAGGGCGAACGGATGCAGGGCGGCTGGGCTCTGGTGCGGATGCGCGGCAAGGAAAACCGCGAGAACTGGCTGCTGATCAAGGAGCGCGACGATCTGGCCGAAGACGACCCCGACGCGCTGACCCACGACTTCACGACCTCCGTCACCACCGGACGCAGCATGGAGGACATCGCCGATGGCGTCGAACGCCCGGCCGCGCGCAAACGCACGGCCAAGGCACCGAAATTTCGCGATGTGCAGCTCGCCACGCTCTACAAGGCCGCGCCCGAGGGCGACGACTGGCTGCACGAAATCAAGCTCGACGGCTATCGCACGCTGGCCGCGTTGGGCAAGGGCGGCACCCGGTTCTTCACCCGCTCCGGCAAGGACTGGACCGACCGCTACGGCGCGCTCGCCGAGGCCTTTGGCCCCCTGCCCTGCGACTGGGCGCTGATCGACGGCGAGGTGATGGCGGCGCGGATCGAAGGCTCTGCCTTTTCCTCGCTGCAACAGGCGTTGTCGGAAGGCGGGCCGCTGGTCTTCATCGCCTTCGACCTGCTGTCGCGCGATGGCACGGATCTGACCGGCCGGCCGCAGGACGAACGCCGCGAGGCGCTGGCCGAACTGTTCTCGGGCCTGCCGAAACACGGCGCGCTGAGGATGAGCGAACACGTCGTCGGCCATGGCCCCGAGGTGTTCCGGCAGGCTTGCGAAGGTGGCGCCGAGGGCATTGTCTCGAAACGCCGCGACGCGCCCTATCGTGGCAGCCGCACCAAGGCCTGGCGCAAGATCAAATGTTCGCGCCGGCAGGAATTCGTGATCGGCGGCTACAGCCCTTCGGACAAGCCCGGCCGGCCCTTTGCCTCTCTGCTAATCGGCTCCAACCAGGACGGCAGGCTGCGCTATCGCGGCCGCGTCGGCACCGGTTTTGCCGAACGGGATTTCGAGCGGCTGGAACAGGCCATGAAGCCGCGCAAGACGCCCCCCTTTGACGACGTGCCGAGCGAGGTCGCCCGGGCCGCCAAATGGGTCACCCCGGCGCTGGTAGCCGAGGTCGAATTCACCGAGTTCACCGGCGACGGCCTTGTCCGTCACGGCAGCTATCTGGGCCTGCGAGAGGACAAGGTGGCCGACGAGGTGCAGCTCGAGACCGGAAAGGAGAGTGACGTGGAGACAATTGTCCTGAACCAGACCATCACCAGCCCCGACCGGCAGGTCTTTCCCGAGGCCGGATGCAGCAAGCTCGACATCGCGCGGCATTACGCCCGCGTCGGCAAGCGGATGATGGCGCTGATGTCGCACCGGCCGCTGTCGCTCTACCGCTGCCCCGGCGGGCTGGAGGACGCCTGTTTCTTTCAGAAACACGGCGGCTCGATGCCACCGGCGGTGGCGCGCATCGAGATCGAGGAAAGCGACGGCAAGGCCGAGGATTACCTTTACGCCACCCGCCCCGAGAGCCTTGTTGCCGCGGCCCAGATGGGCACGGTGGAATTCCACGTCTGGGGCGCGCGCACCGACCGGCTTGACCGGCCCGACCGGCTGGTCTTCGACCTCGACCCCGACGAGGGGCTGGGCTGGGACGCGGTGCGCGACGCCGCCTTCGAGGTGCGCGACCGGCTGCATCGGCTCGGGCTGGCCTCGGGGGCAATCGTCACCGGTGGCAAGGGCGTGCATGTCTGGCTGCCGTTGCGACGCAGCCGGGGCTGGGACACGGTCAAGCTCTTTGCCAAGACCTTTGCCCATGTGATGGCCGAAAAGGCGCCCGACCGCTACACCGCCACGATGTCGAAATCCAAGCGCAAGGGCCGGATCTTCATCGACTGGCTGCGCAACGAACGCGGCGCGACCGCCATCGCCCCCTATTCGCTGCGCGCGCGCCAGGGCGCGCCCGTGGCCGTTCCGGTGACATGGGACGAGCTGGCAGAGTTGAAAAGCGCGAAAGCCTTTTCGCTGGGCGACATGGCGCGGCGCATGGACCGGCCCTGCCCCGCCGTGGCGCTTCAGGACGATCTGCAATCGCTGAGCGATGGCGTGATCGACAAGCTCAACGCCTGGGCAGAGGAGGACTGAGGCTCACTCCGCCGCCTCGGACGCCTCCTCTGCCCCGCGCGCGGCCATCCAGGGGCACCAGAGCTCGCGCGCGAGCACCACACCCACCACGGTGAGCGGCGCCGCCAGGATCACCCCGAGTGGGCCAAGCAGCACGCCGAGCCCCACGATCGAGAACACGGTGATGGCCGGCGGCAGGTCGACGGCCTCGCGCTGGATCAGCGGGATCAGCAATGCGCCTTCGATCTGCTGCACTGCGAAATAAAGCAGGATCACCCAGAGCGCCGTTGTCGGACCGTCCATGATGCCCACCGCCACCGCGGGCACCGCGCTGGTCAGCGGGCCGACATAGGGCACGAATTCCAGCAGGCCGG
The DNA here is from genome assembly GCF_028807375.1 of Marinovum sp. PR37. Lineage (NCBI taxonomy): Bacteria > Pseudomonadati > Pseudomonadota > Alphaproteobacteria > Rhodobacterales > Roseobacteraceae > Marinovum > Marinovum sp. PR37. Next base: position 72,119 of record NZ_JARAML010000006.1, on the reverse strand, counting down.
CAATCGCGCCCAACGCGATCGGCGTCGACACCCCCAGCAGCCAGAGCCCGACGGTCGTCATCCCGAAAACTGCGAACATCGCCACCAGTTGCCCGACCAGCCAGGCTCGCAGCGCGCGCACCAAGGCCGCCATCGTCTGTCGCAGGCGCGGCCGCAGATGGGCGGGGGCCAGGGCCAGGGCGCCGTCGCGATATCCTTCCGGGTTCAGCGCTAGATAGACGCCACCGACAAACACCAGCGCGATCCCTGTGCCCAGGGCAATCAGGATCGATGTCGCGCTAGTCAGGCCGGAAAAGACCGACCCCATCTGCATCGGCTCGTCCATCCGCGCACCGATCCAGGATTCGACGTCGCCGAGGTCGATCCAGCTGTCGATCGTGCGGATCACCTCGGGGATCTGCGTTTGGATCTCGAGCAGCCCCGAAACGATCTGCGCGCCGAGCAGGATGAAGGCCGCGACCCCGACGAGGATCAGCAAGGTCACGCTGAGGATGACGGCCGACACCTGGCCCATCGGCAGCACGCGGCGCAGGCACCATGCGGCGGCGTTGAGCAATATGGCCGCGAGGATTGCGCCGAAACCCAGCAACACGATCCACCGGACCTGCCAGAGCGCCAGGGCCAGGACGATCACCGCCAGCAGGCCGATGCCCACGAGAAAGGCCTGCGCCGGCCCGCTGCGGCGCGATTTCAGTGCCATGCGCAGCTCTCCGGCTGGCGAGTTTCCGGTGCGGCGGCACCGCATCGGGGCGGGAAGTGAAGGGCGAATTGAGGCATATTGCGTACCAAACCCGCCCGGCCCCATGGCGGTTCCGTGCCGCCTGACGGAACATTCAAAGCACTGGAACGTTGGGTCAACAGACCCCCAACCGACGACAAAGGCACAGCATGACATCCCCCGACGACAAGCAGAGCGACAGAGCGAAGCGATCGGAGGGGGCGGGCGCCGCACGCCTGCGCAACAAGATCGACCATGGCGGCGCCGGAGACAAGGTGGCCTTTCCCGACCCCGCCGCCGCCCCGCTTGGCACGGATGACGAGGCGGCAGGCCACCCGCCGACCCGCGCGCAGCTGCGCCGGGCGCAGGCGCAGGAGTTGGGCCGCGCCGAGGGGCAGACCGACCGCCCGTCCCGGCGGCGACGGCAGTCGCCCCACCAGCACTGGCTGCCGGCGATGATCGTGGGGCTGGTGCTGCTGGTCGGGCTGATCGTCGCGCTTGTGCTGATCCCGCTCTGACATTCTCGGCCCGGTCAGGAACAAAGACCAGCGCCACATGTTTCCTTGAAACCCGTCCCGGTCGGGGCCTGCGGCCAGGCGCTGCGGCCCCGAAGCCGGGATGAAACGCCGAAAGGAGCGAAGTTATGGCCAGACACGACGACATGACCGAGCAAGAAGCGCGAGAGGAGCTGTATCGACGCAGCCATTCCCGCCGCGAGGATCGCGATCCCTATCGCCGGGGCGATCCGGGCTGGTGGGTGCCGCCGTGGTACGGCATGGGCCCCATGGCCCCCGAACTCTATGCCGCCCCCTACATGCCATCGATGCGCCGCTTTTCCGGCCGGCCCGATGACCGGCATGAACGCGACTTCATGGACAGGGCCGGCGACGAGATCGCCTCGTGGTTCGGCGATGACGCGGCCGAGGCCCGTCGCGAGGCCGACCATCGCGGTCGCGGCCCTAGGGGCTATGTCCGGTCTGACGCCCGCATCGAAGAGGATGTGAACGACCGGCTGACCGATCACCCCCGGGTCGATGCCTCGGAGATCGAGGTTTCGGTGGCCGACCGCGAAGTCACGCTGAGCGGCACCGTCGACACCCGTCGGGCGAAGCGTTTCGCCGAGGATTGCTGCGACAGCGTCTCCGGCGTCACCCATGTCCAGAACAACCTGAGAATTCAGAACCATGCGCCTTGATCCAACCGATTTTTCCCATCCGACCGCCGCCGGTCCCTTGGCGGCGGCGGCAGGTGAGCCCGCCCGTGCTGTGCCCTTCGTAGGCGGGCTCCTCCTGGCTGGCGCACTCTGCGTCAGCCAGGCGATTCCGGTGGCGGCCCAGGAGGCCGACGCGGCCGATCAAGAGGTCTCTTTCATTTCGGCCGAAGGCAAGGACATCGGCACCGCGACCTTGACCGGCACCTCCTATGGCGTGCTGATCTCGCTCGACTTGCGGGATTTGCCGCCAGAGACCTGGCATGGCTTGCACATCCATGAAACCGGCGATTGCGATCCCGAAGACGGCTTCAAATCCGCCGGCGGCCATTTCTCGGTGTCCGAGACCAATCACGGTTTCCTGGCCGAAGAGGCGCCGCATTCCGGCGACATGCCCAATCAATGGGTCGCGGCCGACGGCACGCTGCGGGCCGAGGTGCTGAATACCTATGTGATCCTCGGCGGCGACCGCGACAATATCTCGGGGCGGGCGCTGATGCTGCATGCCGGCGCCGACGATTATCGGAGCCAGCCCTCCGGCGATGCCGGCGCACGGCTGGCCTGTGCCGTGATCGACTGACAGATAACCGTGAATTGACAAGCACGCGGTGGCGAGGCTAGCAGACCCCAACCTGCGACCCTCGCCACCGCCAAAGGGCCCAAGATGACACGACGCGAAGACCTGCCCGGGCCCGAGGCCGCGCTTGACGCCGAATTGCGTCGCAAACTGGCGGAATTGCAGACCGAGAACACGCCCGAGCGTCTGGTCAAACTGGCGCGCGAGCTGCAAAAGCTGTTGCGCGACCGCGAGGCCGACAGCTCGGACTGACGCCGTCAGTCTCTGGGCGGTTTGACCCCTTCCGGTTCATTGCCTTCGAGCGCCGCGATCAGCATCCGACGCGCGCGGTTGACCCGGCTCTTGATGGTGCCGACCTCGACCTCGCAGATCCGCGCCGCCGTTTCGTAACTCTCGCCCAGCATCACCACCAGGATCAGCGTTTCGCGGTAATGGGTCGGCAATTCGGCGACCTTGTCCATCATCTCGTGGCCGCGCACCGTCCATTCCTGGGTGGCCGGCACAGAGACCGAGGACGAAATGCAGGTTTCGGCGCCGGTCTGCATCCGCGCCGCCCGCTTGACGTTGTTGAGAAAGGTGTTGCGCATGATGGTCATCAGCCAGGCCCGCAGATTGGTGCCGGACTGGTATTTGTCGAAATTGTCGATCGCCTTGACCAGCGTGTCCTGCACCAGGTCATCCACGTCTTCGTGGCGACGCGTCAAGACCCAGGCATAGGCCCGCAGAGCCGGGATCATCTCGACAATGTTTTCCTTGGCTCCCATGACCTTCCTCAAACACACCACAAGCCCTCCGCCACTTGCCGCCGCTACGATGCGGCGGCGCAGGTCTGACGCGGTCTTGCAAACAACACGTGGGATGACGCTCAGGCGCCAGACCCCTGGCCACCTGATGGCGCCGGGGATGACCCGCGCCCCTGCGTCATCGTCACATCGTCTGGTTCAGAGAACGAAACCCACGATAGCCAGAACGATGACGACCAGACCCACGATATAAATGATATTGTTCACTTGACTGTCTCCCTTGAGGCTTCGGCCCTTCGACCCTCTTCAATTCCAACGCGGCCCGGCCCGAAAGGTTCCTCATTCTCGGGCCGGGCCCGCACCGGCGCGAGGGGTCAGGCCCCGCCCATCCGCTTGGGCGCGCCCGTGGCCAGATCGGTTCCGACATGCGGCAGACCGGCCGATTTCCAGGCACCGAAGCCGCCTTCCATATGGGCCAGCGGGGTGATCCCCGACGCCATCGCGTCCTGGCCGACCTTGCCGCTGCGCTTGCCCGAGCCGCAATGCAGCACGATCCGCTTGCCGTCCTGCGTCGGTAGGGCATCGGCGCGAAAGAAGGGCATCGGCATCAGCAGCGCGCCCTCGACATGTTCCATTATGTATTCGGCCGGGGTCCGAACATCGATCAGCACGATCTCGCCTGCATTGAGGGCCTCGAACACCCTTTGCGGGCTCCAGTTCTCGATCTCTGACATCCGGGTCTCCTGTGGCTCAAAGGCGGTTTGCGGGAATCTTGAAATAGGCGTTGCCGTCGTCTTCCGCCTTGGGAAGTCGGCCACCGCGCAGGTTGACCTGAAGCGCATGCAACATGCGATCGGGCAGGTCGAGCGTGGCATCGCGCGCTTCGCGGGTCTCGATGAACGCGGCCTTCGACACCCCGCCGCCGATGTGGATGTTGCTGTCGCGCTGCTCCCGGACCGTGCTTTCCCAGGCCGGGTCATCACGCGTGTCGGTGCCATAATCATGGCCGATGAAGATGCGGTGATCGTCGGGATGATCCAGCAGGCGCATCAGCGTGTCATAGAGATCCGAGGCCGATCCGCCGGGAAAATCGCAGCGTGCCGTGCCGGCGTCGGGCTGCATGAAGGTGTCATGCGCAAAGATCGCATCGCCGATCACGTAGCTGACCGAGCCGGCGGTATGGCCGGTCGACAGCAGCACCCGCCCCTCGAGCTCGCCCAGCTTGAACCGCTCGCCATCGGCGAACAGCCGGCCGAAATCCCGTTCGGGGTGAAAGGCGTCGCGCAGGTTGTAGAGCTCGGCCCAAATGTCGGCGACATCATGCACCTTGTCGCCGATCGCGGTGGTGCCGCCGGTCCGGTTTCCGAGCCAGTGCGACGCCATGAAGTGATCGGCATGCGGATGGGTGTCGAGCACCCAGTCCAGCGCGAGGCCGCGCTCCTTGACCCGTGCAAGCACCCATTCGGCGCTGTCGAAACGGGTGCTGGCGTTTGCCGGATCGAACTCCTGCACAATGTCGATTGCGGCGGCCGCGCCGGTGGCAGGATCGACGCAGATGTATTGGCAACTGCCGGTGTCGGGCTCACGAAAGCCGATCACCTCGGGGCTTCCCTTGCCGCGCGATGCGCTGATCTTGTGTTGAAAGGTCATGTGGCCTCCTGAAATCTCGGGGTTGCTGGAACACCGGGAACCCGGAGACCGACGCACGGCGGCCTGCCTATGCCGTGGCGCTCTCCGGGTGTGGTCTCCCGGCGATCTTCACTCGGGCGGTCTTACTTGCGGCCGGACTGGCGCACGGCGGCCGGAACCGTGACGGCGCCGGTCAAGAGCGCGACCGTCAGGATCGTTGAAATCAGCATCAGACTGTCCATGGCACTCTCCTTTCACCGGGCCAACGCGCCGCGCGCCGCGCCGGTTCCCTGGTGTCGTGGCCGTCGGCGGGAACTGCGCGCCGGACTTCGCGTTGGACCCCGAGAGGCGCGTGCCCCGGCGGCTTTGGGCACGCGGCCAAAACTGCCGGCCAAAACAGTGAGACAAGGGGTGACACGTGACAGCGCAAGACAAACCGACAGTTCTGATCACCGGTGCCGCGGGCCGCATCGGCCGCGCCCTCAGCGAAAAACTTTCCGCCAGCTACACCGTGCTTGGCGTCGACCTGCCGGAGAATGCCGAGGACGGGCGTATCTTCGGCCTCGACATCACAGATGAGTCTTCGGTCGCCCATGCGCTCGATCAGGTGCGCGAGGACAGCGGCGGCACGCTGGCGGCGGTGATCCACCTCGCCGCCTATTTCGACTTTTCCGGCGGCGAGAGCCCGATGTACGACAAGGTCAACGTCGAGGGCACGCGCAACCTTCTCAAGGGACTCGAAGGTCTGGATGTGGCGCATTTCATCTATGCCGGCACCATGCTGGTGCACCGGCCCGGCCACCCCGGCGAGCGCATCAACGAGGACACGCCGCTGGCACCGGGCTGGGCCTATCCGAAATCCAAGGCCGAAACCGAAGATGTGATCCGCGAACTCGCACCCAGGACCAACCCGGAGATGTCGGTGCTGCTTTTGCACATGGCCGGGCTTTATGATGACAAGACGGCGGTGCCGACGCTCAGCCAGCAGATCGCGCGGATCTATGAACGGGATCTGAAATCGCATGTCTATTCCGGCGATCTGCAAGCCGGGCAGGCGTTTATCCACCTCGAGGACATGCTGGAGCTCTTTGCCAGCGCGATCGATCGGCGCGACCGGATCGAGGGCCTCGAAGTTGTGCTGGCGGGCGAGCCGGATGCGATGAGCTATGCCAAGCTGCAAGAGGAACTCGGCCAGCTGATCCACGGCGAGGAGGATTGGCAGACCCTGCGCGTCCCGGCGCCGGTGGCCCGGGTGGCCGCCCGGGCCGAGGTGGCGGCCGAAGAGCCGATCCCCGATGCCCTCGACGAAGGCGAGAAGCCTTTCATCCGGCCTTTCATGATCGAGCTGTCGTCGGATCACTACGCGCTCGACATCTCCAAGGCCAAGGAGCTGCTGGACTGGGAGCCGAAACACCGCATCCGCGACGGGCTGCGCCATATCGTGGCCGCGCTCAAGGACGATCCGATGGGCTGGTACAAGGCCAATGGCATCACGCCGCCGGTCTGGCTGCGCTCGGCCGAAGAGGCCAATGCCGAGGCCGAAGACCTGCGCGCCACACATGAACGCGAATACCGTGCCCGCCACCACGACAACCTTTGGGCGCATTGGGCGAATTTCGGCCTGGGGCTTTGGCTGCTGACCTCGCCGCCGCTGCTGGGCTACGGCGAAAGCTGGCTGGCCTGGAGCGACGTGCTGGCCGGGCTGGCGCTGAGCCTCTGCGCGCTGCTGTCGATGTCGTGGCAATTGCCGCACGCGCGGTTTGCCGCCGCCGCTGTGGGCTGCTGGATCATGTTTGCGCCGCTGATCTTCTGGGCCGAAAACGGGGCGGCCTATGTCAATGCAACGCTCACCGGCATGCTGGCGGTGGGCTTTGCGCTTGGCCTGCCGCCCGCGCCCGGCGTCTCGCCTGCCGCCGCCCAGACCGGGCCGGTGATCCCCAAGGGCTGGGATTATTCGCCCTCGGACTGGTTTCAGCGGCTGCCGGTGATCCTGCTGGCGGTCGTCGGCCTGCTGATCTCGCGCTACCTGACGGCCTATCAGCTCGAAAGCATTGATGGCGTCTGGGAGCCGTTCTTTGACGGAACCCTGCCCGACAAGAACGGCACCGAGCAGATCATCACCTCGGAGGTCTCCGAGGCCTGGCCGGTGCCCGACGCCGGCCTCGGCGCGCTGACCTATGCGCTCGAGATCCTCGTCGGCGTGATCGGCTCGGCGAGGCGCTGGCGTACCATGCCCTGGCTGACGGTGCTGTTCGGCGTGATGATCGTGCCGCTGGGCGCGGTATCGATCTTCTTTATCGTGATCCAGCCGATCGTGATCGGCACCTATTCGACGCTGGCGCTGATCGCGGCCGCCGCGATGCTGCTGCAAATCCCTTATGCCATCGACGAGATCGTCGCCACGGTGCAATTCCTGATCCGCCGCCACCGCGCCGGGCGGCCCTGGTTGCTGGTGTTCTTTACCGGCGACACCGACGAAGGCACTGGCGAGATCGACCGGCAGGCTTTCGAGCGCAAGCCCGGCGTGATCCTGCGCGACATGCTGAGCGGCGGTATCACCCTGCCGTGGTCGCTGCTGGCCTCGATTGGCGTGGCGCTCTGGCTGATGCTGTCGCCGCTCTACCTGACCTGGGACAGCCCGGTCGCCGCCGCCGTGCACATTTGCGGCGCGCTGGCGCTCACCGTGTCGGTGACCTCGCTGGCCTCGGTAGTGCGGATGGCGCGCTTTCTGAACGTGATCATCGGTGTGGTGCTGATCTTCGCACCGCTGGTCACCGGCGGATCGGTGCTGGCCTATCTGACCTGCTTTGCCGCCGGGCTGCTGCTGATCGGGCTGACCGTGCCGCGCGGGCCGGTTGGTGGGCACTATGGCGCGATGAACGCCTGGATCAGGTAACGACCCGGCGCAACGCGCCAGAGAGCGCGAGCGCCTCACCCCCCGCATAGCGGCTGTCAAAGCCCATCCGCGCCAGCGCCTCTTGTTCGCGCGGGTGCGGCGGCAGGCGCAGCGCGTCCCGCAGCAGCCGCGCCTTGCCGCGCAGCGTCGGCGTGTGGCGCGATAGCTCTTCCAGCGCCGGCAAGAGCAGCCGCTCGATCTCGTCGAAATCGCTGCCGAAGGGAAAATCGGGCAGTTCGGCGCGATACGGGGCGAGCCAGTTTTCTACTGTCTCGGGCCAATTGTTGCGCGCGCTCTGCGGCAGGGTGAACCCCTTGGGCAACTTGCCCGCCTTCTGCGCCCGGTCGATCAATTCGTCCTGAAAGGCGCTGTCGGCGATGGCGATCAGCGCGGCAATGGTTTCGGCATCCGACCTGCCACGCAGATCGGCGATGCCGTATTCCGTCACCACCACATCACGCATATGGCGCGGCACGGTGGTGGTAGCGACCGACCAACGGATGTTGCTGTGACGCTTGCCGCCGGACCAGCGCGTCGCCGGCAGGGTGATGATCGACCGCGCATCGTGCAGCGCAAAGGCCTGTTCGACAAAGTTGAACTGGCCGCCGACGCCGCTCACCACCTGGCCGTTTTCAACCGTGTCGGACATCACGTCGCCCATCACCGAGACCTGCATCGCCCCGTTGACAAAACGCGCCTTGACCCGTGCGGTGCGCTTCTCGGCCTCGTTGCCGTAAAGCGCGTTGGTGAAACTCACCGGCGTCATGGCAATGCGGGCACGTTCCTCGCGCGGCATCTCGCGCAGGCGGCGATAGAAATCGCGGGTATCGACAAAGAAGCCGGCGGCAATCGCATGGCCGTCGACCTCGCGCCGGACGACGCCCGCCTCGAACAGCGCCAGCAGCCCGCCGACCAGCATCTCGGTCACGCCGTGCAGGCCCTCTTCGAACGGGCCGCCGGGCGCAGGCAGATTGAAGGGCGCGGCGCGCTGGATTGGCGGCGCCGCGCCACTGTGGCGCAGAAGCAGCGCATGGGCCACCGCATCGCCGATCGCGCCGATGCCGATCTGCAAGGTGCCGCCATCGGCGATCAGCCGCGACACATGCAGGCCGATGGCATGGGCGGCCGCATCGACCGGGCGTTTGACCGCCGAGAACAGCTCGTAAGGTTCGGGCACGAGGGTGAGGTGAAAGGCCTCCGGCGTCAGCACCGCGCCGGGCCCCTGCATGAAGGGCAGATCGGGGTGCACCTCGCCCACGGCGAGGAAATCGAGCTTGCCCTCGGCGCGCATGGCAAAGAGATCGGCGGAAATATCGGTATTGCCCGACAGGCTGAAAGCACCGTCCTGTTCCGATACGAGCTGGGCCAGTACATTGGGCTCTTGCGCGATCAGCACGTCGCGGGCATGGGTGTAATTGGCCGAAATATAGGCCTGCTGCATCGGCGCCACGCCGAGCCAGCGGCCGGCCAGCAGAAAGAATTCGTTCACCGTGATATTGTCGGGCAGCGCATCGCGGCGCAGCAGCTCGGCATACAGCAGCGTTGGATAGGCGCCAAACAGCCGGTCCTTTGCCGGCCCCAGAAAACGCGCCTTCATCCCCGAACCGGGATCGGGCGGCTCCAGTGTCAGCGCGGTGAAGATGGCCAGCCGGATCGACGGGTCGTCACAGGCCAGCTTGACCAGCGCGTTGACCAGCCGCACCGGCTTGCCCAGCCCCAGAGGCAGCGCCAGCCGGATCTCGCCGCCGGTCCTGGCGACGATCTCGCGGGCGGCGGCCTCGGCGTCGTGCAATCGCTGCATCACATCTCACGCCAGCCCCGGTCGGCGGCAAACCGCGGCCCGTGACGCTCGGCCAGGGTGTCGAGACGGTCGGCGATCTCGGCGTGGCCCCGGGTGCGGGCATAGTGCATCGGCCCGCCGCGGAACGGCGCAAAGCCGGTGGCAAAGATCATCGCTCCATCCACCTCGTCGGCGCTGCGGGCCACCCCCTTGCGCAGGCAGGCGACGCAGGCATCGAGCATCGGCAGGATCAGCCGGTCTGTCAGATCCTCGGGCGGGGCGTCCTCGGCCTGCGGATGCGGCGTGCCATCGGACCAGTCGTAAAAGCCCTTGCCCGCCTTCTTGCCGGTCTCGCCCGCCTCGACCTTGTCGCGCAGGCGCTGGCTGATCGGCGGCATCGGCTTGTCGAGGGCCTCGGACAGGCTTGTCGCCACATGCAGCCCGATGTCCAACCCGACCTGATCGGCCAGTGCCACCGGCCCCATAGGCATGCCGAAATCGAGCGCGGCGCGGTCGATCACCTCCTTGTCGATGCCTTCGTCCATCAGCACCATCGCCTCCATCAGATAAGGCGTCAGCGCGCGATTGACGAGAAAGCCGGGGGCATCGGCGACCCGCACCGGCAACCGGTCGATGGCACCGCAGAACGCCGCCAGACGGCGCAGCACGGCGTCATCGGTGGTCTCAAGGCGGACCACCTCGACCAGTTGCATCCTGGACACCGGGTTGAAGAAATGCAGACCGGCAAAGCGCGTCGGATCGGCGACGCCGTCCTTGAGCGTCTCGAGCCGCAGGCTCGAGGTGTTGCTGGCAAGGATGGCCCCGTCTTTCAGCTTTTTGCCGACCTCGCGATAGATCCCGGATTTCAGATCGGCATCCTCCGGCGCGGCCTCGATCACCAGGTCGGCCCGGGCCAGACCGTAGCCGCGCGGATCCGGCATCAGCCGGTCGAGCGCGTCGCGCGTCTCGCCGCTGCTCAGGTGCTTGTCGCGGCAGGTCTGGGCGGCGTCCTTCACGGCCTGGCCCAGCGGCGCGAGCTTGACGTCGCCAAGGGTCACTTGCTTGCCCTGAATGGCGGCCCAGGCGGCGATTTCCGCGCCCATGGCGCCGGCGCCGATCACATGCACATGGGAAATGCCGTCAGCGCCCCGCGTCTCGGCCTTGAGCCGTTGCCGCAGGAAGAACACCCGCCGCAGGTTGCGCGAGGTCTCGCTGTCGAGCAGATCGGCGAAGCTCTCGATCTCGGCCTTTTGCATCCGGTCACGGTCGTCGCCGTATTTCTCCCAGATATCAATCAGCGCATAGGGCGCTGGATAATGCGCCCGTGGCGCCTTTTTCTCGGTTTCGCTGCGCATCCGGCCGGCGGCATAGCTGCGCGCCGCTTCGATCCGGAAGGCGCGGGATTTCAGGCCCGGCTCGGGGCGGTCGTTCTCACCCTCGGCGATGGCCGCGACGGCGGCGGCGACATGGCGCTCTTCGGTCACGGCGTCGACGATGCCAAGCCGCTCGGCCTTGGCGGTATGCGCGCTCTTGCCGGTGAGCATCAGCGTCATCGCCTCGGTCGGGTCGATCAGCCGGGTCAGGCGGAAACTGCCGCCCAGCCCGGGATGCAGGCCCAGGTTGACCTCGGGAAAGCCGAATTTCGCGCCGTCGATGGCAATCCGGTGGTCACAGGCGAGCGCAATCTCGAACCCCGCGCCCAGCGCCGCGCCGTGGACGATTGCGATGGTCGGACAGTCCAGCGCCTCCAGCCGGTCAAGCACGGCATGGCCCTGTTGCAGGAGCGCCGCCGCGCCCTGATCGCGCATGTCGTTGAAACTGTCGATATCCGCGCCGGCGGCAAAGCCCGCCGGCTTGGCCGAGCGGATCACCAGTGCCCGCGGCGTGCCGATCTGATCCAGCGCGGCATCGAGCCCGGTCAGCACCTGCTCCGAGACGGTGTTGACCGAACTGCCCTCGCAATCGAGCACCAGCCAGTGGATGCCGTCGGCCTCGCCATGCCGCCAGGGGTGGCCGGAGGCATCGGCAGCGGGGCCAAGCTCACAATGGGTTTCGCCGAGAAAGGAAAGCACAGGTCCGGTCATCACACAGCCTCCAGCAACATGGCGCCGCCCAGACCGCCGCCGATGCATTCTGTGGCGATGCCGGATGTGTCGCCGCGCCGTTTCATGGCATTGGCAAGGTGCAGCACGATCCGGTTGCCGCTGGTGCCCACGGGATGGCCCAGCGAGATCGCGCCGCCATCGATATTCAGATCGTCGCGGTCGGGCGCGCCGAAGGCCCCGTCGAGCCCCAGCACCTCGCGGCAGAACTCCGGGTCTTTCCACGCCGCGAGGCAGGACAGCACCTGCGCCGCAAAGGCTTCGTTCAGCTCCCAGAGGTCGATATCTTCGGCGCCGAGGTCGTGCCGCCGCGCCAGCGCGGTCGAACAGAGCACCGGCCCAAGCCCCATCACCGAGGGGTCGAGCGCCGCCCATTCGCTGTCGACGATGCGGGCCAGCGGTGTCAGCCCATGTCTCTCGACCGCCTCTTCCGAGGCGACGATGACCCAGGAGGCGCCATCGGTGATCTGGCTGGAATTGCCCGCCGTGACCTTGCCATACGGCCGTTCGAAGGCCGGGCCGGGCTTGGCCAGCCCCTCCATGTCGCTGTCGGGCCTCACACCGTCATCATGTTCATGCGCCACACCGTCGCGGGTAAAGGCGGGCATGACCTCGTCCTCGAGCCAGCCTTCGCGCTGCGCCCGGGCCAGCCGGTGGTGGCTTTCCATCGCATAGGCGTCGGCGGTCTGGCGGGTGATGCCGAAACGATGCGCCAGCACCTCCGCGGTCTGACCCATGTTGAGATCGGTGATCGGGTCGGTCAGCCCGCGTTCCAGCCCGACCACGGGCTTGAAGAATTCGGGGCGCAGACCGGTCATCGCCTTGGCCTGCTCGATGGGCCCCTTGGCCTGCGACATCTGGCCGAACCATTCCACCGCGCTCTGCCGCAGAACCAGCGGCGCATGGCTCAGCGCCTCGGTTCCGCCGGCGAGGATCATGTCATGTTTGCCCTCGCGAATGTAGCGAAAGGCGGTATCGATCGATTGCATGCCCGAGCCGCAATTGATCTGCACGGTAAAGGCCACCATCGCTTCGCCCAACCCCAGCCGGAGGGCGGCAACGCGGGCCGGGTTCATCTCGTCGGCGATGACATTGACACAGCCAAGGATGACGAGATCAAAGCTCTTGCGGTCAAACGGCTGGCGCGCCAGCAGCGGCCGGCCGGCCTGCACCGCGAGATCGACCGGGGTGAAGGGGCCGGGCTTGCCGCGGGCCTTGAGGAAGGGCGTGCGGGCGCCATCGACGAGATAGACAGGTCGGGTCATTGTGCGGCCATCCTTTCGCTGTCGCTGGCCTCCAGCCCGGGGTAATAGCTGGCGAGGTCCTTGGGCGAGAAATCGTCAACGGCGATTGTCTGAGACACCTTGTCCTCCATATCTGAAATGCGTGTGCGGTCGGCTTCGGAAATGATCCCGGCATCAAGCGCGCTGTCGGGGCTGTGGCCGCTTTCGCGCAGGCGCTTCATCAGCGGCGCAGCGTCGATCACGGCGGCAAAGGCAGCGTTGAGCGCGCCGACGCCATTGCGATCGCAACCGCCATGCAGCCGCCCGGTGATACGGTCACGGGCCGCTGAGGGTTCGAGCAGGAGATTGGCGACGCGCACCGTCAGCCGGTCGTCGGGGCCGCGTGCGCTGCCGCCGGGAAGGGTGAGCGCACGGCCCAGCCAGCCGGCCCAGCGGGCGGGCAGATTGGCCAGCACCTCGTCAAGCGCCCGACGCATGCCGGCAAAGCTGCGTGCGGCGGCATATTCCAGCACCGGCAGATCGGCCTTCTGCTGCCCCTCGTCCTGCCAGCGCTTGAGCGCCCCGGAGAGCAGGTACATTTCCGACAGGATGTCGCCCATCCGGGCCGAGATCATCTCGCGCCGCTTGAGTTCGCCGCCCAGGGTCAGGAAGCAGAGATCGGCCACCAGCGCATAAGACGCCGCCCAGCGCGACAGCTGGCGATAGATCGGCGTCGCGGCCCCGGCCTTGCGCGGGGCCGAGGCCAGCTTTCCGCCGCTCCAGGCGCGCGACAGGCTGCGGCCGACGGTCTTCAGCGCATGGCCGACATGCGACCAGAACGCCTTGTCGAAGGCTTCGAGGCTCTCGTCCTCGTCTTCGATCTGCAAGGCCTGCATCTCATCCAGCAGATGCGGATGCGCCCGGATCGCGCCCTGGCCAAAGATGATAAGCGAGCGTGTGACGATATTGGCGCCTTCGACGGTGATGCCGATCGGTACCGCGCGATAGAGCGGCAGCAGGTAATTCGTCGGCCCGTCGATCACCGCCTTGCCGGAATGCACGTCCATCGCATCGTTCACCGCCTCGCGCATGCGAAAAGTCGCATGCGCCTTCATGATCGCCGAGATCACCGAAAGCGCCCTGCCCTCGTCCAGCCCGGCGCAGGTCAGTCGCCGTGCGCCATCCATCAGGTAGGCGTCGGCGGCAAGCTGCGCCAGCCGCGCCTGGATGCCGCCGAATTTGCCAATCGGCAGGTTGAACTGCTCGCGGACACGGGCATACGCACCGGTGGTATGGGCGGAAAAACCGATCGCGGCACAGCCCATCGAGGGCAACGAAATGCCCCGTCCCGCGGCCAGCGCCGACATCAGCATCATCCAGCCGCGGCCGGCATATTCCTGGCCGCCGATAATGTGATCGAGCGGGATGAAGACGTCCTCGCCGGTGGTCGGCCCGTTGAGGAACATGGTCGAGGACGGAATATGGCGCCGCCCGGTCTCGACCCCGGGCAGATCGGCGGGCACCAGCGCGCAGGTGATGCCGACCTCTTCCATGCCGCCCAGATGCCCCTCGGGATCACGCAGTTTGAAGGCCAGCCCCAGAACGGTGCACTTCGGCGACAGGGTGATATAGCGCTTGGACCAGTTGAGTCGGATGCCCAGCACCTCTTCGCCCTGCCACATGCCTTTCTCGACGATGCCCTCGTCGCGCATGGCGGAGGCGTCGGAACCGGCCTCGGCGCTGGTCAGGCCAAAGGCGGGCAGCTCGCGACCGTCGGCGAGGCGCGGCAGCCAGTGCTCCTTCTGCGCCTCGGTGCCGAACATGTGCAACAGCTCGCCGGGGCCCAGCGAATTGGGCACCATGACGGTGACGGCCGCGGCAACCGAGCGGGTGGCGATATAGCGGACCACCTCGGAATGGGCGTAGGCGGAAAAGCCGAGGCCGCCGTGTTTCTTCTCGATGATCATGCCAAAGAATTTCTGCGTGCGCAGGAACTCCCAGACCTCTGGCGGCAGATCGGCGTCGCGCTGGTTGATGTCCCAGTCGTCGATCATCGCGCAAAGCTCTTCGCAGGGCCCCTCGAGAAAGGCGCGCTCTTCGTCGCTGAGCCTGGGCTCAGCCACCGCATGCAGCTTGTCGTAATCGGGATTGCCCGAGAACAGCTCGGCTTCCCACCAGACCTCACCGGCATTGAGCGCCTCCGCCTCGGTCTCTGACATCTGCGGCAGAGCCGTCCTGGCCCGGCGGTGGATGGGGCGGGTGATCCTGGTCTTGCGAAAATCTGACATGCGCGACTGTCCCTCCTTGCCTGGGACAACCGTTCAGGTGGACGAAGGTTCCTGCCTCAGAGGCCCCGGACGGCGTCGTCTTCGCGGGTGTTGGGCTGGTCCTGCCCGGTTTCCTTGCAGAGCGTCCGCAGGGCCGACTTCAAACCTTCCTCGAGTGTCGGATGGTAATAGGGCATGTTCAGCAAGTCGGTCGCCGTCAGCCCGCGGCCGATTGCCAAGGCGAAGATATGCGCCAGATGGCCGGCGTCGGGTGCGCAGAGGCTGGCGCCGGTGAGCTTGCCGTCCGCATGCCGGGCATAGAGCCGGCAGAGCCCGCCGAGCCGATGTTCGACCCGCGCCTTGCCCTGGTCGTCATAGGGCGCGGAGGCGCCGACAAAGCTGGCATCGTCGGGGTCGGGAATGATGCCCACCTCGGCCGCCTCGGGACGGGTGAAGGTCAGGGCAAAGGGCACCATGCGGGAAAATTCCGCAACGTCAGGGCAGCTTGCGGCGTTTCGGCCGGCGATATGGCCCTCGTGCGCGGCCTCGTGCAGCAGCGGCCGGTCGCTGTTGGCATCGCCGGCGATGAAGATCGACGACGTGCCGCAGCGCAGGGTCTGACGGTCGAACTCCGGCGCGCCGTGATCGTCGAGTGCGATCCCGGCGTTCCCGAGATCGAGCCCGTCGAAATTGGGTGGACGCCCCACTGCCAGAAGCAGCTTCTCGAAGGTGCGGCTCTGGCCATCCCATGTCAGCCGGACACCATCGTCGGCCGGCGCGACCTCGGCTTCGGTGTTCAGATGCAGCGGCAGCTCTTCGGCCAGCAACTCGCGCAGGGTCTCGCCGACCTGGCTGTCCTGCATCCCGGCCAAGGTGTCGCCGATGTCGAATACCGCGACCTCGACCCCGAGGCGGCCCAGCGCCTGCGCCAGTTCGACGCCGATCGGCCCTGCGCCGAGCACCGCAACCGACCGTGGCAGGTCTTCGAGGTCGAAGATCGTCTCGTTGGTGAGGATGTTGTCCGACACCGCGCGGAAAGGCTCGGGGAGCGCGGGCGTAGCGCCAGTGGCGATCACCACGGATTTGGCCGCCAAGCTGCGGCCATCGTCGAGCAAGAGCCGGTCGGGTCCGTCGAACCGCGCCCGCGCCGTGATCCTGACCGCCTCCGGCAAGTCGGAAATGCTGTCCTTCACGCCTTGGACAAACCGCGCGCGCACCTTGTTCAGCCGGCGCATCACGGCGCGGCCGTCCACCTCGGGATTGGCCGCGATGCCGAAGGCCCCGGCGTCGCGCACCGCATGGGCCGCGTCGCCGGCCGCGATCAGCAGTTTCGACGGCATGCAGCCGGTCGCGGCGCAGGTCGTGCCCCTGAACTCCGGGTCGATCAGCAAGGTGCTGGCGCCCAACTTTCTGGCGCTGCGCTGCGCGGCCAGCCCGGCGGTGCCGGCGCCGATGATTGCCACGTCACATTGCAGATCCGTCATGCTGCCTCACTCTCTCAGCGGCCGGGCCGGCGCGGCCGGGGCCTTGGTCACGGGCGCGTCGACCTGGGGCCGGCGATCAGCCAGATGATAAAGCCCAGAAGCGGCAGGATCAGGATCAACAGCACCCAGAGCACCTTCTTGCCGGTCGAGGCCGTCGAACCGACAACCGAAACGATGGCCCAGACATCCAGCACAAGCAGGATGAACCCGCCAATTCCGGTGATCTCTGTCATGATGCGTCCCTTCCCGTGAATTCACTTGTCGGACGAACGCAGCGATCCGCCGACAGGTTCCCTTCACGGGAAGAGATTTCGCGGCTCAGTCGTCATCGTCGTCGTCGCCTTCCTTGGGCCAGGCCAGCGGAAAGGTGACATGCAGCTCGAAGCGGTTGTCCTCTTCGACGGTGTCGAGCTTGCCGTTGAGCTGGATCACGAAGGTCTCGATCAGCTTCGAGCCGAGGCCGGTGCCCTCGGGCCGGGACGGCTCGCCTTCGGGCTTGAGCCGCGAATTCACCACGCTCAGACCGATGACGCCGGGGCTGGCCTCCTGCAAGGCGATGTTGATCCAGGCGCCGTCGGTGTCCTTGTCGACATCGCAATGCTTGACCGCGTTGATCGCCGCCTCGGCCACCATCAGCGACAGCGGCACCGATTGATCGGGGGTGATTTCAACCGGGTCGAGCTTGGTCGAGACCGCAATGCGGTGGCCGGCCTCTTCGAGCGAGCCCAGCGCGACCTGCTGTTCGATGATGTCCTCGAGCAGCTTGTCAGCCCGCACCATCGACAGCTTGCGCGCCATGTAGAGATAGCGGTGGATCGCCGAAAGCGCCATCACCCGGTCCTGCACCCGGCGCAGCAGGTGCTTGGCGCCGGGGTTGGATGTGGCGCGGATCTGCATGTTCATCATCGAAGCAATGAGCTGGAGGTTGTTCTTGACCCGGTGGTGCACCTCGCGCAGCAGCACGGTCTTTTCCTCGAGATCCTCTTGTCGGCGGCGGTCCTGCTCGCCCAGCCGTTCGGTCATCGCACGGAAGGCCTCGGCGACGTATTCCACTTCGAGCGGCGGGTTGTCGAGCCGGGCATTGGCAAAATCGGTCTGACCCTGAGCATAGAGCCGCATCCACGACCGCAGCCGGCGGATGTGCCGGATCACCAGACGGTGGACGCCGACATAGGCCACCGCGATGGCGATCACCCAGATGAAGATCGGAAAATAGAGCGCCAAGGTCTCGGCGTAGCTGGTCACCAGCAGGCCCCGGTGGCGCGGCGCCCAGCTGCCCATCACAAAGACCTCATCCTCGACGATCGGCGCGACCGCGAAGTCGCGCAACGCCCCGGCGCGGTTGTAGCCGCGAAAAGTGTGCCGGCCGCGCATCGCCATGGTGTCGAGCGCCCGGTCGCTGGGCAGCACGCTGCGCCGGTCGTCGGTGAAATTTTCGGTCGCCAGCACATCGCCGCCGGGCTGAAACAGCACCAGCTCGACGTCAGGCGCGGCGCGTTTGAGCGCAGCGTTGAGATCGACCAGCGGCACCGACACCCAGGCCACACCGCGAAAGACGCCGGCTTCCATCACCGGCACGGTCACGTTGAGCGTCGCGCGCCCGGCCAGGAACCCGAACGACCGCACGAAAAGCCCCGGCTCGGGACGCAGGATCTCGTCCTCGAGCGCGTCGAGACCGGTGACATCGAGACTGTTGTCCGAATTGCACACGAGGCCAAGCTCGCTGTCGACATAGCCGGCGAAGACGAAATCGCGGTTCTGCGCCACGACCCGCGCCAGCACCGCATCGCAGGTTTCCTGGGTGTCGCGCACCGCCGGGATGGTGATGCTGAGGGTCTCGGCTGTGCTGGCGGCGGCGCTGATCACGTTGCGCGCCACGGCGACGGCCTGCTGGGTCTCTTCCAGAAGCGCTGAGCCGGACAGGCTCTGGCGCTCTTCGATGAGCTTGTAGGTCTGATACACCGAGATCAACCCGAGCGGCAGGATTGCCAGGCTCAGAACAAACGCGAGCTGAAGCGCCAGCCCCGGCCTGTGCAAACGGCGCCGGGTCGCCGAGGTGGTTTCGCTCATGCAGCCGGTTTCCCGGTCACGACGGCCAGAGTGGCCGCATCGGTAATCTCGAAATCTTCCTCATCGTCGAGTTCCATCAGCTCGGCCAGCCGCTTGCGGGCGCGGTTTGTCCGGCTCTTGATGGTACCGACGGCACAGCCGCACATTTCGGCGGCGTCTTCGTAGGAAAAGCCCTCGGCGCCCACCAGTACCAGCACCTCGCGCTGTTCATCGCTGAGCTTGGCAAAGGCGGCGCGGAAATCCGCCATCGCAAGATGACCGTCATGGGCGGGCTTTTCCGAAAGCTTGCCGGCCATGATGCCATCGGGATCCTCGACCTCGCGCTTGCGCTTGCGATACAGCGAGTAATAGGTGTTGCGCAGGATGGTAAACAGCCAGGCACGCAGGTTGGTACCGGTCTTGAACTTGTCAAAATTCGACCAGGCCTTGACCACGGCATCCTGCACCAGATCGTCTGCCGCCGCGCTGTTGCGCGTCAGACTCATGGCAAAGGCCCGCATGGCAGGCAGATGCTCTACGAGCTCGTCTCTCGGGTCTTTCGGTTGGGTCACGCGTCATCCTTGGGCTGCTGCGAGCCGGTTTTCGCCTCTTCCTGCTGGCGCAGTTTTTCAAGAAGCTGTGAGAAACGATCGGGCAGCGGCTCTTCGGACAGATCGGAATAGACCCGCCGAAGATTTTCATCGATTTGCCGATCAAGCTTGGTTGTCTTACTGTTGTTTGCCATCATGCCCTTCAGGTTAATCAACGCCGCGTGGATGCTTCTTCGCACCTAGGCTGGAACTTAACACCGAGTTATGCGTTTTTGTTCCCAGCTCATCAAATTTTTCGAGGACCACATGACTGAAAGCCACACACAGACTGATGTGACCGGACAGATCGCGACCGAGTTGCCCTACCTGCGTCGTTATGCACGGGCGCTGACCGGCAATCAGCAGACGGGCGATCATTATGCCGCTGCGACGCTCGAGGCGCTTCTGACTGATGACAGCGTTCTGAGCGGCACGCAACACCCCAAGGTGGCTTTGTTCAGGGCCTTTCATGGCATCTGGGCCTCCTCCGGCTCGCCGGTGGAAGAGCTGGACGAAGAAAGCTCGCCCGAGGCGCGCGCCCAGTGGCGGCTGTCAGGGCTGACGGCCAACACCCGCGAGGCGCTGCTGCTGAATTCGATCGAGGGATTCACCATCCCCGAAATCTCCGCCATCCTTGACGTGCCGGAACAGGAAGCCGGCGATCTGGTGGTCATCGCGCGCAGGGAAATGTCGGGCGCGATCCGCGGCCGCATCCTGGTGATCGAGGATGAGGCGATCATCGCGATGGATATCTCGGCCATCGTCGAAAGCATGGGCCATGTGGTGACCGGCAATGCCCGCACCCGTGACGAAGCCGTCGCCCTGGCGCATCGTGACCGGCCCGACATGGTGCTGGCCGATATTCAGCTGGCCGACAATTCCTCGGGGATCGATGCCGTCAATCACATCCTGTCAGAGCTGGGCGAGGTGCCGGTGGTCTTCATCACCGCCTTCCCCGAGCGACTTCTGACGGGCGAACGGCCAGAACCCGCCTTCCTTATTGCCAAGCCCTATACCGAGGAGCAGGTGCAATCGGCCGTCAGCCAGGCGATGTTCTTCTCCAGTACCCAGACGTTGAAAGCATAATACCTCGCACTTCAAAGGCGCCCCGATTTCCATCGGGACGCCTTTTTCACATCTTGCATCTCGTTGATCTTCTGGCCGTCACGTCTCAGGGTGCGCGCCCCCGCATGATGCGCAGCACGACCGCCACGAGAAAGAGAACGAGGAAAACAAAAAACAGTATCTGCGCAATCCCGGCCGAGGCCGATGCGATGCCGCCAAACCCCAGCAGACCGGCAACAAGCGCCACGATCAGGAAGATGAGTGCCCAATACAACATGGACGCCTCCTTTCATCACTCTTTACCAAGTGGATAATCAACCACCAAACCAGTCGGTAGGTTCCGGGACATTCCGCACAGTTAAGTGACTGTGGGCAGATTGAAATGTGCTCTTGGGGATGAACGCCGCGCGCGGCCAAGCGGCATCATCTCCCCGGCAAGGCCGGGAAGGTCGGGGCGTTCTTGACCGGATAAGGCCTGTCAGGGCCGGCCGCTTTAGCTTCGGGCGGCCTCTTTTTCCCGCAATTGGTCCAGAAGCTGGGCCATGCGGTCGGGCAATTTGCCCTCAGAGGGTTGGCGATAGATCCGCTTGAGATTGCTGTCGATCTGGTTCTGCACCCAATCCTCTGTGTTGTTGTCATTCTCAGGCATATTCGGACGTCCGGGTCATTGTTCCTATTCTGGTTCGGGGGCTTAACCATCGGTGGTGCCCTGCGGTTCCATCGCGGATAGACACAGGTCCGGGCGCTGCCCCGATGCGGCTTTCCTGCCACAGCGGGAACAATGCCACAGACATCCGGTTGGCGAGGCAGGAGGTACCTGTCCTTGACATCACAACAGCCCAGAACGCTCGGCGAATTGGCCGACAGCATTTCCTCGGTCAGCGATCGCGACAAGGTGTCGGTGGATGAAATCGTCGATGCGGTGGGCCATCGCAGCCTTGTGCCCCTGCTGCTCGTGCCCGCCCTGCTCTGCGCGACGCCGCTGTCCGGTATTCCAGGCGTTTCGATGGTCGCCGGCGTGGCGATTGCGATCATTTCCTTTCAGCTTCTCATGAGCGTCGAGGAGGTCTGGCTGCCACGTCGGCTGTTGCGCCAGACAGTTGACGGCAAATCCCTGGACAAGGCCCTGCGGTCGGCGCGGCCGGTGATTTCCTGGATCGACCGGCACAGCCACAACCGACTGTCGGTTCTGTTTCACCGGCCGTTGATTTACCTGCCCGTGATACTGAGCCTGCTGTCCGGCATGATGATGCCCTTCCTCGAGTTCATTCCGTTTTCCTCCTCTGTCGCCGCCATCGGGGTGAGCTTTCTCGCACTGTCACTGCTGACCCGCGATGGCCTGTTTTTCCTGCTCGCCCTGCTGCCTTATGCCGGGTTGGGCTGGCTGATCGGTAGCCGGCTGCTCTGAGCGTGCTCCGGCCGAAGCCGGGCAGACATTCCTGCCCCGGACCTCGATGCCGCAACCTGTGGCACCCAGAGGGCAAGTGCCTGGACAAAATCAATAAAAACTGGAGCCGTTGTGCGTGGGTCTCGGCATTTTTCCGCCGAAATCTCCGGCAAGATTTAGGCGCCTGCGGGAACCCGGAGGCTGGACGCACGTTGTCTCAACAGGCGCGCATGAGCGCTATTTGTGGGTTAACAAGGAGACCTAGACATGAAACGGCTTTTGATTTCCACTGCGCTTGTTGCAGCGACCAGCGGCGCGGTCATGGCGCAGGGTGCTGACGGCATGTTCCGTACCGAAGCAGACCCGAACGCAATCCATGCCTCCGACTTCATCGGCATGCGCGTGTATCGCGCAGAGACCGACACCGACGCGGTCGACGGCCTTCAGGACGATTGGGACGACATCGGCGAAATCCACGACATCGTGCTGACCCGCGATGGCCAGATCGACTCCGTGCTCGTCGACATCGGCGGTTTTCTTGGCATTGGCGAAAACCGTGTCGCCGTCGACATGGGGTCCGTCCGCTTCGTCTCGGATGATGCCACGGCCGAGGACGAAACCGACTTCTTCTTGGTGTTGAACGCCCCGGTCGCCGCGCTTGAAGAGGCGCCGGCCTATACGGGCGGAATGGGCGATGCCATGATGGACGCGGATACCGCCATGGAAGAGACCGGCGCCGCGGTCGAAGGCGCGATGGAAGAGACTGGCGCCGCAGTTGAAGGCGCGATGGAGGAGACCGGCGAAGCCATGGAAGGTGCCATGGACGCAGTCGAGACCGAAGTTGACGGCGCGATGGACGCCGCCGAGGGCGAACAGCCCGCGACGGTCGCCACCGAAACCGACGCCGAGGTGACCACCGACCTCCAAGATGGCGCCGAGCCGGTTGATCCGGCCGGCGGACCTCTGAGCTATGGTGCGGGGCTGATCGAGCGCGAAGGCTATGCCACGGCACCGCTGGAAGAGCTGACCTCCGAGAACCTGACCGGGGCGCCGGCCTATGACAGCACCGACGACCACATCGGCGAAGTTTCGGAGATCATCCTGTCCGACAGCGGCGAAGTGAGCTCGGTGATCGTCGATGTTGGCGGCTTCCTCGGCATTGGCGAAAAGCCGGTGCAGCTGGAACTGTCGCAGATCGACATCCTGCGTACCGAAGGCGGCGGTGACATCCGCGTCTATATCTCGATGACCGAGGAAGAGCTCAAGGCAATGCCCGACTACGAAGGTTGAGCAAACCGTTCACCCGGTTCGGAAAAGCCCGCCCCACGGCGGGCTTTTTCTATTGCGCCAGGGCCGCCAGGGCTTCTTACCCGACATCGGAAACAAAACCGCCGGGGTGTGGCGCACCCCGGCGGCTTCGCATCGCGCCTAGCAAAGGCTGTCAGGCGTCGCGCGCCTGCGGTTCGGTTCCGCCGGCCAGTTCGTCGGCCTTGACCGCGCCACGCATACCAAGCGGCATGCCGGGGCCGGTGGTGCTGTCGGGCCGGACCTGGGCCTCGGCCTCGGCGTTGACCTCGGCGCCGACCAGCAGGACATAGGCCGAGATCCACAGCCACATCAGCAGCACGATCACCCCGGCAAGGGCTCCAAAGCTTTCGTTGTAGCTGCCGAAGTTTTCGACATAGACCGAAAAGCCGAACGACGCCGCGATCCAGGTGACGCAGGCCAGCACCGCGCCGGGCCAGAGCCAGATCCATTGCGCCGGTGCCCGATCGGGCGCGGTGCGATAGACAACAAGAATGCCGCCGATGGTCATCGCCAGCAGGATCACCCAGCGGGCCAGGCCGATCAGCATCTCGGTCAGTGGCCCCAGCGCCAGAATGGACAGGATGCCAGGCAGGACGAGCGCCGCGCCCAAGCCCGCGATCAGCCCGACCAGAAGCCCCAGCGTCAGCGCCAGCTTGATCAGCGTGAGGCTGACGATGCCCCGGGTCTCGGGCTGGTTGTAGGCCACGTTCATGCCTTCGATCAGGCTCGCCACCCCTTTCGACGCGGAATAGAGCGCGACGCCGATCCCGAACAGCGCGGCAAGACCGAGGCCGCCTTCCTGGCTTCCGGCCACCTCGATGGCCTGGCGGAGCACGATCTCGGCCACGGTTTCCGGCATAAAGGCCGTCACGGTCTCGAGTTCACCGGTGAATTGCTGCGGATCGAAGAGCAGGCCGGAAATCGCCATCAGAGCGGTGATCGCAGGAAACAGCGCCAGCAGACCGTAAAAGGCCACGCCGGCCGCGATCAGGCCGACGTGGTCCTCGTTCATCTTGCGCCAGGCGCGCAGAAAGATCATTTTCCAGCCGCGCAACGGAATGTCGCGCGGCCGGGTGGCATGGCGGCCGGGAATATCCGACATCGCTCAGCCTTTCGGTTTGCCGAGGTTTTCCTCGTCCGCCTTGTCTCTGGCGGCATCGGCAACCCGTTGACCGGCGTCGCGCATCTCGTCGGCCGCGGCCTCGACAGCGGTTTTGTCGCCCGGCGCGGCAGTGTCGGCGGCATCGCGTTTCTCTTCGGCGATGCTTTCGGCCTCGGACATTGCGGCGCGGGCGACACGCTCGGCCTTGTCGCGCTCTTCCCGGAAAATGCGCTCGGCCTCGTCGAAAAGCTCGTCACGGGTCTGCCCCACCAGCTCGTCCTCACGCTTGGTGCGCGGCAGGGCGCCGGCCAACGCGGCGCCGACGGCCAACGCGATGGCACCGGCCACCAGCGGCTGCTCCTCGACGAAATCCGCCGTGGCGTCGCGGCCGCGGGCATAGTTGCGCCGCGCCGCTTCATCGGCCTTGTGCGCCATGTCGAGCGCGCGCGCCCGGGCGGTGACGATCCGCTCGCGGGCGGCGTCGCTCAGGTCTTCGGTACCCCGGGCAAGCCGCTCGCGGGCGCGGCCCACACGGTCGGCGGTGCCGCGTGCGGCGCGGCTGACGCCATCGGCGGCGCTGCGCGCGCCCCCGGCCACGGCAGACCCTGCGGCGCTGGCGCCCGAGCCCACGGCCTCGGCGGTGGAACTTGCGCCCGAGGCGACACTGGCGGCGCCGTCGCGCACGGTCTCGCCGGCAGCGCTGGCGGTGTCGGTGGCACGGTCGGTCAGCGAACGGTCATTATCCTCGTCGTCCCAACCCTCGTCGAGATCGTGACGCGCCCATTCGGGATAGCCGGCATAGCTCGAGCCGTAACGCGCTTCGCGCTCGGTCGTGGTGCCATATCCGGCCCCGGCATAGCGGTCGCGCCCGGCGAATTCGCGCATCGGCCCGGCGGCGTAGCCAGGCACGCGACGGTCATGATTGCTGCTGTGATGGGTGACACCGTTGCGGCGGACGTCCTCGGCCGGGTCGTCGTGCGACCGGCCAAAGATCAGCCAGGCCAGGCCAACGCCGGTGACGGCCAGCGCCAGCGGATTCTGCTTGGCCGAGCGGCCGACGGCATCGCCGAACTCGCCACCATGACGCCGGACGCCATTGGCGATCTCGGAAATCACAGCCTCGGGCGAAAACTTGTCTTGCAGGGCATCGACGGTACTGGCCAGATCGGAGCGTTCGCGTTCGATGTCTCGTTCGATCTGATCGGGCGTGCGGGTGTCATTTGGCATTTGCGGCTCCTTTGACGGCTTCGACATCGCGCTGCACGTTGGCCGCGGCGCGGCTCGGAGCGATGCTGCTCAGTTTCAGATCGTTCAGGCCCTTCTGGACGAAGCCATAGGCGACGATCACCAGAACGACGCCCACGGCAAAGGCGGCCCATCCAGGATCCATCCCGGCTTCGGACAGCCCGGCGACAATGGCGCCGACAAGCACGTTGAGCGCGGTCAGCGCCACCACAAGCGCGGCCACCAGCAAGCCGATGGCGGTGCCCGCCCGGCGCAGGTTCTGGTCGATCTCGGCGCGGGCCAGATCGACCTCGCCGCGCACCAGGGCGCTGACATGGGCCATTGCATCGCCGAGCAGGCTGGAGGTGCTTTCATTCGGTGACTTGGTCATGATGTCTCTCCTTTCCCGGTGCGTGTCATGCTGGGGTGGGCGCTGGCCGAGGCCACGCCCTGGCTGCCGCCATAAGAGGGCTGGCCATCGCCGGGGCGCCCGCTGGCCTCGTCGCTCAGCCGGGCACGGCGCGATGCCTTGGCCATGCGCACGCCGGCAAAGCCCAGAAGCGCCGCACCGCCGAGAAAGGCCACCGGATTGCGCCGGGCGAAATCGCCCAGATCATCCACCATCTGGCCGAGATCCTTGTCGCGCACGGTGTCGGCGAAATCGGCCATCGAGGAGGCTGCGGCGCCGAAGGTGCGCTCTTGCGCCGAGCCGTCGCGCAGCTCGTCCGAGGCCTTGCGCAGCGCCCGGGACACGGACGAGATTTCATCGGCCACGCCCTCCTTGGCGGCATCGGCCCGGGCATGGGCCTCGCCGACGACGGTTTCGCTCATGTCGCGGGCGGTCTCTTGCGCATCCTTGCGCAGGGCGTCGGTCTCGGTCCGGGCCGTTTCCGGGTCGCTTTTGCGCGTTGTGGTTGTGCCGTCAAAGTTTTGGGTACTCATGATAAATCCTTTCGGCAGGGGTCACAGAACAAAATTCACGATCGCAAGCACGATGACGATCAGTCCGACGAGATAAATAATGGCATGCATGGCTGCCTCCCTTGGTTGCCTGGCCTCACGGCCGTCTCACGTCTCAACACGGTTTCATGAGCTTTGTTCCGTCGTGCCGCCGCGGTCGGCGCCGCTGGCCCTTGCCGGCTTGCGCGACAGCACGATCAGCAGCGCGCCCCAGAGCATGAGGTCGAATCCCAGCACCACGCCGGGCAGCCAGATCGCGTTAAACGGGAAACCGAACCACAGAAGCAGGGCCACGGCAAAGGCGGCAAGCCCCGAGAGCATCATCCAGATGGCGCCGGGTTCGCGGCGGCGCTTGAGACCGTACCAGAGCCGCAGCACCCCGCTGGCACCCAGCCAGGCGATGATCAGCGTGGCCAGCGCGACAATGCCGACAAAGGGCTGAAGGATCATCAGGATGCCGACGCCGATGGCGAGAACCGAGAGCGCAAAGGTGCTGGCCATTTCCCAGGTCTCGTGCCGGCGGAACGCGGCGAAAAGGCCGACCGCCCCGGAAAAAACCAGGCACCAGCCAACGGTCAGGACGGCCGCGAGCGAGGCGAAGAACGGCAACAGGATCGCCGCGATCCCGGCGATGATGCTGGCGACGCCAATGGCCACCAGCGCCCATCGCGGGCCGCGCGCGAATTCACCGCGCCCGAGCGACACGTCGGAGGCGCTGTCCGCCATCGGCGGCGATGCTTGTGGATCGGGGTTGTCTTGGGTCTTGTCGGTCTGGGTCATGATGTGGGCTCCCGGTTTCTGTGCGGGTCCGACACTTCTGGAGACCGGCGGCCGGGCCGCGTGCGGTGGCATGGGCCCGAGGCGTTATGCGTCCGCGAAGGTGACGATCCGGCGAGCGCCGAGATCGGGTTTTTTGTCGGCGTCGAACCTAGCCCGGGCGATTTCGAGCCCGAAGGTCACGGCGCTGTCGGTTGCGGTCCAGATCGCGGCGTCCCTGAGCGCGAGGCGCAGAAGCCTCACGTCGAACCCGTCGCGCCCCGCATCGAACCAAGCGGCGGCCGCAGCAGTCCAGACATCATCCAGCCTGGCGGTGTCGACGCTGGGTTCGAACCGGCCGGACAGGCAGGCGTAAAACGTGCCGTCTCCCTTGGTCAGGCAGTAGTGCGCCTCGGCGCCCCGCCCCATGGCCCGCACCAGATCGGTGTCGGAAGAAGTGATGAACCAAAGCTCGGCCGTGTCACGGTCGGCGTGATGGGTCATCGGCTGCATGTGCGGATCGGCATTCTTGACGCCGAGCATGCCGGTGCCGGTGTCGCTCAACACGTCGAACAGGGCGGTGCGCGCATCTGCGCGCACCTTGTCTGTCATCGACATTCCGCGGCCTCAGAGCGTACTGGCCCAGGCATCGACTTCCCGCTCGGCTTCTTCGCGGGTCTTGCCGTATTTCTCCTGGATGATACCGGCCATCTCCTGCCGGTTGCCCTTGGCGCGCTGCAATTCGTCGTCGGTGAGGTCACCCCATTTGGCTTGCGCCTGACCTTTGAATTGCTTCCAATTGCCTTCGATTTGGTCCCAGTTCATAATGTCCTCCTGTTCGCTTTGCGTACTGAAATGTAAACGCCGGCGTTACAGGCGAGTTCCCGGCGGATGTGAAAATCCGCCGAAAAATCATTTGCTTCCAGACTGTCGAATTTCGGGAACTTTATGGTCGCGGCGGTGTTCACGACTGAGTGAACGGCACCGTCATGCGAAGGAATGCCAGCCCATGGGACAGCCGCAGAAAGACCCGGCCGGCGCGCCGCACCTCCAAAATGTGATCTATCTGGACAGCAGACGCCCGGCAGCCCCGAAGGTGGTGGCGCAAAAGCCGGGCCAAGACACTGCCCGGGCAGTGCTGGACACGCCGCAGGCGGACCAAGCAGCCTTTCCCTGGCACCGCATCCTCTGGCCGATCTTGGCGGTTCTGGTGCTGGGCACGATTTCCTGGGCGGCCTGGACCTTGTAGGCAAAGCCCCCGCCGGTTCGCGGCGGGGGCCCGTCAGGCTTATTGTTCGACTTCGACGTCGGTATCGCCGGGGGCGACCTCTTCGACCGGGGCCTCGGGCGGCACGTCGACGGTGCCTGTCTCAAGCTCGGTCGGCGAAACCTGCTCGGTGGCGGCCTCCGCCGGCTCGCTCTCGGGGCCGGGTGCGGTGACAAAGACCTCGCCGATCCAGAACAGGATCAGGCCGATGGCAAAGACCGCCACGACGGCCATGCCGATCAGCGGCCCCCTGTGGCGGCGTTTTTGTTTTTTCAGGTTGGTGTCGGGTGAGCTCATCTTCCGTCTCCGCTGGTCTCGGTGATGTGGAAGGCAGGCGATGCTTTTGGTCCGCAGGCCCACCTCTCGGGTTCCCGGACCAACGCCTGACGGCCCGGCAAGTTCCCAGTCACAGCCCCCTGCGCCGAATTTCCGCACGCGCACGGTGTTCGGACGGACACAGAAAATCGCGCGCTCGCCCAGGACGAAAAAGACCGGACCCGGTCCGATGTTGCTCGAAGAATTGCCGCATCCGGTCACGAACATGCTGGCGACGATGCTCTTGGATATCGTCACCGACCGCGAGAGCGGTGCTCACAGGCTGCGCCCTTTCATCCGATGCAGGCTCAGGGAATGCTGACCTGACCGGCCTCCGGCCGCACGACCGAGCGCAATGCCTCGCCGATCATCTGATCGGAGAAGGGCCGGACCAACATGCCCCAGCCCTTCTCCTGCGCCTGTTTCTGATCGTCCTCCCCTACGGTCAGAACAATGCCGGCTCCCTTTTGGGCAAGGGTCTGGTCAAGACCACTTTCCACCACCTTGGACAAGCGCATCTCAAGAAAGGCAGCCAGAACATGGGCTTCTTCCACCAGCTTGGCCAAAAACTCCTCCAGCTGGCTGGCATGAACAACCCGGCAATCACACACAGCGCCAAGCGATCCGATGATATCCTCTGCAATGAGCGGATCCCGCTCGAGAACCAGGATCACCGGCGCGGCATCCTGGTGCGCGAGGCCGCTTGGCTCAACGCTGTCTTTCATCGATTCCCCTCTGCTCATGAAAGCATATTGATTCCTTCGCCCAACCCTTGCATTAAAATATGACATACCAAGACAAGGTTTCTTGCCATGACCACGCCTTGCCGAAGCTGCCCGCTGCGAAAGTGGCCGATTTTCGATCCTCTGACCGAGAAAGAACTGGCCTTCATGCAGGAGTTCAAATCCGGCGAGCTGGCCATCGAGGGCGGCGCGACGTTGATGATGGAAGGGTCGAACAGCCCGCAGCTGTTTACCGTGCTCGAAGGCATGGGCCTGCGCTACAAGACGTTGTCGGGCGGCGAACGTCAGGTGATCAATTTCGTTTTCCCCGGAGATTTCCTTGGCTTGCAGGCGGGCGTGATGTCCGAAATGCAGCATTCGGTCGAGGCGACGACACAGATGCGGCTCTGCGTCTTTGACCGCAAGGCGTTGTGGTCTTTGTTCGCGGACCACCCGGACCGGGCCTTTGACCTGACCTGGGTCGCCGCGGTCGAAGAGCATCTCCTGGGCGAGAGCCTGGCGGTCATTGGCCGGATGAATGGCCTCGAGCGCATCGCGCGGGCCTTTGTCCGGCTTTACGACCGGGGCAGTGCGCAGGGCCTCGTCCGAAAAAACCGGCTGCCCCTGCCCTACAAACAACATGATCTCGCCGATGCGCTGGGGCTGTCGCTGGTGCATACCAACAAGATGCTCACCCGCCTGCGCGAACGTGGCCTGGCGTCCTGGCAGAACGGGATGCTGACGGTCCGGAAATACGACGCGCTCTGCGAACTGGCGCAGCTCGAACCCGACCGCGAGCAGATCACCCGCCCGCTGATCTGACATCGGCCGCGACCGCGCCCGTCGCGGCAGCGACGCAGACCCGCAAGCCCGGCAACAATATCGCCCACTGGCGGGAACCCGGCCCGGGTTCACAGGGTTGCTGACCTGTGGCTCATCGATACAAAAATCCCGACCCGATCCTGCGGTCCGCCGTCATCGTCATCGCCGCGATCCTTGTGTTCGCGACGCTCAAGGCGGGGGCAGACATCTTTGCGCCGCTGACGCTCGCGACAATTACCGGCGTCATGCTGGCGCCGGTGACCGACGGGCTTGAAAAGCTCGGGCTGTCAAGCGGGCTGGCCTCGGCCTTGGTGCTGTTTGCGGGGGTCTGCGGCATCGGGGTGCTTGTCATCCTGGTGGAACCCGTGGTCTGGCGCGTCGCCGAAGAGGTGCCGCGCATCCGGCTCGAACTGCGCAGCTTCATCGAGGAGCTCCGCGGGCTGATCCGCGGCCTTGAGGACGTCAACCGCGAGGTCGAACAGGCCCTCGGCGGCGACGGCAACGGCCAGACCGACGCCGAAGGTGACCCGGTGATGCCCAATCTGACCAGCGCCATCCTGCTGGCGCCGGTGTTCCTGGCGCAATTCCTGATCTTTGTCGGGGCGCTGTTCTTCTTTCTGTTCACCCGCAAGAACATCTATGTCTACATGTCGCGCAAGATCGGCTCTTCGGCGGAAACGCCCGAGATCATGCGCCGCCTGACCCGCGCCGAACGCGTCGTCTCGCGCTATTTCCTGACGATCACCACGATCAATTTCGGCCTTGGCGCGGCGGTTGGCAGCGCGCTGGCGCTGATCGGCCTGCCTGGCCCGGTGATCTGGGGGCTGGCGGCGGCAATGCTGAACTACATCCTCTATATCGGTCCGATCGGCATGGTTCTCGGGCTCAGCCTCGCCGGGCTGCTGGCCTTCGACGGCATCATGGTGATCCTGCCGCCGGTGCTCTATCTGCTGTTCAACCTGATCGAGGCGCAGTTCGTCACGCCGGCGCTGGTCGGCAAGAACATCGCGATAAACCCGCTGCTGATCTTTGTCTCTCTGGTGGTCTGGCTCTGGCTCTGGGGGCCGATCGGGGCCATCGTGGCGATACCGATGCTGGCGATCCTGCTGGTCATGCTCGACGTCTTCGAAGGGGAGGTTCCGGGCGAAGCCGCGGCGGCGCCGTCGCCCAAGAACACATCGGCCACGCCCGAGGTCTGAGCCCTATCGCCGGATCCGCGCCAGAACGGCGCGCCAGCCGCCCGGCGCCAGCACCCCGGCCAGCAGAAAACCTGCGGCAAAGCCCGCGAAATCGGCCGCCCAGGTGGCATCGGTGCCGTAAAGCAGGCCGAACACCAGCCGGATGAGCAGCAGCGCGCCGATCAGGAAAAACGCCCGCGCCTGCGGCGCGCCCTCTTCGCCCAGTCGCCGCCAGAGCAGCAGGGTAAAGCCACCGATAATGCCGTAGACACCCGGAAAGCCGCCGATCAACGGCACCGGATCGTCGAGCAGCAGGCCATAGGCTGCCGCCCCGACCACCGAGGCAAAGAAAAACAGCGCGATCACCCGCGCCCCACCCATCACCTCGCCGACCCATTTGCCCAGCGCCAGCAGCATCACGCCGACAAACAGCGCATGGGTGAAATTGGCCTGGATGAAGGGATAGCTGACAAAACGCAGAAGCTGCTCGGGCGGGTAGATGCCATTGGCCAGCATCCAGTCGAAGATATCGCCGGAAAAGGCGAAGTTCTGCATCGCGTTCAGCCGCCAGCCCACCGCCTGCGGCCCACCGACAAAGCCCTGGGTGCCGGCCTGAAAGGCCAGCTCGATCCCGGCGATCACCAGGAACAGCCCGGTGATGGCCGGCGGCAACGGGTTGACCGGCGGATGGTTGAACGGATCGGACATGGGCGCTCCTGCTGTGGCTCCGGGCCTTCGGCTTGACGGCCTCGGATGCCATGGGTAAGCGCTGAACGATCGAAAATCCAGACGGAGAAATCCCATGACAGAGGGCGTCCA
Source organism: Marinovum sp. PR37 (assembly GCF_028807375.1). Lineage (NCBI taxonomy): Bacteria > Pseudomonadati > Pseudomonadota > Alphaproteobacteria > Rhodobacterales > Roseobacteraceae > Marinovum > Marinovum sp. PR37. Next base: position 39,926 of record NZ_JARAML010000006.1, on the reverse strand, counting down.
AACCCCATCTGCCTTCACCCCGCGCGTCTTTTCGGGCATCCAGCCCTCGGGCAACCTGCATCTCGGCAATTATCTCGGCGCGCTCAAGCGCTTTGCCGACAGCCAGGACAGCGGCGTTCAATCGATCTTCTGCATGGTCGACATGCATGCGATCACCGTCTGGCAGGATCCGGCCGACCTGCGCCGCGCCACCCGCGAGCTGGCGGCGGGCTTCATCGCCTCGGGCGTCGACCCCGACAAGTCGGTGCTGTTCAACCAGTCCCAGGTCTCGGCCCATGCCGAGCTTGCCTGGATCTTCAACTGCGTGGCACGCATGGGCTGGATGAAGCGCATGACGCAATGGAAGGACAAGGCCGGCAAGAACCAGGAAAATGCCTCGCTGGGCCTGTTCGCCTATCCGGCGCTGATGGCGGCCGATATCCTGACCTATCACGCGACCCATGTGCCGGTGGGCGAAGACCAGAAGCAGCATATCGAGCTGACCCGCGACATTGCGATCAAGTTCAACAACGATTTCGGCGTCGATTTCTTTCCGATCACCGAACCGGTGATCGAGGGCACCGCGACGCGGGTGATGTCGCTGCGCGACGGGTCGAAGAAGATGTCAAAAAGCGATCCCTCGGACGCCTCGCGGATCAACCTGACCGATGATGCCGACATGATCGCCAAGAAGATCCGCAAGGCCAAGACCGATCCCGAGGCGCTGCCCTCGGAGGCCGAGGGGCTCGAGGACCGGCCCGAGGCGCGCAACCTCGTCAATATCTATGCCGCGCTGAACAACCAGACGGTGGCAGAGGTGCTGGCCGAGGCCGGCGGGCGGCAATTCTCGGAGTTCAAGCCGATGCTGGCCGATCTGGCGGTGGCCAAGCTCTCGCCGATCTCGACCGAGATGTCGCGGCTGATGGGCGATGTCGGCGAGATCGACCGTATCCTGGCGCATGGCGCCGGCCGTGCGCGGGCCATCGCGGCGCCGATCCTCGAGCGGGCCTATGACATTGTCGGCATGGTCCGGGGCTGACCGCCGCGGATCGCCGGCCGCGGACCGGGGGCGACCCTCCGGTCCGCGGTATTTTCAATCGGAATACGTGATCAGCCGGTGGCTGACGCTCAGGCGAAGAGCGGCAGACGAAAGGAGAAGGTGACCTCTCCCTCGCCGCTCTTGACCTCGAGATGGCCGTTATGCGCCGTGGCGATGGCCGAAGCTATGTAGAGCCCAAGTCCGAGACCATCGCCGCCGGACCCGGCAGCGCGGCGGAAGGGCTCGAATAGTTTCTGGGCGAAATCGTCCGAGACCGCCGGGCCGGCGTTGGTGACCGCGATGGTCATGCCCGCATCGTCGCAGAAGGCCGCAACCCGGATCGGGCCACCCTCGCGCCCGTGCTGCACCGCATTCGCCAGCAGGTTCGACACCGCCTGCGCCACCCGCGGCGCATCGCAGCTCACCGGACGGTCGATCTCGAGATCGAGGCTCACCTCATGCGCGGGATGGGCGATGCGCACCTCTTCCACCACCTGGCTGATCGCCTGGCGGATCGGCGCATCCGCGACCACCGAGACCGAAATCCCGCCGCCGAGCCGCTGTTTGGCGTGGATCAGCATGTTGCCGATAAGATCTTCCATCCGCAGCACCGCCGCCCGCATCAGCGCGACGGTCTGTTCCGCCCGGTCCGAGAGGGCCTCGCCGCGCAGCTGCCGCAGGCCGGCGCCAAAGGCGGTCACCGGATTGCGCAGGTCATGGCCGAGGATGGCGACGAATTCCTCGCGCGCGGCGGCCAGTCGGCGTTCATGTTCGACCAGCTGTTCCTGCGCCTCGAGCCGCATTTCGGTATCGAGGCTGCGGCCGATGAGATCGGCGAACATCCGGAACATCGCCTGCACTCTGGGCCGCTTGACCCGGCGCGGCACGATGTCGATGCCGCAGAGCGTGCCGAAGAAGCTGCCATCGTCGCGGTAGATCGGGATCGAGACATAACTCACGATATTGAATTGCCGGGCAATCGGATGATCCACGAAGGCCTCGTCGGTGTTGACGTCGTCAAAGACCACCGGTTCGCCGGTGTCGCGCGCGGTCTGGCAAAAGGTGCTGCCGATGGCGATCTCATCACCGCTGGCCAGATTGAACGAGATATCGTCGGAGGTGCGGCAGGCGACCCAGCGATCCGCGGTCACCCGCGAGACGGCGGCAAAGCGCATGCCGGTCGCCAGGCGCACGGTTTCGAGAATGACGCTCACGGTTTCGCTGCCGGCAATCAGCTCGATATCGGCCTGAAAGTCGTGGTTTCCCCCGAGAAAGGCCTGGTGGTCCTGCATGCGGGTCGTTGGTACGGTCATTGCGCTCCTGCCTGTATGGCCTGACTCTGTGGCACCCCGGCCGGAGTGTGACCGCATCCGCCGCCGGGTCAAGCGTCTGGAAGCAGCATGACACGCAACCGCCGGCTCGGAAGCCGGGAGCGTCGGGTGTCGGTCCGGGGGGCCCGGACCGTCGCCTTAGAGCATAACGAGGCAGGTGCAAAGCCACAAAGCGGATGCCGGCGCCGGGCGGGCGGGAGCCGGTCAAAGCGACGGGCGGGATCGAGGGGGACGGTGCCGTCCCCCTCGGTGGGCTCAGTCGGCGATCACGTCCTGGCGCTGCTGGCCCAACCCGGCGATGCCAAGCTCCACCACGTCGCCGGCCTTGAGGTAACGCGGCGGCTTCATCCCCAGCCCGACGCCCGGCGGGGTGCCGGTCGAGATCACGTCGCCGGGGTGCAACGTCATGAACTGGCTGAGATAATGCACTAGATGCGCGACGCCATAGACCATCGTTTTGGAGGAGCCGTCCTGCATCGTCTCACCGTTCACGGTGAGCCACATGGCGAGGTCCTGCGGATCGGAGACCTCGTCCCGGGTGACCAGCCAGGGGCCGATCTGGCCGAAGTTGTCGCAGCTCTTGCCCTTGGTCCACTGACCGGCGCGTTCGGCCTGGAAGGCCCGTTCCGAAACGTCATTGGTAACCGCGTAGCCGGCCACATGGTCCAGCGCCTCGGCCTCGCTGACATATTTCGCGGCCTTGCCGATGATCACCGCAAGCTCGACCTCCCAGTCGGTCTTTTCCGAGCCACGCGGAAGGATGATCGGGTCGTTCGGGCCGCAGATCGCCGAGGTCGCCTTCATGAAGATCACCGGCTCGGGCGGCACCTCCATGCCGCTTTCGGCGGCGTGATCGGCATAGTTCAGCCCGATGCAGATGAATTTTCCGGTGCCCGCCACCGGCGGCCCGAGCCGGGGATTGCCCGCGACTTCGGGCAGCCCGCCGGCATCGACTGCGGCAAGCCTGGCCAGGCTCTCGGGCGACAGCGCCGCGCCGGCGAGATCGTCGATCAGGCCGCTGAGGTCGCGGATGGTGCCGTCGCTGTGCATCAGGCCGGGTTTTTCGGCGCCCGGAGCGCCATGGCGAAGCAGTTTCATTTGTCGTCTTTCTTGAGGAAAATCAGAGGGTCCAGCCGCCGTCGATGCAACAGGCCTGGCCGGTGGTGAAGGTGGCGCCGGCCAGGTAGACTGCAAGATCGGCGATCTCTTCCGGCGCGGCGATGCGCCCCATCGGCTGCCGCGCGACAAAGGCGGCGCGGGCGGCCTCGTAATCGCCGCCCGCCGCAAGCCGATCGTCGAGCGAGGGCGATTGCACCGTGCCGGGGCAGATCGCATTGCAGCGGATGCCCTGCGCCACGTGATCGGCGGCAATCGCCTTGGTCAGGCCGAGCACCGCCGCCTTGGTGGTGGAATAGACAAAACGGTTGGGCACGCCCTGGACCGACGAGGCCACCGACGAGACGTTGAGGATCGTGCCCGACTTGCGCTCGAGCATGCCCGGCAGCACCGCCTGCACCATCCGCACCATCGATTTGACGTTGAGGTCATAGGCAAAGTCGAGCTCGGCCTCGGAACAGTCCAGCACCGTGCCGCTGTGCACCACGCCGGCGGCGTTGAACAGCACATCGACCGCTCCGGCCCGGGCGCAGACCTCGGCGACGCATTCCGCATCCAGAACGTCGAGCCGCGCGGTCTCGCAGCCATCGAGCCCGGCCAGGCCGGGCGCGTTGATATCGGTGGCCAGCACCCGCGCGCCGGCGCGGTCAAAGGCCCGGGCCGTGGCGCGGCCGATGCCCTGGGCGGCGGCCGTCACCAGCACGCGCTGGCCTGTCAGATCGCTTGTCATATCTTGTCTCCCTTGCGCGCCGTCACATCACGGCGCCGATTTGCCAGGGCACGAATTCCACCGCGCCAAAGCCCTGCGCCTCGCTCTTGGTCTGGCTGCCGGAGGCCACCTGAAGCAGCAGATCGAAAATCTCCTGCCCCTTAGCCTCGAGGCTGGTGCCGGAAAGGATGTCACCGCAGTTCACGTCCATGTCTGGCTCCATCCGCCGCCAGAGATCGGGATTCGAGGCGATCTTGATCGCCGGCACCGGCTGATAGCCCGAGACGCTGCCGCGGCCTGTGGTAAAGGCGACCAGATTGGCGCCCGAAGCGATCTGCCCGGTGACCGAACAGGGATCATATCCGGGGCTGTCCATGAAGACGAAGCCGGGCTGATCGATCGGTTCGGCGTATTTGTACACACCCGAGAGCGGCGCGCTTCCGCCCTTGGCCACCGCGCCCAGCGATTTCTCGAGAATGGTGGTCAGCCCGCCGCGCTTGTTGCCGGGCGAGGGGTTGTTGTCCATCTCGCCAAAGTTGCGGGCGGTGTAATCTTCCCACCAGTCGATCAGGTCGATCAGCTTGCGGCCGGTCGGCGCATCCACGGCGCGGCGGGTCAGCAGGTGTTCGGCGCCGTAGATCTCGGAAGTTTCCGACAGGATCGAGGTGCCGCCATGGCGCACCAGAAGATCCGAGGCCACGCCCAGCGCCGGATTGGCGGTGATGCCGGAATAGCCGTCCGAGCCGCCGCATTGCATGCCCAGAACCAGGTGGCGGGCCGGGGCCGGGGCGCGGCGGGCCTTGTCGGCCTCGGCCGCCAGCTCGCGCAGGATCGCCACGCCCTTGTCGACGGTGGCGCGGGTGCCGCCCTGTTGCTGGATCGTCATGTAGCGGAACCGCGCGCTGTCCTTGAGCGCCTTGCGGTCGATCAGATCGGGGATCTGCATGACCTCGCAGCCCAGCCCGATCATCAGGATGGCGCCGAAATTGGCGCTGTGGCCATAGCCCGCAAGGGTGCGGAACAGCGTCTCATAGCCCTCGCCCTTGCCGGCCATGCCGCAGCCGGTGCCATGCACGATGGGCACGATGCCGTCGACATTGGGAAATTCGGCCAGAATGTCCGCCGCGGCCGCGCCTTCGGCAATGAACCGCGCCACCGAACCGGCGCAGTTCACCGAGGTGAGGATGCCGATGTAATTGCGTGTGCCGACCCGGCCGGAGGGGCGGTGAAAGCCTTGGAATTCGGCCGCCGCCTCCGCTTTCGGCAGGGGCTGCGCGGCGGTGCCGAAGGCGTGATCCTGTTTGTGCGCCCCCATGCCGAGGTTGTGCACATGAACATGCGCGCCAGCGGAAATGTCAGCGCTCGCCGCGCCGATGATCTGGCCGTATTTCAGGATATTCTCGCCGCGCCGCAGGTCGCGCAGCGCGATCTTGTGGCCCGCCGGAACCGCCTCTTGCGCGGTCACATCGCCGGGCAACCGGGTGCCCGCCGGCACGGCGCGCAGGGCGACAAGAACGTTGTCGCCGGCGTGCAGACAAAGCGCAAAGGGCTGGTCGGTCATTTCTGTATCCTTCACGGCGTCACGATGACCTTTATCAGGTGATCACGGTCATGCGCGAGGTTCGCGAACCGCGCGGGCAGATCCTTGAGCGGCACGATGGCCGAGGCGATGGCCTCGGTCGACACCGCGCCGCTGCGGATCGCCGCCATCACCCAGTCGAAATCCTCTTTCAGCGCATTGCGGCTGCCGATGATGCGGGATTCGCGCTTGTGAAACTCGGCGTCGGCGAAGGTGATGCTTTCCTTGACCACGCTGACCAGCACGGTGCTACCGCCATGCGCCACCAGTGGAAAGCCTGCCTCGATCGCCTTGGCATTGCCGGTGGCGTCGAACACCAGGTCGAACCCCTCGGCCAGATCGCCCGACAGGATATCCCTGCCCGGCTGATGGGTGTTGGCAAAGCCGAAGAGTTCGGCGGCCTTGGCAAGCCTCTGGGCGCTCAGATCCATCAGATGCACCTCGGCCCCCGCGATCCGGGCAAAAAGCGCCGTGCCGAGCCCGATCGGCCCCGCGCCGGTCACCATCACCCGGTCGCCCGCCCCGCACCCCGAGCGCGCCACCGCATGGGCACCGATGGCAAGGAACTCGACCATCGCCGCCTGCTCCGGTGTCAGCCCTTCGGCGGGATAGAGGTTCTGTTCCGGCACAACGATCCGGGCGCACATGCCGCCATCGGCGTGCACCCCTAGCACCGCGATATCGCTGCAACAATTGGGTTTGCCACGTCGGCAGGCCCGGCAGGTGCCGCAGGACAGATAGGGATTCACCACCACCAGCCTGCCGGCGTCCGGCCCGTCGGCCAGATGCCCGGAGAGCTCGTGGCCGATCACGCGCGGGTAGTTCAGAAACGGGTGTTTGCCCTCGAAGATGTGGTAATCGGTGCCGCAGATGCCGATGGCGGCGATATCCACCAGTCGGTGACCTTCTGGCGCCTCGCGCGGCTTGGCACGTTCTTGCAGCGCGAAAGTGCCCGGCTCGACACAGGTGCCGCAGGCCATTGTCTCTTGCATCACGTCCTTCATTGCGCCGCCTCCAGATTGCGCGCCGTCCAGTCGGCCGGCAGTTCGCCCTTGACGATCAGGCTGAGCACGTCGTCCTTGGTCACCTCGTCGATGCGGTGGGCGCCGACCAGCCGGCCCTTGTTCATCACCACCACCCGGTCGCAGAGGTCAAAGACATCGTGCATGTCGTGGCTGACCAGCAGGATGCCGATGCCCTCGGACTGCAATTGCCGGATCAGATCGGCGACCATCGCGGTCTCCGACGGGCCGAGCGCGGCGGTGGGCTCGTCCATGATCAGAACACGGGTGTCGAAATAGATCGCCCGGGCAATGGCGATCACCTGCCGCTGGCCGCCCGAAAGCGACGAAACCGGGTCTTGCAGGTTCTTGAAATTCGGGTTGAGCCGGGCCAGCACCTTGCGCGCTTCCGCCAGCATGCGGGCATCGTCGAGATTGCCGAAACGGGTCTTGAGCTCGCGGCCGAGAAACAGGTTCGACGGCGCATCCAGGTGATCGGCCAGCGCCAGCGTCTGATAGATCGTCTCGATTCCGGCTTCGCGGGCGTCGTTGGGATCGGCAAAGCTCACCGGGCTGCCGTTGACGCGGATTTCGCCGGCATTGGGGATCATCGCGCCGGCCAGGATGCGCATCAGGCAGGATTTGCCGGCGCCGTTGTGGCCCAGCACGCCGACCACCTCGCCGGGAAACAGATCAAGCGAGACGTGATCGACGGCCCGGACGCCACCGAAGTGCTTCTCGATACCGATCATCTCTACGAGGGGGGGCTGTGACATGGGGCGCCTTTCTGCCGGGGGTCTGCTGCTGTCTGATCGACGGGCGCGCAACCTGGCGCGCCCGCCGCGATTTCGGCTCAGTAGAGCACGTTTTTCGCCTGGTCGGAGTCGATGTTCTCCTGATCCACCAGCACCACACCGGTGTTGATGAAGGGCTCGACCTTTTCACCGCCGAGGATGTCGATGATCGCGTTCACGCCCTTTTCGCCCATCGCGAAAGAGCCCTGAACCGCCGTCGCCTCCATCAGCCCCTCGCGGACGAATTGTTGTAGGTCTTCGTTGCCGTCAAAGCCCAGCGCGACCAGCTGACCGGCCTTGCCCGCCTGCATGATGGCGCGGCCCATGCCCACGGCGGTGGGCTCGTTGGCGCCGAAGATGCCGACGAGATCGGGGTTTGAGGCAAGGATATCGGTGGTCTGGTTCAGCGCCTGCGCCATCTGGCTCTGCGAATAATAGGGGCCGACGATTTCCAGATCCGAATTGGCGGTCAGATAGTCCGAGAAACAGCCGACGCGGCCGATTTCCGATCCGACACCGGCGACATAGGACATCACGGCGACCTTGCCCTCGGTGCCGGCCTCGTCGATCATCCGCTTGGCCACCTCTTCGCCGGCGGCGCAATTGTCGGTGGACAGGAACGCCTGATAGGTGCCTTTCGCGCCGTCGGTCAGGGCGCTGTCGATGATCACCACCGGAATGCCGCTCTCATAGGCGCGCTTGACCACCGGGGCCAGCGCTTCGGGGTCCGAGGGGGCCAGCACGATGCCGGAAACGCCGCGGTTGATCGCGTTCTCGACGAGGTTGACCTGATCGGCGACGGCGCTTTCGGTGGCCGGGCCATCGAAACTGAAGCTGTGTTCGGACTGGGCCGCGATCGCGGCTTCCGCGCCCTTGTTGACGTTCTGCCAGAAGTTCGAGCTGGTGGTCTTGACGATCACCGCGATCTCGCCGGCCGTGGCCATCCCGGCCGAAAGCGCCATCACCGACGCCAGCATTCCAAGCTTGTAGGTCTTCATCTCATTCCTCCTCAGTTGAGATTTTGGGTCTTGGTCTTATTGGACGCCCGGTCCGGCCATGGCCGGCACCGGACAGAACCCCTGTCAGCGCCGGTTGCGCATCTGGTCGATCCACACCGCGCCGATCACCACCGCGCCGATGACGATCTGCTGGATGAAGGCCGAGACGCCGGCCATGTTCAGCCCGTTGCGCAGGATGCCGATGATGAAGGCGCCGATCATCGTGCCCGAGACGGTGCCGACGCCGCCCGAGAGCGAGGCGCCGCCGATCACCGCCGCGGCGATGGCGTCAAGCTCGTACATCACGCCTTCGCTGGGCTGCGCCGTGACCAGACGCGACATCAGCACATTGCCCGCCAGCCCGGCCAGCGCGCCCGACATCACATAGGCATAGAGCTTGGTCTGATCGACGCGCACGCCGGAAAGCCGCGCCGCCTCTTCGTTGGAGCCGGTGGCATAGATGTGGCGGCCGATGCGGCGGCGCCGCAACATGTAGGCCGCGCCCATTGCCACCAGCAGCAGCAGGATCGCCGGATAGGGAATGCCGGGAAAGATCACCTTGGGAAAACCGTTGGGCTGCATCTCGACCATGCGAAAGAGCGCCCCGTTGCCCAGCCGGCCAAAGGCCTCGCCAAGCTGGGAAATCGGCGCCGCGCCGGTCAGTTGCAGGGCCAGACCCCGCGCCATCAGCATCATGCCCAGCGTCGCCACGAACGGCGGGATCTTCATCCGGGTGACAACCAGACCGTTGACCGCGCCACAGCCGGCGCCGATCAGAACGCCGAGGGCCATCGCCGGCGCCACCGGCAGCCCGGCCTTGACCGCCATCGCCGTGCCGACCCCGGAGAGCGCCAGAACCGAGCCGACCGAGAGGTCGATGCCGCCGGTGATGATCACCATGGTCATGCCGATGCCGAGCAGGCCGATGACAGAGGTCTGCAACAGGATGGTCAGCCCGTTGTTGACCGAAAAGAATGCCTGGCTGGCCAGCGAAAACCCGGCCACCAGAAGCAGCAGCGTCAGAACCGCCGAGAGCCGGTGGATCTTGGCCGCATCCGGCATCAGGGCCGCCAGCGGCGTCGCAGCGCGCCGATCCGCGGGTTTGGTTGCGTCAGACATGCGCCTCCCCTTCTCGCTGTCTTGCATTTAATTATTTAGTACATAAACAAGCCTCTCTTGATTCCGTCAACTGTTTTTTATAATATCGTACAAATACAAGAACCGCCCCGGGGCGGACGCGAGGAAAGGCAGTGACATGGCGCGCAGCGACACCAGGTATCGGGAGGCCTACAACCGGATCCTCACCTATTGCGAGACCCTGCCGCCCAAGGCGCCGATTCCCTCGGAAACCCGGCTGGCCGAGATTGCCGGCGTCAGCCGCACGGTGATCCGGCGCTGCCTGACGCGGCTGGAAGAGCTCGGCCTGATTTCCTGGCAGGGCCGCGACAAACATCTGCTGCGCCAGCCCTGCGCCGAAGACCGGATCGCGGTGCCCGAGGCCGCGGCCGACCCCAGCGATCTCGAACAGCGCTTTCTCGATTGGGTGCTGCGCTTCGACGTTCCGGCGAATACGCCGCTGTCGGTGGCGGAACTGTCGCGCACCTTCGAGGTGCCGCAATACGATCTCAAGGAATTCCTTGCCGGGCTCAGCCGCTTTGGCCTGGTCTCGCGCCGGCCGCAGGGCGGCTGGATGCTGCTGGGCTTTACCAAGGATTTCGCCATCGAGCTGTCAGACTTCCGCTCGGTGCTGGAACAGAACGCCGTGAGCCAGGTCGTCGAGGCGCCGGTGGACCATCCGGTCTGGGCCAGGCTGGCGCAGCTGCGCGCCGACCACCTCGCCCTGAAACAGGCCATCGACCGCGATTTCCACGAATTCTCCAAGCTTGACGAACGGTTTCACCAGACCATCAATTCAGTGGTCAGAAATCGCTTTATCGCCGAGTTCCAAAAGGTGATCTCGCTGATTTTTCACTACCATTACATGTGGGACAAGACCGAAGAGAAACACCGCAATGCCGCCGCCATCGATGAGCACCTGGCGATCATCGACGCGCTCGAGGCCCGCGATGCCGAGGCCGCGCGCGACGCCGCCCTGCGCCACCTGCGGACCTCGAAGACAACCTTGCTGTCCTCGCTGCGACACCACGACCTGGGCTGAGCGCGCTCAGCCAAAGAGCGCTTGCAGGCCGCGCGGCGTTGGTGTCGCAAGCGCGTCGAGATTGCGGGTCAGCGAGGCCGGTTTCGCGGTGCCAAGCAGCACCGAAGCCGCCGCCGGATGCTGCATGGCGAAATGCAACGCCGCCGTCGCCAGCGGCACGCCCAGCGCCTCGGACCTGGCCTGCAACTCGGCCACTTGGTTCAGCACCTCTTCGGGGGCCGGGCCGTAATCATAGGTCGCGCCTTCGACCGGGCCGGTCGCCAGAATGCCGGAATTGAAGATACCGCCGAGCACCAGGCTTGTCCCCGCCGCTGTGCAGGCGGGCACCAGCTCTGCCTCGGCGGATCGGTCCAGCAGCGTCAGCCGGCCGGCCAGCAGGATCACGTCGATCGGCCCGGCATTGCGCATCAGGTCGAGGCAGACCTCGCATTCATTGACGCCAAGGCCAAAGGCCTTGATCCGCCCTTGCTCGCGAAGCCGAACGAGCCGCGCATAGCCGGTGTCAAGAAACGCCTCGCGGTGCGGGCGATTACCTTCGGCGCCATGGGTATATTCCCCGATATCATGCACATAGAGAATATCTATCTCCGTGCGCCCGAGCCGTTCGCAACTCTGCTCGAAGCTCTCTTCGAGCCCGTCGCCGGAGTAATCGTAGCGCACGTCGTTCTGGGCCGGGCTCACATAGCCGTCGGCCTCGGCAATCGTCGATCCGGCGGGCGACAGGATGCGCCCGACCTTGGTGGACACGACAGCCTCGGGGCGGGATTTCAGGAACCGCCCCAGACGCATCTCGGACAGGCCGCGGCCGTAATGCGGCGCGGTGTCGAAATAGCGGATGCCCGCCTCCCAGGCGCGCGACAACACCGCTTCGGCCTCGGCCTCGCTGGTTTCGCGATAGAGATTGCCGATACTGGCGCAGCCGAAAGCGACCTCGGTGACCGAAAGATCCGTGGTGCCGATGCGTCGTGTCTTCATGGTCATTTCCCCTCCAGGGCAGCGCGCAGCTGCGGTTTGGCGCCAGTGTCGCTGTTGGCCTCGGCCCAATCGAGAAAGGCGCCGATCCGACGCGCGAGCTTCTCGGCATGGTTCTGGGCGATGTCTTCGAGACGGTGATCGAGGTAGGGGTTGGCAAAGCGCTCCAGCGTGGTCGCCACATATTCGGCCACGCCCTCGCCCTCCCCCGCCGCGGCAAAGCCGGGCAGCACCTCCTGCGCATAAAGGTCGCGCAAACGCTGGGCCCAATCAGCATCCGCCATCACGTCGCGCACATGGGTGGCACCGGCCCGCCCGCGCGCCAGCCAGTCGGCCACGATCCAGCTGTGCCCGAGGTTGAGCACGAAGAGCTTGCGGCGCTCGATCGGCCCCAGATCGGGCACCTCCCGTATCGCCGGATGGGTGCAGGGCAGCCGCAGGCGCGGCTGCGCCTCGATCGCCCAGAGCGCATAGGGTTCGGCAACCGCCCCCGCCGGATGCAGCGGCTCGGAAACGATGCGGTCGACCAGCGAATTGACCCAGACGACCTCGTCACGCAGCCAGTCGCGATAGCCCGCCGGCATGGCGCCCGCGGCGGTCAGCACGAGATCGCGCAGGACCCTGCCATTGTTGCGCACCAGCTCGGTCGGCATGATCTGCACCGGCGCGCCGCCAGCCTCGAACCGACCGCGCAACAGATGCGCCAGCTTGGCGGGATACGACATCGCCATGTCGAACCGCGCCCCCGCGTCGGCCGGTTGCGGCGCAAAACCCGCATCGGCGGTGTTCGACAGGATCATTTCCACATCCCCCGCCACCAGGCGCGCCACTTCGTCCAGATCCGGGCCGAGCGACAGGCCGCGCGCCACCGAGGTGACCCGCCGGGTTTCGTCCAATGGCTTGCCGTCCTGCAAGCCGCGGATCCTGACGTCATAGCCCTGTGCCAGCGCCGCGACCCGCCCGGCGCGCGCCGGATCGCCGCTCGATTGCACCACCACGACGGGGCGCGCCTCTGGCATGGCCTCGGCAAGGAACAGATCGGCATGCGCCTGAAGAAAGCGGCTGGTGCCGAATTGCAGGACGGTTGGAATTGCCATTGACGAGTCTCCCGATTTGGTTTGTTATTATTTAGAACAATGCAGCATGCAAGGAAATTCCGTGACCATTGACGCCCACCAGCATTTCTGGCGCATCGCGCGCGGCGACTATTCGTGGATGGATGACAGCGTGGCCGCGATCCGCCGCGACCTCCTGCCGCCCGATCTCGCGCCGCTGGCCCAGGCCGCCGGGGTGACCGGAACGGTGGCCGTTCAGGCCGCCCCGACGCTGGAAGAGACCGAATTCCTGCTGTCGCTCTCCGACACGACGCCGCTGATCCGCGGCGTGGTCGGATGGCTCGATCTGACCGGGGATGTGCCGCGCCAGATCGACCGCCTGGCGCATCCGCGGCTGCGGGGCATCCGGCCGATGCTTCAGGACATCCCCGAAACCGACTGGATTCTGCGTGATGACGTGCTGACCGGGTTGCGCCAGGTGGCCGAAGCCGGGCTGCGCATGGACGCGCTGATCACGCCGCGCCATCTTGCGCTGATCGACAGGCTCGCCCGCGCCCTGCCGGAGCTGCCGCTGATCATCGACCACTGCGCCAAGCCGCGCTTTGCCGGCAGCGATCCCGGCGACAACTGGCGCGCCGGCATTCAGGCCCTTGCCCGCCATCCGCAGGTCAGCTGCAAGCTCTCGGGGTTGGCCAATGAATTCGGTCCCGGCTGGTCCGCCCCAAGGTTGCGCCCGGTGTTCGATCATGTGTTCGCCTGTTTCGGGCCCGAGCGGGTGATGTGGGGCAGCGACTGGCCGGTGCTGGAGCTGGCCGGCACCTATGCCAAATGGCACGCGGCGGCGCAGGAAATGGCGGCAGAGCTGACCTTGGCCGAACGCGAGGCGCTGTTCGGCAATACCGCGCGCCGCATCTACGCGCTTGATCAAGAGGGAGAAATTCAATGAAACGCATGGGACAGGTCATCGGACTGAAGCCGGAGCACACAGCGGAATACAAACGCCTTCATGCCGAGGTCTGGCCGGATGTGCTGGCACGGTTGCGGCAGTCCAACATCACCAATTACTCGATCTTCCTGCGCGAGCCGGAAATGCTGATGTTCAGCTATTGGGAGTATACCGGCACTGATTTCGAAGCCGATTCCGCCGCCATCGCCGCCGATCCCGTCACCCGCGACTGGTGGAAGATCTGCGGCCCGATGCAAAGCCCGCTCGACAGCCGGTCAGAGGGTGAATGGTGGGCACCGATGGAAGAGGTCTTCCACCTTCCCTGAGCCAGACCGCCGGTGTTTTTCCGCGCTGCGGCCCACCGGCGGCCAAATCATAGTGTTTTTGTCTGGTATTGCCGAGCGCGGCGCAAGCTGGTACCAAACCGGCCAAGTCAGCCAGCGGTGCCGGGCGCCCGAGCCAGACGTTCCAAGTGAAACAATCTCAGGAGCGAAGGCCATGATCCGCCTTGCACCGCGCGCCCTGGCAGTCTGGGCCGCCCTTGTCCCGCTCGCCGGGCCGGCCGCCGCCGAAGCCGAAACCGATCTGGGCGCCCATGTCACCATCGAGCTCAATGCCGTGGTGCCGGTCGATGCCGCCTGCCGGATGAGCTTTCTGATCCAGAACGGCCACGCCAGCGACATCCGCCAGGCGGTGCTCGAAGCGGTGCTGTTCGACGATCAGGGCCGGGTCGACCGGCTGACCCTGTTCGATTTCGGCGAACTTCCGGCGGCCCGGCCAAGGGTGCGGCAATTCGTGGTGCCCGATCTGGACTGCGCGGCGCTGGGCCAGGTTCTGTTCAACGGCGCCGAAACCTGCTCCGGCGACGGGCTGAGCCCGACGGCCTGTAGCGAGGGGCTCGAACTGCGCAGCCGCGCCGGCGTCGAGGTGCTGGGATGATCGCCGCGCTGCAACAGGCCGTCACGCGGATCGCCGATCTCGGCGGCCCGGTGGTTCTGCTGCTGGCGGCGCTGTCGGTGCTGGTCTGCGCCGTCGTGCTCTACAAGCTCTGGCAGTTCGCCGCCGCCCGGGTGGGCAGCCACCGCGCCCTGAAACTGGCGGTCGCCGCCTGGGACGCGGGCGAGCCCGGCGCGGCGCGGGACCATCTCGGGCGGTCGCGCAGCTATCTGCGGCCGGTGATCGACATGGCGCTCTCGGAACAATCCGATCCGCACCGGCTGGAGGCCGAGGCAGAGGCACGTTTCGCCCGGCTCGAGAGCGGCTTTCGCCTGCTCGACAGCGTGGCGCAGCTGGCGCCGCTTCTGGGGTTGTTCGGCACCGTTCTGGGGATGATCTCGGCCTTTCAGGCGCTGCAAGAGGCCGGCGCGCAGGTCGATCCGTCGATCCTTGCCGGCGGCATCTGGGTCGCTTTGCTGACCACCGCCGTCGGGCTTGCCGTCACCATGCCAACCGCGCTGATCCTGAGCTGGTTCGAATCGCGGATGGACCGCGAGCGGGTCTTTGCGCAACAGGCGCTGCACAGCATCCTCGCCCCCGAAACCCGGGTCGCGCCCGCCCATGCGTAGGCTCCGGCGGCGGCGCAGGCTGTCGATGACCTCGCTGATCGACGTGATCTTCCTGTTGCTGCTGTTCTTCATGCTGTCCTCGACATTCACCCGCTTTGCCGAAATCGAGCTGGCCGCCGGCGGCACCGGCGGCGGGGCCGGCAACACCGGTCGACCGGTGTTCCTGCGGCTGTCGCCGGAGCGGCTCAGCCTGAATGGGGCCGAGCGTACCTTGGTCGGCCTGCCCGCCGCGTTGAAGGCGCAGCAGCGGACCGATGGCGCATTGCCGGTCATCGTGGCCCTGACCGGCGCGGTAACGGCGCAGCGCCTGACCGACCTTCTGGCCACCCTGCGCCGGGTGCCGGGCCTCACTGTCACGGTACTGGAGACGTCATGATCCGCAAACCGCGCCCACGCAGCCAAGGCGAACCGACCATTGCACTGATCAACATCGTCTTTCTCATGCTGATCTTCTTTCTCGTCGCCGGCACCCTGGCGCGGCCGCTGGACAAACAGTTGACGCTGGTGCGCACCGCCGATCTTGCCGGCACCGCTCCGGCCGACGCGCTGGTGATCCATGCCGACGGCCGGCTCACCTGGCGCGGGGCCGAGACCGCCTCGCCCGAGGCATTCTTTGCCGCGCAACCGCCCGAGAGCCGGGCGCTGGTGCGCCTGGTGCCGGACCGCGATCTGCCAGCCACCGATCTGCTGCGCATCGGCCGCGCGCTGCGCGCCGCCGGGGCCGCGCGGGTGGTGCTGGTCACCGAACGGGGTCTGGCGTCATGATCGCGTCGTCGCGCACGGCCAAGCTCGCGGCGCTGTCATTTGCGGGCCTCGCCCATGCCGCCATCGCCCTGGCGCTGGCCGCCCCCGGTGAAACCATGACCGAAGGCAGCGGCGGTGCCGCCGAGGTGCGCCTGGGCAATGCCTTTGCCGATATGGCCGCCGGGGCGCTCTCGGCCCAGACGGCGCGGGATACGGTGGCGCACGCGGCGCCAGAGGTTGCGCCCGTGACGGCAGAGCGCCCCAATGTCCTGCCCGCGCCGCAGGTGCCGGGCATTTCCCTGCTCAAGGCGGCGCCGGCGTCCGACCTGGCACCAACCCGCCCCCGCGAGGTCGTAAGCGGCGAGACGCCCGACACCGCAACGCTCGCCCGCTCGCCCCGGCCGGCGCAGCGCAGCGCCGCATTCGAGCAAAGACACCAGACGGCCCGGCCCCAGCCGACCTCTCAAGCGCGCAAACCCCAAGCCCAACCGGCGCCCAGACAGGCCAAGTCGGCGCCGGCCGAAGCCAGGCAGGAGACCCGCGCCGGCAGCAACGCCGGCACCGCGACCGCCCGCGCCCGGTCCAGCGGCAGTGGCGGCGCGGCGCAGAGCGCCGGTACGGCGGCCGCCAGCACTTACCCGGGCCTGGTGATGCGCAGGATCGCGCGCGCCGGCCGGCCCGAGGGGCGGGCCCGGGGCGCGGCGGTGGTGGCCTTTTCGATTTCCCCGGGCGGCGGTTTGTCGGCGATCTCGATCGCGCGCAGCTCGGGCACGGCGGCTTTCGACCAGGCGGCGCTGGCGGTGGTGCGCAATGCCGCCCCCTTTCCCCGGCCGCCCGCAGGCGCGCGGCGGAGCTTTTCGATCAGGATACAGGGGCGCTGAGGGGGCGGCCTAACGCGCCACAACCACCGCGCGCCCCCTGTGCGACAGCACCTCGAAGGGCGTGTCGAACACATCCGCCAGCATCTGCGAGGTGAGCAGCGCGGCGCTTGCGTCATGCGCCACCACCCGGCCGTCCTTCATCGCGACGATCCGGTCGGCCCAACCGGCGGCGGCGTTGATGTCATGGAGTACGATCACAATGCTGCGCCCGCCGCCGCGCGTCAGCCCGTGCAGCCGCGCCATCAGGTCGCGGGCATGGCGCGGATCGAGCGCATTCAGCGGCTCGTCAAGCAGCATCCAGGGCGTGTCCTGGGCATAGGTCATGGCGATGAAGGCACGCTGGCGCTGGCCGCCGGAGAGAGTTTCCAAGGGGCGTTCGGCGAGACCCTGCAAGGAAAACGCCGCCAGCGCCGCCTCGACCTGCGCGGCATCGCGCGCGCCGGGGCGGCCGCGGTGATGCGGCCAGCGGCCAAAGGCCACCAGATCGCGCACCTTCAACCGGCTGACCACCACCGGCGATTGCTGCAACAGCGCCACCGCCCGCGCCCGCTCTTCTCCCGGGGCGGTGAACGGGTCGAGCCCGTCGATCCGCACCCGCCCGGCCACGGGCCGGTTCAGCCCCGCCATGCAATGCAGCAGCGAGGATTTTCCCGCCCCGTTCGGCCCGATCAGCGCGGTGATGCCGCCGGGTTCCAGCGCCAGGCCAACCTGGTGCAGGATGGCGGTGCCAGCCACCTCATAATTCAGCCCGTCAACCTCGATCATTGGCGCCCCCTGCGCAGCACGAGCCCGAGAAACAGCAGCCCGCCCAAAAATTCGACCACCACCGCCAGCGCCGACTGGCTGCCCATGAGCCGTTCGAAGAGGAATTGCCCGGTCACCAGGATCAGCGCCCCGATCATCGCCGCCGCCGGGATCAGCACCGCGTGGCGATGGCTGTCGGTCAGGTGCCGGGCGAGGCTGGCGGCCAGCAACCCGAGAAAGGTGATCGGCCCGACCAGCGCGGTCGAGACCGAGATCATCGCCGCCACCAGCATCAACGAAACCAACACCACCCGGTCATGGTCGAGCCCGAGCGCGCGTGCCGCGCCGCGCCCCAGCCCGGCCACATCCAGCGCCGGCGCCAGTCGCAACGCCGCCAGCAGAGCCGCCGCCAGCAGCCCGGTGGCGGCGGCCAGCTGTCCGCCGTCGACCCGGCCGAAGCTGGCGAACATCGCCTGTTGCACCACCGAGAATTCCGACGGGTCCATCATCCGTTGCACCATCGAGGCCAGCCCGCGCAGCAGCACGCCGAGCACCACGCCGGTCAGGATCATCCGCGTCACATCCGAGGCATCCCGGCGCAACAGCAGGCCAAAGAGCGCCGTCGCCGCGGCCATCAGGAACACCGCCTCGAGGACAAATCGCCAGGCCCCCGGGATCTGCGCCGCGCCGACGCCGCCGAGGGCGACCACCAGAAGCGTCTGAAGCAGCACGAAAAGCGCATCGAAGCCGACAATCCCCGGCGTCAGCAGACGGTTCATCGCCACGGTCTGAAACAGGATCGTTGCGGCACCAGTGGCCGCGCCGACACAGATCAGCGCCGCCAGCTTGGTGGCGCGCAATTCCAGGATGAACCCGAAAGGCGCGCGCAGATGCCACCCCAGGAAGGCCGCGCTAAGCGCGCAGAGCGCCAAAGCGAGCAGCGGCAGATGTCGCTCAGCCATGGGCGCGCCTCGGGGCGGCGTAGAGCAGCCAAAGGAATACCCCGGCGCCAAAGACGCCAAAGACCGTGGCGGCGGGGATTTCGAAGGGATAGCGGATCACCCGGCCGATGACATCCGCCGCCAGAACGAGCCCGCCGCCGCCCAGCGCGATCAGCGGCAGGTTGGTGCGCAGGTTGTCGCCGCGCCAGCGCGACACCAGGTTCGGCGCCACCAGCCCGACAAAGGGAAAGGCGCCGACCGTCACCAGCACCAGCGCCGTCAGGGTCGAGACGATCACCAGCCCCAGCCCCCGGGTCTGGGTGTAATTCAGCCCCAGAGAGCGCGCCTGTGCCTCGCCCAGCCCCAGGATGGTGATCCGGTCGGCCACCGCGTACAGCAGCCCCGCCAGCAGCGCCACCGCCCAGAGCCATTCATAGCGCCCGATCATCACGCCCGAGAATTCGCCCAGTTGCCAGGTGCCGAGGTATTGCATCAGGTCGGTCATCCAGGCCGCCCAGACCACAATGGCCCCCAGGATGCCGCCATAGATCATGCCGACGATGGGCAGCATCATCGGATCGGCCCGCGGCACCCGTTCGGCCAGGGCGATGAACCCGGCCATGCCGGCCAACGCGGCCCCGGCAGCGATCAGCATCTTGCCGGCCAGAGCCAGCCCGGCGCCGGCCAGAAGCGCCGCCGCCGTGCGCGGAATGCGGCTGACCATCAACAGCCAGCCCCCGTCCCCGTCGGACAGCGAGGCCGCGCCGATCATCAGGCTGAGCAGGCTCAACCCGGCCAGCACGGCCCATGCCAGAGGCC
This sequence comes from Marinovum sp. PR37, assembly GCF_028807375.1. NCBI lineage: Bacteria > Pseudomonadati > Pseudomonadota > Alphaproteobacteria > Rhodobacterales > Roseobacteraceae > Marinovum > Marinovum sp. PR37. The sequence goes on along the minus strand of NZ_JARAML010000006.1, from coordinate 20,555 downwards.
AAATCCGGCGCAAGGATCAGCTGTCCGCGCGGCCGAAGGCCGCAATGACTTCGTCCAGCACCTGCATCACCGCACCGGCACCGCCCGAGGCGATGTAAAGCGAGGCGGCGTCGAGATGGACGATGTGGCCGTCCTGCGCCGCCTTGGTGCGGGCAATCAGCGGATTGTCGAGCGTGGCCGCCGCCGCTTCGCCTTCGGCGCCGATCGCGGCGCCCCGGTCGATCACCAGAATCCATTCGGGGTCGATGTCGGCGACGAATTCGAACGAGACCGCTTCGCCATGAGTTTCGGCCTCGACGTTCTCGGCCGCTTCCGGCAGGTCGAGCGCGCTGTGCAGCCAACCAAAGCGGCCGCCGGCGCCATAAGCCGAGATCTTGCCGCCGTTGGTCAGCAGAATCAGCGCCGATCCCTTGCCGTCCACCGCTGCGCGGGCCTCTTGCAGCCGGGCTTCGAGCGTCTCGGTCAGCCTGGCGGCGCGGTCTTCGACGCCGAATATCGTGCCATAGGCGGCGATCCGGGCACCGACCTGTTCGAGCAGGTCGTCGCCCCAAATCGTCATGTCGATGGTCGGCGCGATCTGCGCCAGGTTTTCGACCTGCGCGGAGGAGCGGCCGCCGGCGACGATCAGGTCAGGCTGCATCACCGCCAGCGCTTCGTAATCCGGTTCGAACAAGGTGCCGACCACCTCGGCGCTCTCGGCGGCGGGCTTGAGATGGTCGAGAAAGACCTTGTCGGGCAGGCCGTCGATCTCCTGGCCCAGCGCGACAAGCGTGTCGACGGCGGCAATGTCGAAAACGGCGATGGTTTCGGGGTGGCTGGGCACGGGGGCCGGGCCGGTGGCGGTCTCGACAGTAACATCGCCGGCCAGCGCCGGCACGGCAAGCGCGGCACCGATGAGGCCGCCGAAAAGGGTCATGCGCATGGATCGCTCCTGTTCTGGGTGCAATCGCGTGGCTGGCGGGTCGGCTTGGCTTCGCGGGTGTGCAGCGGTGTTAACGGATTGCGCGGCGCGGCTGCAACCCGAAATCCGACTGAAACAATCAGGAAAATGCGACAGGGCGCCGGGCCCGTGCGGTGTCAGAACACCTTGGTCACGCCGAACTTGAAGGTTCGGCCCGGGGCCTTTCGCTCGGGCGACGAAAGATGGCCGACGTAGTCGAGATCGAAGGCATTCTCCAGCCCGACCCGAAACTCGGTCTCCTGGAACACCCCCTGCTCTGGCCGGAAAGTGGCACGCAGGTTGTGCACCGTGGCATCGGGCAGCGCCTCGACGGTGGAATCGCGGCGGTCGGTGCCATGCACCACTTCCCAGCTCAGATCCAGGCGGTCATTCCAACGCTTGCCCACCGTCAGGTTGACGGTGTCGGCGGCCTGGATGCGCCAGCGCTCGGTATCACCGGCGGTGTCGGTCTCTTCGCCATGGCCGACATGCGCATTGAGATCGACATACAGCCCGTTTTGCAGCCCGTACGAGGCCTCGAGCTCGAAGCCCTGGACATTGACCCGCTCGAGCGAGGCGTAGCTGGTGATGTCCCAGAGCTCGGTCCGGTAGAGATTGCCCCGCATCGCCAGCGTATCACCCGCGGCAAAGACATCGGCGCCGCCGAAAGAGGCACCAAGCTCGTAGGTCTCGGACTTTTCGCTGGTGGTCATCTTGTCGATGGCGGCCGCGGTGTCGCCAAGATCGTCGATGATCGGCAGGCCTTCGGTATAGGCCGCGCTGCCAAAGACGGCAAAGCCGTTGTCGAATTCATAGGCCAGCGCCAGACCGCCCATGAGCGCATCGTTCTCGTAGCTGTCGAAACTGTCATTGGCGGGGGTGACCCGCGCGCTCTCGAACCGCAGCGCCGGGGTGACGGTCAGCCGGCCGAGACGCATCTCGTCGATCGCATAGACCGCCAGACGGTCATCGGTGCCGCCCGGTGCGCTTGCGGCCTCATTGTCCTTGCGCCGGCGTTCCTGCACCTCGACGCCGGTTTCCAGGCTGTGGCCGATCCCGTCGGTGCCGAACCGCGCGGTATTGGCCAGTTTCAGCTTGGTCGTCTCATACCGCTGATCGGCATTCACCGTGCCCACAAGGAAAGGGAAGCTCGGCGTGCCTTCCAGTGGCGAAGACCCCGGCACATAGTCATATTCGATCTTCTGATCGGCATAAGACAGGTTGGCGGTGAAATCGACGAGGTCATTGCCCAGCGGATTGTAGCCATATTCCACGCTGGCCTGGGTGGTATCGGTCAGCCGGTCGACATTGCCGAAACTGCCGCCGGTGGTGGCAAACTGATCATACGGCACGTCCTTGTCATCCGCCACGGTGCGCGAGACCGAAAAAGTCAGGCTCTGATCGCCCATCTCGCCAAAGGTGAACCGGGCTTTGGCCAGCCCGGACGGGGTGGTAAAGGCGGTATTGCCAACCACGTCGCCATCACCATCAAGATAGTCGTCATAGCTGCGATAGGAGAAGTTGAGCAGGAATTCGGCCTGATCGTTCGGCTGCCAGGCCAGCGTGGTCGAGCTGCTGACACCTTCACCGTTGGAACTGTATTCCGCCGTCTGCCCGACCGCGAGCCCATGTTCGCCGCCGGTGAAATCCGCGGCGTTCTTGGTGTCCAGCTTGACCACGCCGCCGACGATGCCGGAGCCATAGGCGAAACTGCCGATGGTGCCGCGCAGGACGGTGGCCTCGCGATAGAGCAGCGGATCGGTAAAGAGCTGGGTGCCGATGCGATACAGCTCTTCCGAACCGACCGAAGCACCGTCGATCTGGATCGCCACCTTCTGATCGGTGCCATAGGTGTTGTTGGCGCCAAAGCCGCGGATGTTGATGCCCGAGCCCTGCGGCGTGTTGCCGTTGACCAGGGTCACGCCGGGCACGGAATCGATCAGCTGCGCGATGGTGCCTGCCTGTCGGTCCTCGATCTCGTCCTGATCGACGACGGTCTGCGCCACCGCCGAGCCGACGGCGATGTCGCGTTTGCCGAAGGTCAGAAACAGCGTTCCGAGGAACCCGGCGCCGGGGGTGTCCTGGGCCTGCGCCGCGACGGGCGCGGCCAGAGAGAGCAGTGTGACCAGCGCGGTCGAGCTGCGAAGCGGAGTCATGAACATGACTGTCCCCTTTATGAAGTGAGGTGTTTTCGGGATGAGGCGCTGGCGTGGGGGCTGGCGGGCGCGGCGGCCACGGGGCGGCGGCGCAAAACATGGTTGCGGCAGTTAAGTTAACCTACTAAAACAGTCAAGAAAAAGATGCCCGCCAGCGATCTCTCCCGAGCGCCCAGCCACGCGTTGCAACCTTGTCGACACGAAGTGAGGGACCTGATGGCTCAAGAGACGCCGGGCGCGGCCGAAATCCGCGCGGCCATTGCCGAAAATTCCAAGATGCGAGAACGGGATCTGGCCGAGAGGCTGGGCATTGCCGAGGCCCAGCTTGTTGCCGCTCGGGTCGGCCACAGCGCCACCAGGATCGCCGCCCACCCCGACCGGCTGATCCCCGCCGCCGAGGCCTTGGGCGAGGTTATGGCGCTGACGCGCAATGCCTCTTGCGTGCATGAAAAGGTGGGCTGTTACAGCAACTACCGGTCTGGCGAACATGCGGCGATGGTGCTGGCCGAAGAGATCGACCTGCGGATCTTTCCGGCTTGGTGGGTGAGCGCCTTTGCGGTCGAGAAACAGACGGCGGGCGGGACACGGCGGTCGTTGCAGGTGTTCGACGCGGCCGGCGAGGCGGTGCACAAGATCCATCTGCGCCCGGCATCCGATCTGGCGGCCTGGGAGAGGATCAAGGCCGCGCTGGCGCTGGAGGCGCAATCCGACGCGCTGGAGGTGGCCGCCCGCAAACCGGCCGAAGCGCCGAAGACCCGGCCCGAGAAACGCGAGATCCTGTTCGAGAAATGGGCCCGGCTGACCGACACGCATCAGTTCCTGCGGCTCTGCGTCAAGCTCAAGATGAACCGGCTTGGCGCCTATCGCATGCCGGGCAACCCCTTTGTGCGGCCCCTGCCCCCCGGCGCGGTGGACGAGATGTTCACAGGCCTGCGCGACAGTGGCATCGACTTCATGTTCTTTGTCGGCAATCGCGGTTGCATCCAGATCCACAGTGGCCCGGTCAAACGGCTTCAGGAAACCGGCCCCTGGCTGAACATCCTCGATCCCGGCTTCGACATGCACCTGCGCCGCGATCACATCGCCGAGGTCTATGCGGTCGAGAAACCCACCCAGCGCGGCGCGGCACTGTCGGTCGAGGCCTTCGATGCCGAGGGCACGGTGATCTTTCAGGCGTTCCCGGTGTCGAAAGAGACCAATGACAGCCGCCCGCGGTGGCGCGAGATCGTCGCCGGGCTGGAAACGCGGGCCACGGAGGCGGCGGAATGAAACGGCAGAGCTTTGGCGCCGTGATGGCGCTCTGGGTGGCGGTCTCCGGTGTCTTCGCGTCCGGGTCGGCCAGCGCGGATCAGCCGGTCGCCGGGCCCGTGCCGCCGGCCGGGGTGCTGGCGATCGGCGGCGACGTGACCGAAATCGTCTATGCGCTAGACCAGGGCCACCGGTTGCTGGCACGCGACAGCACCTCGACCTGGCCCGAAGCGGCGCGCGACCTGCCCGACGTGGGCTATATGCGCGCCCTGTCGCCGGAAGGCGTGCTGTCGGTCGGGCCGTCGCTGATCCTCTCGGCCGAGGGCGCCGGCCCGCCCGAGACCCTCGATGTGTTGCGCGCCGCCGACATCGATTTTGTCGAGGTTACCGGCGGATTCGATGGCGCCGCCATCGCCGCCAAGATCCGCACCATAGGCGACGCGCTCGGAGTGCCCGGCAAGGCCGAGACACTGGCGCAGGAGGTCACCACGGCGCTGGCGGCCGCCAAGGCCCGGGCCGACGCAAATCCTGACCCGCGCAAGAGGGTGCTCTTCGTGCTCAGCGCCGCAGGAGGCAAGCTGACGGTTGGCGGCGCCGAAACCGGCGCCGATGCGGTGATCCGACTGGCCGGCGGCGTGAATGCCGCCGAAGGGTTTGACGGCTACAAGCAACTTACCGACGAGGCCGCGGCGGTGGCCGCGCCCGACGTGATCCTGATGATGGAACGCGGCGGCGATCATGGCACCACCGCCGATGTGCTGTTCTCGCTGCCGGCGCTGGCGATCACCCCTGCCGCCGACACCCGGACTCTGATCAAGATCGACGGGCTGAAACTGCTCGGCTTCGGCCCGCGCACGGCCGAGGCGGTGACCGAGCTCAACACCCTGCTCTACGGAGGCTGACACAATGGTGGCGCTGTCCGACGTTCTGCCCGGCACCCGCCCGCCCCGCCGACTGGACCGGGCGCGGCGACTGCATCTGCTGCTGGCCCTGCTGGTGGTTCTGGTCTCACTGGCAAGCCTGACCGTGGGGGCGACCGGCCTCTCGCTGGGCGATGTGCTGGCCAAGGGCCTGCGCGGCGATGCGCTGAGCCGCACCGAATCCGTCGTGCTCTTGGACATTCGCCTGCCACGGCTGGCGATGGGGCTTCTGGTGGGAGCGGCGCTGGCCACTTCCGGCGCCGTCATGCAGGGGCTGTTCCGCAATCCGCTGGCCGATCCCGGCATTGTCGGCGTCACCGCCGGCGGCATGCTGGGCGCGATTCTGGCGATCGTTCTGGGCGGCCTGCTGCCCGCAGCGCTGCGCGCGCTGACCGGCGCCTATCTGGTGCCCTGCGCCGCCTTTGTCGCAAGCTGGGCCACCACGATCCTGCTCTACCGCGTCTCGACCCGCGCCGGGCGCACCTCGGTCGCCACCATGTTGCTCGCCGGGATCGCCCTGACCGCCCTGGCCGGGGCGCTGGCCGGCGTGCTGATCTACAAGGCCGACGACCAGCAGCTGCGCGACCTCACCTTCTGGAACATGGGCTCGCTCGCCGGCGCCAACTGGGCCAAGCTGACAGCCGCTGCGCCGATCATCCTGACCGCCATCGCCGGGGCGCTCTGCCTGGGGCGCGGGTTGAACGGCCTGGCGCTTGGCGAGGCCACGGCGCATCACATCGGCATTCCGGTGCAGCGGATGAAGAACGCCGCCATCCTCTGCGTCGCCGCCGCCAGCGGCGCCGCCGTCGCCATCTCTGGCGGGATCGGCTTTGTCGGCATCGTGGTGCCGCATCTGCTGCGGCTGGCCACCGGACCGGACCACCGGGCGCTGCTGCTGAACTCGGCGCTGCTGGGCGCGGCGCTGCTGGTCGGCGCCGACATGATCGCGCGAGTGATCATCACGCCGGCCGAATTGCCGATCGGTATCGTCACTGCCGTGCTCGGCGCGCCGGTCTTCCTCTGGATCCTGCTGCGGCAACGCGGCGTGGTGGACCTCTGACATGCTCGACGTGCAAAATCTCCGCGTCTCCCTCGGAGGCAAAACCATCCTCGACGGGCTGACCCTGACCGCCCGCCCTGGCCAGATCACCTGCATCGTCGGCCCGAACGGCTCGGGCAAGACCACCTGCCTGCGGGCGATCACCGGCGATCTGCCGTTTGCCGGGCGCATCGCTCTCGGCGGGCAGGACATCGCCCGGCTCTCCCCGCGAGAGCTCGCCGCCCTCAGGGGGGTGTTGCCGCAGGCCAGCACCCTGGCCTTTCCCTTCACCGTGGCCGAAGTGGTGCAGATCGGTCTGCATCGCGGCACCTCGGGCGCGCAATCAGAACGCATTCGAGCGGCGCTGGGCCGGGTCGATCTCGGCGCCTATGCCGACCGGAGCTACCAGGAGCTTTCGGGCGGCGAACAGCAGCGGGTGCAACTCGCCCGCGTGCTCGCCCAGGTCTGGGAGCCGGTGGCGGACGGGGTGCCGCGCTGGCTGTTTCTCGATGAACCGGTGTCCTCCCTCGACATCGCCCATCAACTTCAGGTCATGCGCATCGCCCGCGACTTTGCCAGCGCCGGCGGCGGCGTGGTTGCCGTCATGCATGACCTCAATCTGACCGCCATCTGCGCCGACAAGGTGATCCTGCTGGCCGCCGGCGCCTGTCATGCCCAGGGCACGCCCGGCGACGTCATGACCAGCGACATCCTGAACCGCGCCTATGGCTGTGCCCTGAATGTCGGGCAGATTCCCCCGCCGGGCACGCCCTTTGTCCTGCCGCACCTCGCGACGCTTGCCGCCGAATGACTTAAACAGGAGACCACAGATGTTCCTTGCCATGAACCGCTTTACCGTGCCGCTGGAAAACGCCGCCGATTTCGAAGAGCTCTGGCTGAGCCGCGACAGCAGGCTGCATGAGATGGAGGGTTTCGTCGAATTCCACATGCTGAAAGGCCCCGAAGAGGCGGGCAGGATTCTCTATGCCTCGCATACGCTCTGGCAGTCCGAGGCGCATTTCACCGCCTGGACCCGCAGCCCGCAGTTCCGCGTGGCCCATGCCCGCGCCGGCACCGGCCCCACGCTGCACGACGGCCATCCCCGCTTCGAAGGCTTCCGGGCGATCCAGCGCATCGCGGCGGATGCCGCCTGACCCCAGCGGCCGTCAGACCGCCTGGTCGCAGCGCACCGCGCTTTCGGCCAGCTGCCGCAGGTGCTGTGGCGTGCCGGCGCAGCTGCTCTGCACCTCGGGACAGCGCGGCGCGAAGAGGCAGCCCCGCTGCGCCGCAAAGGGGTCCGCCGCCGCGGCGCCAAGCTTCTGCTCGGGCATGCCAAGCGCGGGATCGGGCAGCAACGTCGCCGCCAGCAAGGCCCGCGAATAGGGATGCCGTGGCCGGTCGAACAGGGCGTCGGTGGCGGCCTCTTCGATCTTCTGCCCGAGGTACATGACGGCCACCCGGTCGGCCAGATGCTCGACCACGGCGAGGTTGTGACTGACAAAGACCATGGTCAGGCCCAGCTCCTGCTTGAGCGACAGCAAGAGGTTGATGATCTGCGCCTGGACCGAGACATCCAGCGCCGAGGTCGGCTCGTCACAGATCAGAACTCGCGGATTCAGGATCAGCGCGCGGGCGATGGCCACCCGCTGGCGCTGGCCACCCGACAATTCCGAGGGATAGGAATCGGCCAGCCGCGACGGCAGGCCGACGAGATCGAACATCCGCGCCACCTCGGCCGCTTCGTTGCCGCCACCGTGCAGTCGCAGCGGCTGGCCGATCAGGCTCTGGATGCGCTTGACCGGGTTAAGCGAGGCGTTAGGATTCTGAAACACCGGCTGGATCAGACGGACGCGTTCGGCCACCGGCATGGCGCCGATCTTCTGCCCGGCGATCTCGACCGCGCCGCTGTCGGGCGATTGCAGGCCCAGCATGATGCTGACCGCCGTGCTCTTGCCGCAGCCGGATTCGCCGACCAGCCCCAGGGTCTCGCCTTCGGCCACCTCAAGCGACAGATCGTTGACCGCCACCAGCTCTTCGACCGGGGCGAACATGCCGCGCCGCAGGCGATAGGCCTTGCGGATGTTGTGCAGGCGGATCATCGGGGCGGTCATGTGCTGGCCTCCTCGGGGTTGACACATTCGACAAAGCGGCCCGCACCGATCCCGTGGCGCGGCACCGGATCGGCCGCGCAATCCGGCGCCGCCTGGGCGCAGCGGTCGCGGAAGGCGCAGCCCCGCAGCGTGCCGATCAGCCCGGGAACCCGCCCCGGGATCGCCGGCAAGGCGCTGCCGCGCGGCGTGACCCCCGGCACCGGGATCGCGGCCAGCAGACCGCGGGTGTAGGGATGGCGCGGACGGACAAAGAGATCGCGGGCCGGGGCGCGTTCGACGATCCGCCCGGCATACATCACCGCCACATCATCGGCGATGGCCGCCACCACCCCGAGATCATGGGTGATCAGCAGGATCGACAGCCCGAGATCGGCCTGCAACTCGCCTAGTAACTGAAGGATCTGGGCCTGGATGGTGACGTCGAGCGCGGTGGTCGGCTCATCCGCGATCAGCAGTTTCGGGCGGCCCATCAGCGCCGAGGCGATCATGATGCGCTGGCGCTGGCCGCCGGAAAAGCCGTGCGGATATTGCGCCAGCCGCGCCGCGGGATTGGAAATGCCCACCCGCTCGAGCATCTCTACGGCGCGGGCCTCGGCCGCCCTGCGGCTCAGCTTTTCGCTGCGCATCACCCCTTCGGTCAACTGCCGCCCGACGGTCAGCGTCGGGTTCAGCGCGCTGGTCGGATCCTGAAAGATCATCGCCACGTCGCGGCCGCGCATCCGGGCCAGCCCGGCGGCCGGTTTGCGGGTCAGATCCTGCCCGGCCATTTCGAACCGGTCGGTGGTGATCTGCGCCTGACGCGTCAGAAGCCCCATGATCGACGTGGCGGTCAGCGATTTGCCGCAGCCGGATTCCCCGACAAGACAGAGCGTCTGACCCCGCGCGATTTGCAGATCGACGCCGCGCACGGCGTTCAGCAGGCCCCGCTCGGTCGGAAGGGAGACCCGAAGGTCGCGGATATCGAGCATCATGTCAGTCATTTCCGTGCCGGCCCCGTGATGTCGCGCAGCCCGTCACCAAACAGGTTGACCGCCAGCACCAGCAGGCAGAGCGCCGAGCCCGGCAGCGCGATCAGCCAGGGGTCGAACAGGATATTGTCGCGGCCCTCGGCGATCATCAGTCCCCAGGACGGCGTTGGCGGCCGCACCCCCAGTCCGAGAAAGGACAGCGCCGCTTCGAGCAGGATCACATTGGCCACCTCGAGCGAGACCACGACCAGGATCGTGGCCCGCATGTTGGGCAGGATCTCGAGAAACAGGATGCGCGCGCGGCAGGCGCCGATAGCGCGCAGGCCCATGATGAACTCCTGATGCCGCAGGCCCTGCGCCGCCGCCCGCGTCACCACGGCGAAGCGGTCCCAGAGCAGCAGGCCCAGCACCGTGATCAGGGTGGTCAGCGAGGCCCCGCCCAGCGCCACCGCCGCCAGCGCCACCAGCACGATGGGCAGAGAGAGCCGGGTGGTGATGGCAAAACTAATCACCATGTCGATCCAGCCGCCGAAATAGCCGGCCAGCAACCCCAGGGTGATGCCGATGGCGCCCGACACAAGGATCACGCCCAGCCCGACACCCAGCGACACCCGGGCGCCATGGATCATCCGCGACAGGTAATCGCGGCCCAGGTGATCGGTGCCGAGGATGTGCTCGGGCACCGCGCGGTCATGCCAGAACGGCGGCAGCAGGCGGCGGGTCAGATCCTGCGCCAGCGGGTCATGCGGCGCCAGAACCGGGGCCAGCACCGCAATCGCGACAATCACCGCCAGCAGCGTGCCGCCGATCATCACCCCGGTGTTGCCGCGCATCTTGCGCCAGGCCGAGGGGCGCGCTGTTTCCATGGTTGCTTCGGTCATCTCAGGCCGCTCCCCTCAGCCGCGGATCGAGCACCGCGTTCAGAATGTCGGCGCAGGTGGTCAGCAGGACATAGAGCAGCGACAGCACCAGAATGATCGCCTGCACCACCGGCAGATCGCTGCGCAACAGCGATTCCCAGGCCAGCCGCCCCAGCCCGTTGAGCGCAAAGACGCTTTCGATCACGATCGAGCCGGACAGAAGCTGCCCGAGCTGAACCGCCGCCAGCGATACCAGCGGCAGCACCGCATTGCGCAGCGCGTGGCGCGAGATCACCAGATGCATCGGCAGCCCCTTGGCCCGCGCCGCCCGCACGTAATCGGTGGCCAGAACGTCGATCATCCCGGAGCGGGTGATCCGCATCAGTTCCGGCACGGCGTAATAGCTCAGCACGATGACCGGCAGGATGAAACCCTGCCAGCTTTCGGCACCCGAGATCGGCACCATGCCGTACCAGACGCCAAAGACCACGATCGCCATCAGCCCGAGCCAGAAGCTGGGGATCGCCTGCCCCGACACGGCGATGATCAGCGCAATGCGGTCGATCCAGCCATTGGGGCGCAGTGCCGCGGCGATGCCCAGCGGCACCGCCACCGCCAGCGCGACCAGGAACGAGATGAAGCCCAACGTCAGCGTCACCCCGACGCGGTTGCCGATGATCTCGGTCACCGGCAGATTGAAATAGATGCTCTGCCCCAGATCGCCGGTCACCGCGCTGCCGATCCAGTCGAGATATTGCACGATCAGCGGCCGGTCGAAGCCATAGGCGATGCGGATCGCCTCGGCGTCCTCGGCGCGGCCACCGGCGCCGGCGATGGCGATCGCCGGATCGCCCGAGAGGAACATCAGCGCGAAACTGAGCGCCGAAACCGTGACGCAGACGCAAAAGGCGACAAAGAGACGCCGGGAGAGGAAGCTGAGCATGGGGTCTTTCCGTTCATGGCGTGCCGGGCGGCGGGAAGCGCTCCGCCCGGCACAGGTCGTCAGTGAGGTCAGCCTATTTCCAGCTTGCCATCCACCAACGGGCGAACTCATCCGGGTGCGGGGTGAAGTTTAGATCGTTGGACAGGCCATAATTGACGTTGAAGTTGTACATCGGCATCCAATAGGCCTCTTCCGCGATCTTCTTGACCGCCATCGCATAATTCTCGGCCCGCACCGCGCGATCCGAGGCGGTGTCGGCCTCGGTCAGCCATTCGGCCAACTGCGCGTCCTGCACAAGATCATCCGCGCCGCCGCCAAAGAAATTCGACAGGATAAAGGCGGTGTCGCCGATGCCGTAGCTGCCCCAGTTCGAAAAGAACGCCGGCAGCTCGCGGGCCCGCCACTTGCCGATGCCGGAGGAATATTGCTGCTCGTTCAGCTCCAGATTCACCCCGACATTGGCCAGGTCGGCGGCCACGGCCTCGGCGGTCGGGCGCGGCATGGCGGCAAAGACCATCTCCATCTCGAAGCCGTCCGCATAGCCCGCTTCGGCCAGCAACGCCTTGGCCTTTTCCGGGTCGAAGTCGTAGGCGGTGACATCCTGTTCGCAGCCGAATTGCGCCGGGTTGCAGGGGGTATTGAGCACTTTCGACGCGCCGCCGGCAAATGCCTCGACAATCGCGCCGCGGTTGGTGGCGTGGATCAGCGCTTGTCGCACCTTCTTGTCGGCGATCGGGCTGTCGCCGGCCAGCGCCTCGGGGGCAAAGCCGACATAGCCGATGCGCATGATCGGCGCGCTGATGATCTGCACCCGGCCTTCGAGCCGCGCCGCCTGATCCGGCGGAATCCGCCAGATCCAGTCAAGATCGCCCGACATCAGCTCGGCATATTGGGTGTTCATCTCGGGGATGGTGCGCACGGTGATCGCGTCGATGGTGGCGCCGGCCTTGGGGCTGCCTGCGTAATGGTCCTCGAACCGCTCGAGCTGATAGCGAATGCCCGGCTCCTGGCTGACCAGCTTGTAGGGGCCGGTGCCGATGGGCGTGGCCGCCATGCCGCTTGATCCGTTTTCGGCAAAGAAGTCATGCGGGTAGATCGGCAGCGCATCGGCCAGCATCTCGACCGCGCCGGCAAAGGGCTTGGACATGTTGATGCGCACCTTGTAATCGTCCAGCTTCTCGACGCTTTCGATCCAGTCGACCGAGATCGAATAGCGGGTGCCGTATTCCGGGGTGATCACGGTGTTCAGCGTCGTCACCACGTCATCGGCGGTGAAATCGGCGCCGTTGTGGAACTTGACGCCCTGACGCAGGGTGAATTCCATGGTCAGCGGGCCGGTGAATTCCCAGGATTCGGCCAGCGCGGGCACGATCTCGCCGGTGTCGAGGTTCTTGTAGAGCAGGCCGTCGTAGATGTGCCGCGCCAGGATCAGGCCCTGGCGGCCGGCGATCTTGTAGGTGTCGAGCGGCTCGGGCTCGGCGGCGAAGGCGACGTTCAGCGTGTTGCTGGCCTTGTCGGCGCTGGCCGGCGTGCCAAGCGTCAGGGCGGTACAGGCGGCCAGCGCCGCCAGTCCGGTCAGGGATGTCTTGAAGATGTCAGTCATGTTTCTCTCTGTTGGTTGGCTGATGGGGAGGGGGAAGGCCGGCCGGTTTTCCGGTCTCTGGCGGGATCAGGCGGCGCGGGTGATATCGGCAAGGGTTTCCCCGGCGCGCAGCCGCGCCAGGAGCAGGCGTTCCTCGGCCTGCATCTGGCGGGCGCGGCGGATATGGGCCTCGGCCTCACCGGGCGGGATGACCACAACGCCGCTCTCGTCGGCGAGCACCAGCTCGCCGGGGCGCACAGCGACGCCGCCGCAGTTGATGGTGACATTGACGGCGCCGCCCAAACGGCGCGGTTTGGTGGTGACCGGCGAACGGCCACGGCACCAGACCGGAAAATCCTCGGCGAGGATCGCCGAGCGGTCGGTGACAAAGCCGTCGATCACCGTGCCGACCACGCCGCGCGCCTTGGCGGCGCAGGTGGTGACCGCGCCCCAGCAGGCATGGCGCAAGTCGCCGCAGCGATCGATGACGATCACCTGCCCCGGTTCGGCACGCGACAGCGCCTCGACCAGGATCGAGCCATCGTCACCGGGCATCCGCACCGTCAGCGCCGGGCCGAAGATACGGCGCTCGGGCAGCAGCGCCTGAAGCGCGGGGGCCATGAAACCCGACTCGAGAAAGTGCCCGAGTGTCGCGGTTTCCACATCAGAGAGATCGTCTTGTGCCGTCATGCCCTGTCCTGACCTTTGGGGTTGCCCGTAGAGAAGACGCACAGGCACGGTCAGGGTCAAATAGTCGGGGGTTATGGCAACCATAACCCCCCTTTCGCACCGCTCAGAGCGCGGCGGTGACGATGAACTCCACCTTGTACTCCGGCGTCGCCAGCTTGGCCTCGCCACAGGCGCGCGCCGCCGGGTTGGCCGGATCGATCCAGGCGTCGTAAACCGCGTTCATTTCCTGGAAATCGCCCATGTCGGCCAACCAGATAATGACCTGCAACAGCTTGGATTTGTTGCTGCCGGCCTCGTCCAGCAGGGTATCGATAGCGGCCAGGCAATCGCGGGTCTGGGTCGCGACATCGGCGCCGGCGGTGCCGACCTGACCAGCCAGATAGACGGTGTCGTTGTGGATCACGACCTGACTCATGCGGGGGCCGGGGTGAAGACGGGTAATGCTCATGCTTCTCGCTTTCTGATTAAAACTTCGGCAAGCTTAGCCGACCCTGCACATTCCTTACAGGCTGGCTTCATAGCCGGAAAGAATGGCATTAATAGAGTCGCCTTATGTTACGGTTGCCTCAAGAACAGGCACTCCGGCCCTGAACAGAACTGAAAGTTAAGACCCCGCATGGATCAGCAATCGGACCTGAACTGGAACCTGCTCCGCATGTTCTATGTGATTGCCAAGGAACAAAGCATCACCAAGGCCGCCCAACGCCTGGGACTCAGCCAGCCTTCGGTGAGCAATGCGCTGCAAAAGCTCGAAACCCAGCTCGAATGTCAGCTGGTGTTTCGCGACAGCCGCCACTTCGAGCTGACGACGCGGGGCGACAAGATCTTTCAGGAATGCCGCGACATCTTTCACAGCGCCGAGCGGATCAACCTTCTGGGACGTGACGCCGAAGAGGAAGAGCGCGGGCGGGTTCGCTATCTGATCGTGTCAAACCTGATCTCGCCGATGCTCGACGAGATGCTGCGGCTCTATCACCAGCGTCACCCGTCGGTGGTGTTCCAGAGCGAGGTGAAGAACAGCCAGTCGATTGTCCGCTCGATCCAGCAGAACCGCGCGACCCTGGGCTTTTGCCTTCTGGCCCGGCCGCTGGTCAACCTGCCCTCGATCCGGCTGTTTCGCGAGGAATTCAGCGTGTTCTGCGGCGCCGAACATCCGCTGTTCGGCCAGGACTCGGTCAATCTTCGCGATCTTCAGCGCGAGCCCTTCATCTCGTTCGCCTGCGCCACTGAGGGCATGGGGCTGGAGCCGATGACGGTGCTGCGCGAGGGCATGCGACTGGGCAACAGGATCAACGGGCTGAGCACCAATATCGAGGAAATCCGCCGGATGATCGTGGCCGGGCTGGGCATTGGCCTGCTGCCGCTGATGACCTCGGACGAGGATGTGCGGCGCGGCGACCTCTGGCCGCTCAAGATCTCGGACGAGCCGATCGGCGCGGATGTCTATCTGGTGCATGCTCCGATGGAGAAGCTTTCCCCATCAGAGCAGAAGTTCGTGGCCATCGTGCAGGAGCTTCTGGCGCTTTATCCCGACATGGCCTGACCGGCTGCCAGATCGGCCGCCGCCAGATCCTGAAGCGCCATGCCGGCGGATTTGAACACCGTGCGCGCCGCCGCATCGCTGCGGCCGGGATGCCGCTGCTGGCACAGCTCGGCAAGGTCGGCGCGGATATGCCCGGGCTCGATCCGCCCCGCGTCCAGCGGTTGTGACAGATCGCCGGCCAGCATCGCCCCGGCGCGCAGATCGACAAAGACCTGCGCCTGCGCGATCGCCCGATCGTCGCTTTCGCGCATGTCGCCCTTGAAGGCGCCGATCAGGTCGAGGTGGCTGCCCGGTTTCAGCCAGTCGCCCCGGATGATCGGCCGGGTCGAAGCGGTGACCGTGCTGATCACATCCGCCGCCCGGCAGGTCGCCTCCAGATCCTCGGCCACCTCGGCCGGCAGGCCAGCCTGGGCCAGCTCTGCCGCCACCGCCGCCGCCTTGTCGCGGCTGCGCCCCCAGATCGACACGCGGTCATAGCTGCGGGTGGTGCAATGCGCCTCGGCCACCGCGCGCGAGAGCTGGCCGGTGCCGACCACCAGCAGATGCGCCGCATCCCGGCGCGCCAGATAGCCGGCGGCCAGCGCCGAGGCGGCGGCGGTGCGCCGGGCGGTCAGCGCATCGCCGTCAAGCGCCGCCTTCATCTGGCCGGTCTCGCCATCGAACAGCAGATAGCCGGCGTTGATCGTCGGCCGGCCCTTGGCGGCATTGGCGGGAAAGAAGCTGACAACCTTGACGCCGATGCGCGCCCCCGGCACCCAGGCCGGCATGATCAGCAAAGAGGCCTCGCTGCCGTCGGGCTGGGCGATGGAGAGCACTTGCCGGTCAGGCGCGGTCACCGCATCGCTGCGATACCAGTCCCGCAGTTGCGCGATCAGCTCGGGCCATCCCAGCCCGGCCTCGAGCGCGTCATGTCCGATCATCACGCTCATCGGTCGGCCCGGTTGACGACCGCATGCATCAGGATGTTCAGCCCGGCGAGGAAATCCTCGGGCTCGCAATGCTCTTCGTTGTTGTGGGTGATGCCGTTCTTGCAGGGGGTAAAGATCATGGCCGTCGGGCAATGGGTGGCCAGGAAATAGGCGTCATGACCCGCCTGGCTCTGAATGTCGCGCCAGTTGAAGCCCATGCGGATCGCCTCGTTGCGCACGCCGTCGATCATCTCGGCGTCAAAGATGTCGCCGCCCCATTCCCATTCGTCTTCGATCACCGCGTCGCAGCCGCAGCGGGCGGCCGATTCAAACAGCGCCCGGCGCATCTTTTCCGCCATCGCGCGGGTGGTGATCGGGTCGGGGTGGCGCACGTCGCAGACCGCTTCGGCGGTGTCCGACAGAATGCCCGGCTTGTTCGGCCAAGCGGTCAGCCGCGCGGCGGTGGCCTTGCCGTCATGCACCGCGAAATCCCAGCCGATATCGTCCACCGCCGTCAGCCAGCGGGCGCCCGCCGCCAGCGCATTCTTGCGCAGGTCCATCGGCGTCGGCCCGGTGTGCGAGGTCTGGCCCCTGAACGATGCCCGCATGCCGCGCACCGGATAGCCGCCGGTGACGACGCCGACCTGGCGGTTTTCGGCATCGAGGATCGGCCCCTGCTCGATATGCAGCTCGAAATAGGCGTCGATCTCGCCGGCCTTGCAGGTGCGGTCGCCCTTGTACCCGATCCGCTCCAGTTCATCGCCGAAGCGCGCGCCATCGTCGCCCACCAGGTCATGCACCCAGTCGATGTCGTATTTGCCGATGAAACAGCCCGAGGCCACCATCGGCGGCGAAAACCGCGCGCCTTCCTCGTTGGTCCAATCGACCACGACAATCGGTCGTTTGGTGACATGGCCGGCGTCGTTCAGGCTGCGGATCACCTCGAGCCCGGCCAGCACGCCGGCAATACCGTCGAAGCGGCCGCCGTTGATCTGGGTGTCAAGGTGGCTGCCGATCAGGATCGGCGGCAGATCGTTGTCACTGCCGTCACGGCGGCCAAAGATATTGCCCGCCTCATCCACCTCGACCGCCAGCCCCGCCTCTTCGCACCAGCGGCGGAACAGGTCGCGCATGCTGCGGTCGTCGTCGCTGAGCGTCAGCCGCGACAACCCGCCGGGCCGGCCTTTGCCGATCGCGCCAGAGGCTTCGATGGTCGACCAGAAACGATCAAGGTCGACGCGGGTATCGGGGAGCAATGGCATGGGAACCTTCTTTCTTTCAGGAGCCGGGGATCAGAACAGGATCGCCGGGAGATCGGTAATCAGAACGGGAAACAGCACCAGCAGCAGCAGCACGCCGACCATCACGCCGAGGAACGGGACAAGATATCGGAACGAGGCGCTGAGCGGGATTTCCCCGACACGGCAGGCCGCCATCAGGTCGATGCCGAGCGGGGGCGTATTGGCGCCGATGGCGAGGTTGATGGTCAGCAGGATGCCGAAATAGACCGGATCGATGCCGTAATGCGCCAGGATCGGCAGGAAAACCGGCGCCAGGATCAGGATGATCGCGATGCTTTCCATGAAAGTGCCGAGAACCAGCAGCACCAGCATCATGAGCAAGAGCGCGACAGTGCCGCTTTCGGTCGCCTGGGTGATGCCGGCGACGGCCATCTGCGGCACCTGCTCGGCGGCGAGGATCCAGCCGAAAACCGAGGCCGAGGCGATGACCAGCAGGATCACGCCGGTCATCTCGGTGGTTTCCCGCAACAGCCGCATCAGCGTTGCCAGCGTCAGTGCACGGTAGACAAAGACGCCGATGAACAGCGCATAGGCCACGCCGATGCCGGCGGCCTCGGTCGGGGTGAAGATGCCCAGCCGGATGCCGCCGACGATGATGATCGGCGCCAGCATGGCCAGGATCGAGCCCTTGGCGGCGCGGCCCAACTCTCCCCAGGAAAAGGGCTCGCCGCCCTGCCAGCCATTGCGGCGCGAAATCCACCAGGCCACCAGCATCAGCCCGAGGCCAAGCAGGATGCCGGGGATGATGGCGGCGACAAAGAGCTGGCCGATCGAGCTGTTGGTGGCAGTGCCATAGACGATCAGCACGATCGACGGCGGAATCACCGTGCCGAGCGAACCGGCGCAGCCCAGCGCCGACGCCGAGAACCCCGACGCATAGCCCTGATCGCGCATCGCCGGCAGCATCATCGTGCCGATGGCGACCACATCGGCCACGCCCGAGCCCGAAAGCGAGCCGAACATCATGCAGGCGATGATCATCACCATCGCCAGCCCGCCGGTGCGCCGCCCGATCAGCGCCGCGCAAAAGGCGATGATCCTGGGCGCCAGCCCGCCGTGGACCATCAGCAGCCCGGCCAGCAAGAACAGCGGGATCGCCAGCAGGGTGAAACTGTTGATCCCCGCCACCGCGCGCTGCGCCACGACGATCATCGGCGCGGCATCGGCAATCAGCAGGTAGAACATCGATGACAGGCCAAGCGCCACGGCGATCGGCGCATCCAGCAGCACCAGAACAGCAAAGACAATCAGCAGAAGTGCAAGCGCAAGGCTCATTCCCGCCCCCCTTTCAGGATCAGACCCAGCAGCGCGAACCCGCAGCAGACCGGCAGTGACAGGTAGAACAGGCCGACCGGCAGTGAGAGCGCGGTGGTCTGATGGCTCCAGGTTATTCCGGTCAGCCGGGCGCCGGTCCAGATGAACACCCCGAGAAAGACAGCGCTGGCCAGCCAGGCCAGAATCGCCAGCCCGCGGCGCAGAAGCGGTGGCAAGGCGATCAGGTCGAGCAGCCCGGCGCGAAAATGCGAGCCACGCACGAAGCCCGAGATCGCGCCGACAAAGGTCAGCCAGACCAGTGCCAGCCGCGGCAGTTCTTCGGCCCAGCGCGGTGTCGAGGAAAACAGGTAGCGCGAGATCACCACATAGACGACCATCGCGGCGAACCCCGCCACCAGTGCCGCGCCGGACCAGCGCGCGGCGCGGTCGATGGTTCCGGCCGCGCGCAGCGACCCGTCTTTCAATGTCATGGGTTCAGAAATCCTTCGGGGCCGCGGCAGAGCGTGCATTCGTCGCAATAGGCGGCCACAACCACCCATTCATCCGAGATCACCTCGACCGTGTGGTCGAGCCCGGGCGGCAGGCGCACGGCGGTGCCTTCGGTCATGTGGTAAGTTTCGCCCCCGGCGCGCAGGATCGCCTCGCCTTTCAACGTCAGCGTCACCTCGTCGCGGGGATGGCTGTGGGCGGTGGATTTCGCGCCCTTTCGGCCGGTGGTCACGGTCAGCTTGAGAAAGCCCTCGCCGCGCGCCGCCGGAGAAAACAGCACTTTCTGCGAAAAGTCGTAGAGTTGCACCGGCTCGACCGATGCAACTTCTGTTATTTCCGGCCGCAGGCTCATTTCCGGTACTGGTCGAGCACGCTCAGCAGCTCTTCGCCATAGACATCCTTCTGGCTTTCCCAGATCGGCGCCACGGCGTCGATGAACGCAGCCTTGTCGACTTCGTTGAACTGCATGCCCTTGTCTTTCAGCTTGGCGATCAGCTCGTCATTGGCGGCGGCGACCATGTCGCGCTGTTGCAGGCCCCAGGACGTGGCCGCCTCCATGACGATCTCCTGATCCTCGGACGCGATCTTGTTCCACGTGGCGTTCGACATGGTCAGCGTCGCCGCGCCCCAGATGTGCTCGGAGAGCGAGACATATTTCTGCACCTCGAAGAAGGAGGCCGAATAGATGATCGCCAGCGGGTTTTCCTGGGCGTCGAACAACCCCTGTTGCAGCGCGGAATACAGCTCGCCGAAGGACAGCGGCGCAGGCTCGGCGCCCAGGCCTTCAAAGGTGGCGAGGCGCACCTTGTCCGGGGTGACGCGGATTTTCAGGCCGGCGAGATCCTCGGGGGTCTCGATCGGACGGACGTTGTTGGTGATGTTGCGGAAGCCGTTTTCCCACCAGCCGAGCACCTTGATGCCCTTGGCGTCGAGCATGCCGGCCAGTTCGGCGCCCAGTTCGCCGTCAAGCGCCGCAAAGGCCTGATCGCGCGCGCCCCAGGCATAGGGCATTTCGATGATGCCCATCCGCGGCTCGATCCCCTGGAACGACCCCGAACCGATCAGACCGGCCTGGACCGAGCCGAACTGCATGCCTTCGATCACTTCCTTTTCGCTGCCGAGTTGGCCCGAAGGGAAGACCTCGATGGCAACCCGGCCGTCGGTGCGCTGGTTGACCTCCTCGGCAAAACCGGTGGCCGCGACATGCCAGCTGTGGCTCTCGGGCAGGACGTGGCCGAGACGCACCGAAACTTCGGCAGCCAGGGCGGCGACGGGCGCCAGCCCGGCAAGGCAGGCCGCCAGCAGGCCGGTGCGGATCAAGGGGAAGGGGGATGTCATGTTCGGGTCTCCTGTTGAGCGATTATTGTCGCCGAAGAAACACCGAACGCAGGATTTGCGCAAATAAGCCGGGGCTATGGTTGGAACAGTTTTTCCGAATGGGTCGCGCCCTCCGCCTGGAAAGGCTTTTGCGCCGACGAAAAGCCCCTCCGGCCATACCAGGAAGTACAGCCCTGCGTGCGCTGGTAACCGCCCGATTTAGCTTGCAGTTACCCATAAGTGTTCGTCGGGGGCTTTGCGAGAC
>NZ_JARAML010000069.1:0-1508 GCF_028807375.1 Marinovum sp. PR37 | reverse complement strand
CTGATTGTCGCGCTGATCTCACCCTGATTGTCGCGCTATAGTGGTTCCTGCCTCGGCTCTGGCACTGCTTTTCGACCTCAGCCGGGTCGCGTCGCTTGGCGCATTCTTCTATCCTATCATGGCCATGCCGGTGCAACTTGCGACATGCGATCGGTGCAAAGGCCATCACTCTGTTGCGCCGGCCTCTGACGCGGTTGTTCCGGTGGCCTTCACGAAGATGCAACTGGGGTCGGATCCCATGATCGTGTTATATGCCCTTGTCGGGATTGGCGCGGTCTTTGCTTTCCAGCGCATCTAGATGTCCCGTTAATTGGGAGAAGTATGCGAATGACAGTATCGCCTCGCAGGAATGTGGCCGGGTTCAATCTGAAATCCTATCTGCTTTCGTCATGGTGGGCGCGCCACCTGATCGTGATTTTGATCGGTGCGGCCGGGACATGGCTGTTCTTGTACAGCCGCAGCGAGTGGTCGCCGATGCACCGGTGGAACAGGGCCGTTGGTGATATGTCGATTGTTCTGGTGGCAGCCGCTATGTCGCTTGGTCCCGTGTCGCGTCTGTGGCGCAGTACGGCGGTATTGTTACCCTACCGGCGCGAATTGGGCATATATGCGGTGTTGCTGGCATTCATACACGCCACGATCATCTTGATCGGCTGGGTGAACCTGGATCTCATGCGTCTTGTCGGCTTTGAATTTCACCCGGGACTGCAAAGATACGTCATGGTGCAGCACGGATTTGCGATTGCCAATCTGATTGGTGTCCTTGCGTTGCTTTACGGTCTGATTTTGGCCGGTACGTCGAACGACCGAAGCCTCCGGTGGATGGGAAGTTCGGTTTGGAAATTTGTACAGCGGGGAACTTACGTGCTGTGGTGGCTGTCAGTTGTACATACCGGCTACTTTCTGTACCTTCACTTCCTCGATTTTCATCGGGCGACGCCCGAGCCGAACTGGGTTCAATGGCCTTTTGCCGGTTTGGTCGGTACCGTCTTGGCCCTTCAGATCGTCGCGTCGTCCGCCACCCTGTACAAAGTGCGCCGACGCGGTTCCGCGGCATCTTAGGATCCGTCGCCCGGGCAATTTGAGAGTGACCGGACCGGTCGCTGCCGGGAATCGAATTCCGATCGGCGCTGTGCAAGGCAGCCGGATGACGTGACTTTTCGTCTGTCGCGCGACTTTTGTGCCGGCTGTATTGGCGTCTGGCGATTTGCAGCCGCTCGCGCACCCGGACCGGGCGGAGCTATTCAGATCCGGCGATCAGCGGCCTTTCCACCTGACGCAGGATCGATTTGCGGGTGCGTTCGGTGATCTCGAAACGATCCGGCCACACAGCCACGGCAGGAAGTGAGCCTTCAAGCTATTTTGCGAGAGGTGCCCGACTGAGGTCGTTGCCGCCATCGGGGGCCTTTTGCGCAAGTCGGAGAAACTCGGCACGCTCGGCTTCGTCAGTAACCGCCCGATTGATCTTGCAGTTACCCATAAGTGTTCGTCGGGGGCTTTGCGAGACG
>NZ_JARAML010000068.1:0-1533 GCF_028807375.1 Marinovum sp. PR37 | reverse complement strand
CTTGCAGTTACCCATAAGTGTTCGTCGGGGGCTTTGCGAGACGGGCACCTTCAACGAGGTCGGCGAGGCGGGAGAAGCCTCGCCATATGACGGTCGTCCCCGGTGGCGCGTCGGAAGCGCGGTCGAGATAGCCTCCGAGGCGCGCGACTGCCCTGACATAGAATTCGAGATCGCGCGGTGCCTGGCGCTTCCTGTCCGGCGCCGCTTGGTCGAGCAGGTTGCGCTCGTCCTCCGTGAAAACGGCGGCAGGGTCCGTCGCCGGTGCCTCGCGGCTCAGCATCGTCAGCCATGACACGCGCCAGGCCACGACGCAGCAAAGTGCGATGCAGTTGGCCAGGCGATCGGCAGTCGCGAGGCGCAGTTCCTCGATCTGGCAGCCGGTCTTCAGGGTCCGAAAGAAGGTCTCGATCTTCCAGCGCAGGGCGTACCATTCGAGCTTGTGCACGGCCTCCGCGTGGCTCCCGACGGGCAGGTTCGTGATCAGCTTCCAGAGGATAGGTGCCCTGTCCTCCGGCGGGTCGAGTTCCTCGGCATGGATGATCTGAAGCTCCTGATGCCGGTATTTCCGCTGCTTTCCGATCGGCGGGCGGACCGTCATCGTAGCGTGCCGGACCGACAGCACGGCGCGATGATCCTGGCCCTGCGCGTCGCGGAACCGGACTTCGTGAGTGCCACTGGACTGCACCTGCGCCATGACCCTGGCGATGGTCGTGTCGCCATCCTCCGCCAGGCGGTCGACGCAGCTCCGGACCAGGAAGTTGGTCCCGAGTTCCTCGGCCAGGCAGTAGAGTTCGTAGATGTCGCTCTCGCGGTCGCCGACATGCACGCAGCGCTCCGGCGCGCCCGCCAGCCCGGTGGACAGGCGCAGATTGTCGAGCCAGCGCATGCTCTCCTTCTGCTCGATCGGCACGCGGGTCGGATTGATCTTGCGCTTGAGCGCCGCAGTCCCCTTGAACTTTGCGCGCGACCAGAACTTGGCGGCTGTCAGCCCGAGCGGCAAACCGTCCGGCGTGATCGCCAGGCTGGCATGCATCAAGAGCCCGCAGATCGCGTGTTTCTGGTAGCGGCCTTCCTTCAGCTTGCGTCCGGTCGATACCTTGGTGAACCCGATCTTCTCCGGAGCCGAACGCTTGAAGGAGAATTCCGTGGTGTCCTGCAGGATCAGGATGGGACCGTCGGTTGCCTGCATGCGCAAGGCAGAGGCGGCGAAGTGGCCCTCAAGGATCTTGTCTTCGCTGACATTCCCGTTGGAAAAGAACCGGTAGGCCGCCTTGGTGTTCGACCAATCCTGGAACGCCGTAGGCAGCGATTTTCCCGGCCGCTCCCCGAGCGCCTCAAGCATTGCCCCGAGCCGCCGGTTCAGCCGGACGTCCCCCAAATTACACCCGGCGGTTTCCGTTTCCACCCAATTCTGCCCCATGCCCGCACCTCATTCATTCGGTGCCACATGACGAATCATGATCGGCGCTTCACGGACAAGACCAAGTCTTGTGGGTGAATCAATTCGCCGCACGACTTGTGGGTAACTGCAAG
>NZ_JARAML010000067.1:0-1610 GCF_028807375.1 Marinovum sp. PR37 | reverse complement strand
TCGTAGCTTATGTCAGTGTCCGAATTTCGGGGGGTAGCTCAGTTTTCGAGGTTCTGGAAGAGCTATACCTAAAGAGCGATCGAATTTCAGTTTCGCTCTGCGCCAGTAGGGCTGAAAAACTGTATCGGGACAAATGCAAAGAACTGGGCATCGACAAGCCCAATGCCTGCGCAAAAAAATCCTTCATGGCGATTCTGGGGACGTTGAGGGCCGATGACGTAATCAAAGCCCGCAATGACACCGAGACATCGAAGAAGCTGCGATTACAAGGCCAGTTCTACGCTCGGGTAAATTATCCCCTCGACTTGGTAGAGATAGATACGACCCCGGCTAACGTGCACCTTAGGGACCGGAATGGCATCTGGATCGGTCGGCCCACTGTCAGCGTGGCTATTGACGCCGCGACAGGTTTTGTTCTGGGGCTGCGGCTGAGCCTCGACGCACCGAACGAAATTCTGACTGTTCAAACCCTCAAGGATGTCATGACTCCGCGAGCCGACGATTTTTTTGATCGCCATGGCATCGAAAATCGTCTGCAAGTGAATGGAGTGGGGCAAATTCTAAGTTGTGATCATGGGAGTGAGAATACCGGGAAATGGCTTCCGTGGATTATTGCGCATTCTGGTATGGAGCTGGCGAAAAACATTCCAGGCTGCCCTGAAAAGAAGCCTTTCGTTGAGCGTTTCAATTTGGAGCTGAGCCGCTTCTTTGAAACTTTGCCTGGTGCCACAACGTCGCCAACGATGCCGAACAAGACTCGGACAGAAAAGGCAATGGTGGAAGCTTGCATGACCCTCGAGGAGCTTGAGAGCCATGTCTACAAGTGGCTCTATGATGTCTACGCAAAGAAAGTGCGACGCCTGATCCATTCCCCTCTGCGCGTTCCGGAATCTCCGACGGATAGCTGGAACCGATTGATGCAGGGCATACCTCGCCTGCCGCTGGGACCCGAAGAAATTGCACAGATCTTCATGGTCGAAGAAGGCGGGCGGAAGTTACAGCACTACGGAATCGATGTTCGCGGTGTGCAATATCACTCTAAGGGACTGGGGGAACTGGTCTCTACACTGGGCCGAAAGGCGACGGTTGATGTTCGGTATGACCCAACCGACATCCGGGCCATCGCGGTGGTCCATGACGTGGAAGGAATCGAAAATCCCCTGATCGTCCCTGCGAAATCTGAAGATATTGCTCCAATCAGCTTCGATGATGTCAAGCGGATCAAATCCCTCAGCCCAGAAGCGAAGGAGCAAGATCTCGAGGCTCGCTCTAAGATGTATGATATTGCACTGGCGGCGCAAAAGCTCGCTGAGGGGCGCGGAAAGGGCAAGATTTCAAATGTTCGCAAATTGCGCCGGAAAGAGGTTCTGCGGCAGAAAGCTGCCGAAATGAAGGCGCGCGCTGCGACAACGCCGCTTCAATCGACTTCTGCGAAGAGCTCAGTGAACCAACCTACTCCCCGGCTCGCTGTTCGCCGTCGTGAACAGCGTCCGGAGATGGACATCCTGGAGTAGATTATGACCAACCACGCCGTTCCTGCCCTATCGCAGATCTTTCTGCACGAGGCCTGACCTGCCACGGGATTTTTCCTCCACCGTTGATTAGAGTCC
>NZ_JARAML010000066.1:0-1636 GCF_028807375.1 Marinovum sp. PR37 | reverse complement strand
TCCGGCACCTTGGCGCCGGTCATGTAGGCGACGGCGTCGGACATGCTGTGATCCTTGGGGTTGATCACGCAGAGCCGCTTGCCCAGCCGGTGGACGTGGATCCGGTCGGCGACCTCGAAGACATGCGGCATGTTGTGGCTGATCAGGATGATCGGGATGCCGCGCGACTTCACGTCCTGGATCAGCTCCAGCACCTTGCGGCTCTCCTTGACGCCGAGCGCCGCCGTCGGCTCGTCGAGGATGATGACCTTGGAGCCGAAGGCCGCCGCGCGGGCCACCGCCACCCCCTGACGCTGGCCGCCCGAGAGCGTCTCGACCGCCTGGTTGATGTTCTGGATCGTCATCAGGCCCAGCTCCGACAGCTTCTCGCGGGCGAACCGCTCCATCTCCTTCTTGTCGAGCTTTCGGAACCACTTGCCCATGAAGTCCTGGCGCACGATCTCGCGGCCCATGAACATGTTGTCGGCGATCGACAGGGCGGGCGACATGGCCAGCGTCTGGTACACGGTCTCGATCCCGGCGTTGCGGGCGTCGATCGGCGAGTGGAAGTTGACCGGCTTGCCGTCCAACTCCACCGTGCCCTCGTCGGGGATCACCGCGCCCGAGACCGCCTTGATCAGCGTCGACTTGCCGGCGCCGTTGTCGCCGATCACCGCGAGGATCTCGCCCGGATAGAGGTCGAAGTCGCAGCGGTCGAGCGCCGTCACCTTGCCGTAGCGCTTGGTCAGGTTGCGTCCCTTGAGTATCGGTTCCATTATGCTGTCACCTTTCTGATCCACTGGTCCACGGCCACGGCGGCGATGATCAGCGCACCGATGAGCAGGAAGGTCCATTGCGGGTTGGCGCCGGCCATCCGGAGCCCCAGTTCGAAGACCCCGACGATCAGCGCCCCGAAGAAAGCGCCGAGGATCGAGCCGCGCCCGCCAAAGAGCGAGATGCCGCCGATCACCACGGCGGTGATCGCTTGGATGTTGCCGATCACGCCGGTCGTGGCCGAGGGTGAGACCGAACCGAACCGCCCGATCATCACCCAGCCCGCCAGCGCGCAGATGAAGCCCACCAGCATGTAGACGGACATCAGCGTTCGGTGCACGTCGACACCGGCCAATTCGGCGGCCTCCGGGTCATCGCCCACCGCATAGACATGCCGGCCCCAGGCGGTCGAGCGCAGCGCATAGGCCAGCGCTGCCACCAGAGCGATCATCAGGAAGACGCCGAGCGTGAACCGCGCGCCACCCAGGTCGATGGTGGTGCCGAGGAATTGCAGGAACGGGGCTTCGGCCTCGATGTCCTGGCTGCGGATGGTTTCATTGGCGGAATAGAGATAGGTGGCGGCCAGCACGATCTGCCACATGCCCAGCGTCACGATGAAGGGCGGCAGTTTCATCCGGCTGACCAGCCAGCCATTGGCCGCGCCGATGCCGGTGCCGACGGCGAGGCCCGCGATCACCGCGAAGACCGGCGGCAGGCCGTAGTCGAAGGAGACCTTGCCCATCACCACGGTACAGAGCACCGCGATGGCGCCGACCGAGAGGTCGATCCCGGCGGTCAGGATGATCAGCGCCTGCGCCGCCGCCAGCACGCCGACGATCTGCACCTGTTGCAGGATCAGCGTCATGGCGAAGGGCGAGAAGAA
>NZ_JARAML010000065.1:0-1673 GCF_028807375.1 Marinovum sp. PR37 | reverse complement strand
TGGGTCCGACTCAATTTCTGTGGTGCCATCATGCCGAATGTTGGAGGCGTGCGAGGAGGAGGTCGATACCGGCGGCACCATACATCTGCCGCTTCAGCATCTTCAGCCGGTTGATCTGGCCTTCAGTCTGGCCGTTGGACCAAGGCTCGCGAAGCGCCGCCGCAACCGCGTCGAGATCGGCAGAGAGCCCGCGCGAAAAGGCCGCCAGTCCAGACGCCTTCGCCTGATCCAACCAGTTAGCGAGCCCGTCCTCCTCGCCGTTGCGGACCATGGAGGTGACGGCATCGAGGAGCCGACGGTCCTGCGCCAGTTGCGGCAGAGCGTGCTCGACCTGCGTGACGAATATGCTGTCCGTCTTCGAGAGGTGGTGCCGACCAGAGGTCATCATGCGGGCAATCTTGCGGCTCGGAGGACACTTGCCTGAGCCGTGGGGGATGGCGGCCTCGGCGCGGCGTTGACGCGTGGCCCATTCACCGACGACGCGGAGACTTCCTTGGAAGCCGTTCGACCGCAGCCGACGCCAGAGTTCAGCTCCATTGCGGCATCCGTCCAGCCAATGCTTCTCCAACAGCGGGAACCAGGGAGTAAGGCTGCTTTGGCGCAGCCGGAAGACGTCTTCTCGTTCGCCACGGAGGACGCGCCGGACCAGACCCCGGCTCAGACCAGTGATCCGGACGATCCGCTTGATGGGCACACCTTCGGACCCCATGCGCTGGATCATCACGTTGGTTTGCTGGCGCCGCTGAAAACCTTCGAATTGCAGGCGCTCCGCCGCAGTCAGAATGCCGGGGTCCAGCTCGGCGCTGCAGGCCGTTCTTCTTATGGTGGGCATTGCGCGACGGACGGCGGCCAAAAACGCATCGCTCGCGTTCTGCAAGAGATGCCAACGGTCGGCAACCTGGGTCGCATCAGGAAGCGCTTCGGAGATTGCCTGCCTGTATCCGCCGTTTCGGTCACGAGCGACGACTTCGATCTGCGGATGCTGACGCAGCCAGGCCGCGACCGTCGCAGGCTCGCGATCCGGCAGCAGGTCGATGACGGCACGCCGTTCGAGATCGCAGATCAGCGTTCCATAGCGCTGTCCCTTGCGCCAGGCCCAGTCGTCGATCCCGATGACGCGCGGGTCACAGCCCATGGTCCGCACACCTGACGCAGCCCCACGGAGGAAGGTATCCTTGCTCAAGCCGAACCGCAGTCGCCGCCCAAGTGCCTGGGCTGGCCGACCGCCCATCGCACGGCCGAGGTAGGCGACGAGGTCCTGAAATCGCCCGGTCCGACGACCATGACGGCACGCAAGGCACTCCGGGACTTTCTCGCTGAAAGTTTTCGTGGCGCAGTGCGCATCAACACATCGGAACCGCTGCACTGACAAGCGTACCTGCACGGAACGACCATGCGCTGGAAAATCCTTGAGGTGCCGGACATAACGTCCATGCCGACGGGAAGACCGCTGCCCGCAACCCGGACAGATCACCTCGGCATCAATGACCTCTGCGTCAATCGCAAGTATCGCGCCATCTGCGCTGTATCCAGTTGCGCGAAGCCCTTCAGGCAACAGCCTGGTGTCGAAACGTCCTGTCATGGCGCTCATCCCTTCAGATTATACGCCAAATGTAGGGGCTATGCCGCAAAACATCACACGATGTGCGTCAGAGCCAATTTTGCATGCCGAT
>NZ_JARAML010000064.1:0-2027 GCF_028807375.1 Marinovum sp. PR37 | reverse complement strand
GCTCGCGGCGCTCGTCATCTATTGGTTATGAATCCTGACCCTAGCAGACCTGCCGGATGGGTTTCCACAGCCATTGGCGGAAGCCATTTCTGCTGGCATACGACGTCGGGCGGTTGCCCTTCAGGCGGTATGATCCGCAGATCATATTTGCGTTTTATGGTCGGTAGATCATAGTTACTGCGAGCAAACTGCAGGCCCGGTACAGTAGTTGCAGTGTTCCATGCCAGCTTTGACGGGCCAGCCCAGAGTGAATAGCCCCGCGTTTATTAAACGCCTTCGTGCCTCAGTTTCTGTTGCCGCTCGAACTCGAGAGGCGACAGCATTCCGTTCCGGGTGTGCTTGTGCTTCGGATTGTAGAACATCTCGATTTAATCGAACACGTCCTGTCTGGCATTTTGGCGCGTTCGGTGGGTGCGCCGCCGTTCAGCGGGCCGCGGGCAATGCGAACAGAACAAAAACAGAATGTTTAGACAAATGTCTAGACGCGCGGTGGTCCGCGTGTCGAAAAACATGTAAGTCCTTGATATTGTTTGGAGGCGAGTACCGGAATCGAACCGGTGTACACGGATTTGCAATCCGCTGCGTCACCACTCCGCCAACTCGCCGCCGTGGTGGTGATCTGCCGGATACCGGATCTCCAAATGCGCTGCAAGCCTAAACGCGCGAAATGAGGCCAGGGACGGCGATCAGGCCGGGGACGCATGACCCTGCACCTGCGCGACGGGGTCAGAACAGGAAATCGTTGGCGGTCATGGGCGGCACGAATTGCACAAGGATTGCCATGTCTCGGACGCCATCGCCATCGGCGTCGACTTGGACCACGGTCGATCCCCCGCCCGCGTGACCACGCGAAGGGCCAGGCCGGAGGCGGTCGAGAAACTGGCGGCGCCCAGAAAATCCAGCGCGCCGCCGCCGACCGGGCTGTCTGCAAAGCTCAGAAAGACAAAGCGGTCGATGCCCTCTTCGCCGAACAGGACGTCGCGCCCCAGACTGCCGATGATGATGTCCGCCTGACCGCCGCGGATAGTGTCGTGTTCCTCGCCACTGTCGATCAGGGCAATTGTCCTGGCTGTATCGACCCTGCGGAAGCTGCTCACGCTAGCGGATTAACTTGAGCAGGTCCGGCTGCGATGATGCCATTGTGCGGTCACTCGCGAATGATGCGAAGGCTCTTTGGCGAAATCAGCGAGGCTCGTTTGCCTTCGCTGACCATGCGTAGGGAAAAGCCTTGCAAGATCAACTCCGCGGCGTCATCGAGGGTATCGACGAAAACAGCGTGCTCGGCGTGGTGTTTCCTTGAACCAAACCTCGGGTTGCCGAGGCAATAGCCTCTCGCTGTAAGATCCGGCTCCTCAGTCACGCCGCCTCGAGGTGAAAGTCGCTCTATCCTTATGATCTTGCCTAGGGTCAGGACTCATAGCCAGTAGATGACGATTGCCGCGAGGGCGATTGCTGAGAGGAAGACCTTTGGGCACCTGTCGTAGCGGGTTGCCACACGCCGCCAATCCTTCAACCTGCCAAACATGATCTCGATCCGGTTACGCCGTTTGTAGCGCCGCTTGTCGTACTTTACCGGTTTCTTCCGCTGCTTCCGGCCAGGGATGCAGGCGCGTATCCCCTTGTCTTCCAACGCTTCTCGGAACCAGTCGGCGTCATAGCCGCGATCTCCGAGGAGCCAATTGACACTTGGCGGGCTGTTCAGAAGCGCCCGTGCGCCGATGTAATCGCTGACCTGACCGGCGGTGACGAACAGGTTCAGAGGCCGCCCTTGGCTGTCGCAGATGGCGTGCAGCTTGGTGTTCATGCCGCCTTTGGTGCGCCCGATCAGGCGGCCACGCCCCCCTTTTTCGCGGCCATGCTGGTCGCGGTGCGGTGGGCTTTGAGGTAGGTCGCATCAATCATCACGGCCTTCTGTTCCCCGTGTTCAGCGGCCAGACCGGCCATCATCCGGGCGAAGATGCCTTTGTCGCTCCATCGCTTCCAGCGTAACCGCCCGATTTGAACCGCCTGCTCGTATGTCCCGGTGA
>NZ_JARAML010000063.1:0-2151 GCF_028807375.1 Marinovum sp. PR37 | reverse complement strand
CCAGCGGGTCCGGCCGACGCCGGCCACGCGGCGGCTTCTTTTGGCTCTGAAGCAGATTTGGTGCAGCCCAACCTGCTAAGCGCTATATATTGGCAGGTTTTGGAGGAGGTTGCCGATGGCGTCACAGTTTTCACGGCGGGATTTCCTGCCAGCAGGTCTCAAGGCCGACCAGGTTGAGCTTGTTGGGGACACGGTCCGGATCCACTCGCGTTCCGCCAAAGCCACGGCGGCGTGCCCGCGCTGCGGCACGGCTTCGCGCCATGTTCACAGCAGGTACCGCCGGCGGCCTGCCGATCTTCCTGCGCATGGCCGGAAGGTGGAACTGGTCCTGCTGGTTCGCCGCTTTCGCTGCCGTGCTCTGCGTTGCCCAGCCAAGATATTTGCGGAGCGATTTCCACCGGACGTGACCCGGCCGCATGCGCGGCGTACCTCCCGTCTGCAAGGACTGGTCCGTCACCTCGGCCTGGCACTCGGCGGGCGTCCGGCACAAGCGCTCGCCGCACGGCTCCTGCTGCCAGTCAGCAAGGATACTTTCCTCCGCAGCATCCGGGACACGGCTGAGGCCTCAAGCAGTGATCTCCGCGTTATAGGCATTGACGATTGGGCTTGGCGGAAAGGGCAGCGATACGGCACTTTGATCTGCGATCTGGAGCGGCGCCGGGTTATTGACCTCCTGCCAGACCGGGAACCGGCCACGGTCGAGGCCTGGCTGCGGGCCCGTCCGGGGATTGAGGTCGTCGCCCGAGACCGCAACGGAGGCTATGGCGGTGCCGTCTCACGGGCCTTGCCAAAAGCGGTTCAGGTTGCCGACCGCTGGCACCTGTTAGAAAACGCGAGCGCGGCTTTCCTGGCCGCCGTACAACGTAACATGCCTGCCATCCGCAAAGCGATCGGAGCAAAGACACTGGATCCAAAGCTGCTGACGGCCGCTGAAAAGCTGCAATACGAAGGCTATCTGCGCCGCCAGCAAACCAACCGGATGGTTCGCCAAATGGCTGATGATGGCGTGCCGATCCGGCGGATCGGCACGCCAGACAGGGCTCAGCCGCCAGCTCGTCCGGCAGATTTTGCGTGGGGAACGCGAGGATGTTTTCCGCATCCGTGAGAGCAGTCTGACCCCTTGGCTGCCGCGACTGGAGCAGGAATGGGCGGGCGGCTGCCGGAACGGCGCCGAACTCTGGCGCCGGCTGCGGGCCGATGGTTTCCAGGGCAGCCTCCGTGTCGTCGGGGAATGGGCCACGCGCCAGCGCTGTGCCGAGCGGGCCGCGCCATCGGGCACAGAAAAATCGC
The DNA here is from genome assembly GCF_028807375.1 of Marinovum sp. PR37. Taxonomy (NCBI): domain Bacteria; kingdom Pseudomonadati; phylum Pseudomonadota; class Alphaproteobacteria; order Rhodobacterales; family Roseobacteraceae; genus Marinovum; species Marinovum sp. PR37. The sequence goes on along the minus strand of NZ_JARAML010000063.1, from coordinate 861 downwards.
CACCCGCGCGCAAGATTGCCCGCCTCCTGACCTTGGGCCGGGATCATCTGTGCAAGGCGGATGCCATCCAGGTCGCAAGGATCGAAGCTTCTTTGCCTGCTCTCGCCACAGCCCGAAAGCTGACCGACCGGTTTACGGACATGATACGCAATGCTCGCGAAGACGAGCTGGAAGGATGGCTGAAAGAAGCGGAGGACGGGCTGCTCGGTGCCTTTGCCCGCGGGCTGCGGCGCGATCAGGCAGCCGTCGCCGCGGCGCTTCGGGAACCATGGTCGAACGGGCAGACTGAAGGGCAGATTAACCGCCTCAAGACGCTCAAACGCCAGATGTATGGAAGGGCGAACATCGACTTGCTCAAAGCGCGGCTCGTTCAAGCGCTCTGATCTGAGGCAGGCCGAAGTTGCACCAAAACTGAGTCAGAGCCAGGATTCAATGCCGATTGACACGCCGCCCTTAGCATCGCTGGAGAGGCATCAAAAGCTTCGACCCGGTATCCGGCGCGCAGAAAGAAATGCGCGTCCCGACCGAACCTTGCGCTGGCATCAAGGATACGGGCACTTTTAGAGGTAGTATGCGGAACGGCACCAAGGAACCGGTCGCGTAGGCATGTTATGTCCGCGTCCCGCGTGCTTTTCAGGAAGTGCTCGGCGTGAACGTCGCAAAAATGGGTCATTCTGCTCACTCGGGCATCCGTATTTAGCCACCGTTTCCAGCGAATTAAACTGAAATCAATGTACACTCTTTTAAATCACTGCAACTCCTATGGAAACCTGATCTTGTCTAAATTGAACCCGCCGATACAGGTTCGTTCGTCAATAGTGAGCTACTCCCCATCTTTTGGACAGGATCTGGCGTAAACTA
>NZ_JARAML010000062.1:0-2311 GCF_028807375.1 Marinovum sp. PR37 | reverse complement strand
CAAAAGAAGCCGCCGCGTGGCCGGCGTCGGCCGGACCCGCTGGCGGAGATCTTCGACGCAGAGGTTGTTCCGCTGTTGACGTCTTCTCCCGGTTTGCGGCCGGTTGCCATCTTTGAAGAGCTCCTGCGTCGGCACCCCGACCTGAGTCCGGGCATTCGGCGGACCCTGGAGCGGCGCATACGCGCCTGGCGGGCCGAACACGGCCCCGAGCAGGAAGTGATCTTTCGCCAAATCCACACGCCGGGCAGGATGGGCCTGTCGGATTTCACCGCGACCGGCAAGCTGTGCGTGACGGTTGCCGGGCAGCCGCTGGATCATCGGCTGTATCATTTTCGGCTGGCCTATTCCGGCTTCGAGCACGCCCATGTCGTGCTGGGGGGCGAAAGCTACGTGGCGCTGGCGGAAGGATTGCAGAACGCGCTCTGGTCGCTGGGCGGCGTCCCGCGGGAGCACCGGACCGACAGCCTTTCAGCGGCTTTCAAGAACCTCGATCGATCCGCCCAGGCCGATCTGACCGACCGCGTCGACGCGTTGTGCCGCCATTACGGGATGACGCCGTCGCGCAATACCAAGGGGGTGGCGCATGAGAACGGCGCCATCGAAAGCCCTCACGGCCATCTGAAGCGCGCCATCGAGGACGCGCTCATCATGCGCGGCTCCCGCGACTTCGAGACCCTGGGCGCCTATCGCGCCTTCATCGACGAGATCGTGGGCCGGATCAACGCCCGCAATGCCAAGCGCATCGACATCGAGCGCGCCAGCCTCAAACCTCTGCCTGACCGCCGGACCACGGATCACGAGGAAGTCACGGTGCGCGTCACATCTTCGGGCGGTTTTTTGCTGCGCAAGGTCTTCTACACCGTGCCTTCCCGGCTGATCGGGCATCAGCTGCGGGTCCGGCTCTACGATGACCGGCTCGAACTGTTTCTCGGCGCCACCTTCCTGCAGACGCTGCCCCGCGGACGCGCCACGCCCAGTGGCAGCCACGGACACGTGGTCAACTACCGGCACGTCATCCATTCGCTGCGCAGAAAGCCCATGGCGTTGATGGGGCTGGTCTATCGGGACCAGCTGTTTCCGCGCCGGGCCTTCCGAGACATGTTCGCGGCGCTGCTGGAACAGACCAGCGAGAAGACGGCCTGCCGGATGGCGGTCGATCTTCTGGCACTGGCCCATGACCGCGGCTGTGAAGCCGAACTGGCCGCCCAGCTCGACGAGGATCTGCGCCAGCGACGGCTGCCCGACATCCAGGCCCTGCGCGCGCTCTTTGCGCCGCCGCCCGAGACTCTGCCGGGGATCAGCGTGCAGCTGGCCGACCTGTCGTCCTACGACCGGCTGGTGGGTGATGTCACGATCACCGAGGAGGCGGCAGCATGACATCGCACGAGATCGATGCCGCCCGTCTCACCCTTGCCCTGAACGAGCTGCGTTTGCCCGCCATCAAGGTGCTCTGGCCTCGCTTCGCCGAACAGGCCGACAAGGAAGGCTGGCGCGCCGCCCGCCTGCTCAGCGCCCTGGTGGAACATGAATTGGCCGAACGCGACCGTCGCCGGATCGAGCGCCACCTCGCCCAGGCCCGCCTGTTGCCCGGCAAGACCCTTGAGACATTCGACTTCGCCGCCGTTCCCATGGTGTCCAAGGCGCATGTCAATGCCATCACCGCCGGCGACAGCTGGATCGGCAAGGGCGACAACATCCTGCTGTTCGGCCCGCCGGGGGTGGGCAAGTCGCATCTCAGTTCCGCCATCGGGTTGGCGCTGGTGGAAAATGGCTACCGCGTACTCTTCACCCGCACCACGGATCTGGTCCAGAAGCTCCAGCAGGCCCGCCGCGATCTCGCCCTCGAAAGCGCCATCGCCAAGCTCGACAAGTTCCACCTGCTGATCCTCGACGACATCGCCTATGTCACCAAGGACCAGTCTGAGACCAGCGTGCTCTTCGAGCTTATCAGCGCGCGCTACGAACGCCGCTCCATGCTGATCACCGCCAACCAGCCTTTCGGCGCCTGGGACACGATCTTCCCCGACCCGGCGATGACGCTGGCTGCCGTCGACCGGCTGGTCCACCACGCGACCATCTTCGAGATGAATGTGGAAAGCTATCGGCGCAAGGCTGCAGAAAGAGCCAAGGGACCCGGGCGGCCTCCACAAAAGGCGTCACCGGTGGACATGACCGCAGATTGACGCTCCGCGACAAGCCCGAGCGACAAACCCCTTGCCCGCGGCAACACAAACGGCCATCGTCCCTGTGTCGCGGCCAAGGATTCTCATCCTGATTGTCGCGCTGATCTCACCCTGATTGTCGCGCTATA
>NZ_JARAML010000061.1:0-2491 GCF_028807375.1 Marinovum sp. PR37 | reverse complement strand
TAGATCAGGCCGCCATCTGTCTCAAAATCCCTGACGACGGACAGACCCGGCGCCTCTTCGCAGCTTCTGGTGGCCGCGTCGGCATGGTGATCGAAGTGCTTGAGATTGCTATTCGGAAGGCCATAAGGACTAAGGTTATGGCTTTGCCGGATATTGGGAGGGCCGCTCACATACGGCTTCAAGGGCTTTCTCGTTATGCTCCGATCTTCGACGCCGAACCACCACAGGACGACGTCCTTCTGCGGTCCTACGCGAAGGTCATGAGGGACGCAGGATTACAGCTCCCCGATCCGAATTCTTCGCTTGAACTCGAGGCTTTCCGGACTCCGAACGATAAGGCATTGGCAGCATGATCCCCGGCATGAATGAAAGCCTCCTCGGTTACCTCAAGCGGCGCTCTGATGCGGAAGGTTTTCCCGAGGCCAGGGGCTTCCTGACGACGCTCGGGCAGACCTACGGGCGCGCTACAGTCGAGGAGCCAGAGCGGCTGGCTTTGGAGCTCGATCTCGACTTGGCCACGATGGAGCAGATCCTACCTGGCAAGCAGCCAATGGACGCCGCCCTCGACTGGTCGTTCCATCGGATGCACCGCGACCCGGTTTGCCCTGCATGTATTGCCGCGCGCCAGCCCCGACGGAAAGAATGGCGACACGCCTTGGTCACGGTATGTGCCGAGCATGAATGTCAGCTAATCGATCAGTGTCCCGGTTGCGGTGACGATCTCACCCTGCTCGGTGACGGGTATGCGGGCTGCCTTTGCGGCAGTTCCTACGGCGATGCGAATGCCGTGCCTGCCAGCGGTTTCGAGGCTGAGTTCGCAAAGTTAATCGCGGGACATTCGGCGCACACGGGCGGCATCGACCTCGGTTCCGAGGAAGGCCTGCACACGGCTCGCACCGTGTGGTTTCTCTGTGCGAACATGGTTCGAGCGCGGACTGGAAAAGAAGGCAAGGCGACTTGTCCTAAGACCGTCGAAGAGGCCCGCGTTCGACTTGCGCGCATCGAACCGCTGCTCTTCGATTGGCCGAACGCATTCGACGAACATGTCGTGCAGCGATGGAATGCCCCAGGCGCGGAAGGGTTGACCGCAGCCGCACGCTTGGGCGTTTGGTATCGTGGCCTGCTCAGCCAGAAAGGGGCACTGGCTGAAGCATTGCTGTCCCGCTGCCTCATTGTCGTCGGCACCGTGTGTGGTGACGCCTACAAGACTCGCCGACACCTGGATGGCGCAGAATGGGTAAGCGCGGCCCACGCAGGAGATATCTTGGGCATACGCAGCGAGAGGATTGTCGAGGCACTCCGTGCTGGAGAGATGAAGGGATCGCAGGGACGATCGGGCACGGGCCACCTTCATACGATCATCAGAACACAGGACATCGAAGAGGTCCTTGAGCAACGGAAGCGATCTGCGACCAAGGAAAAGGTTCGGAACACCCTTGGTGTTTCAAGGAAACCGTTCGAGCTCATGGAAGAGGCAAGGTTCTTCGGTGCTGAGTGCAGGGTGTCGTCTCACCCCTGCGTAGATGGGAATTTCGACCTCAAGAACATCTGCACTGCGATAGATGGAATCCGGCAAGTGGCCCGGGTTAAAAGTGCCGGAGCCGATGGGATGGTGGCCTTTCGCAAGATCAACCTGTGCAGGACGACGGATCGGACCGCGATTCTGAAGATGTATCGCCTCATAGCGGACAAAAAGCTTCGAGCGGTCAAGTTCGCTGAGGGTGATAGCCTCGGAGATGCGCTCTTCGACGCGGCGGAGATCGACCGCCTTCTTCAAGATCATGGCGGCGCCCGATCGTGGACCGCTGGAGACGTTGCCGAGTTCTCGGGGTGGAAACCCGAATGTGTCACCGGATGGTGCGAGCAGGGCTTGCTTCAGGCGACCAAAGGGAAGCGAGGCTCGTTCCACGTCTGGCAGATTACTGAAGAAGCGCTTTCGCGGTTCCGTCGTGAATTCCATGTGGTCTCGGACCTGGCGAAGGAAGGCAAGACTACCTCGCGAAAGCTGCTCGCATCCCTCGCAGATCGCGAGATCTCCTCGGTTGGGTCGCAGCGGGCAGGGACATCGTCTCGTGGACATCTGATCCGAACCCGTGATATTGCCCGAATGATCGCGTTTCACCCCTCCTAACCGACACGCCTCCTCGCGCACTATGTGTATGCCGTCAAGGAATGCCTTGGCGGCTTTCGGCGTTTCTGGATGCTGGACTGCCGTCCGGATTCGTCGTATCAAAATGTCAGTCGGTGGCTGACGTTGAACGGCCTGAGTGAAGCGCAATATTGTGGGCAAGACGCGCAAGGCTTTGGGCGGATTGTGCGCAAACTAATGGGCTTGAACCGACGATTTTCTTCAATGATCTAAGGCAGAGTGCGCACGGTTACGCGGTGTCCTACAAGGGCTGTAGGGGATGCGGGGTCACAAACGGCTCATGCTGGAGTGAGGTAAAGCGTAAGCGCCCGGTTTCTACCGCAGCGGCTGGTCCTTGACGCG
>NZ_JARAML010000060.1:0-2856 GCF_028807375.1 Marinovum sp. PR37 | reverse complement strand
GTAACCGCCCGATTTGAACCGCCTGCTCGTATGTCCCGGTGATTGATAAGAGACGTCCATAATGACGTCATTAGAGACGTCTCCTACAGGGAGGCAGGGATGCGGGGCGAAATTCTGGGCGTGGAGCGTCGGCGCCGATGGAGCGACGAGGAGAAGTTGTCGATTGTGCTTTCGGTCGGGGTGAACGGCGCGACGGTATCGCAAGTCGCGCATCGGCACGAGATCAGGCGGCAGCAGATTTATGCCTGGCGATATGAACTGAGGAAGAAGGGGCTTCTGACGCCTGACGACACTGCGCTGTTCTTGCCGGTCGATATTGCACTGCCGCCCGGACCGCCAGAAGCTTGCGTCCCTGACGCGAGCTCGTTGCTGATCGAAGTGGTTTTGCGCGAGGGCCGCAGCCTCCGGGTCGATGCCCGTGTGGACGCGGCGGTGCTGACCCGTTTGATCCAAGCGGTTGAGGCGGCATGATCGGCCCCGGCACCGGCGTTCGGGTTTACCTGGCTTGCGGTCACACGGATATGCGCAAGGGCATTATGGGCCTGTCCGCCATCGCCCAGGACGTCCTGCGGCAGAGACCGGCGAACGGTGCGGTGTTCGCGTTTCGGGGGCGCCGCGGCGACAGGGTGAAACTTTTGTATTGGGATGGCCAGGGATTTTGCCTGTATTACAAAGTCCTCGAGAAGGGGCGTTTTCCATGGCCCGCGGCAACGGATGGCAGCGTGCGTCTGACCGCCGCTCAGCTGGCCATGCTCTGGGAGGGGATCGATTGGCGCCGGCCGGATTGGGGGGCGCCGCCAGCCCGGACGGGTTGAATTATCTCTCTGGAATCGTTTGTTTTTATGGCACCTGATCTGCGGTCATGGTATCCACCGCCATGTCCGACGAAGCCACGTCTCTCTCCAATGATCCTGCCGTCCTGAAGGCGATGATCGCCGCATTGCAGGCGGAAAACCAGAAGATGTCGGCCAGTTTGCGAGCCCATGATCTGCTGGTTCAGGCGCTGCGCGTCCGGATCGCCAGATTGCAGAAGCAGAAATTCGGATCCAGCTCGGAAAAGATTGAACGCGAGATCGAACAACTGGAATTGGCGCTGGAGGGCCTGCAGGTGGCGCTCGCCGAGGCGGAGGACCAGTCGCAGGACGACGACGATGAACCGGAGACGGAAAACCAGGCCCCGGAACCGGTCGAGGCGCGGGACCCGAGGCGCCGCCGCCCGAAGGTGTCGAAGGACACGCCGCGCGAACGCCGCGAGCTTGATCCCGGCGACAATTGTCCGGATTGCGGGGGCGACCTGCGGGTGGTGGGCGAAGATGTCAGCGAGCTGATCGACATGATCTCGGCGCAGCTGAAGGTCATCGAGATTGCGCGCGTCAAGAAATCCTGCAGGCGCTGCGAAAAGATCGTTCAGAAACCTGCGCCCAGCCGTCCCATTCCCCGCAGCATGGCGGGCCCGAACCTTCTGGCTTATGTGCTGACCTCGAAATTCGACGACCATGTACCGTTGTATCGTCAGAACGAGATCTTCGCCCGCATGGGGGCGGACATCCCGGACACGACCCTGGTGGACTGGTGCGGCGGGGCGATGAAGACGCTGGCGCCGCTGATCGGGAAGATCGAGACCGAGATCATGGCCAGCGATCTTCTGCACGCCGATGACACGCCCATCCGGGTTCTCGATCGCGGCCGGCGCGACAAGGGGCTGGGCAAGGGCGTCAAGAAAGGCCGGATCTGGGCCTATGTCCGCGATCAGCGCCCCTGGGCGGGCACGGCTCCACCCGGTGCGGTCTACCGGTTCGCCCCGGACTGGAGGGAAGAGCATGTCCTTGCCCATCTCGGCGAAACCCGCGGCATTCTCCAGGCCCCCTCTCGTGGTTTGAAGACAAACCACTGCCGGGCGATGGATGGCTACAAGGGCTATGCCAAGCTCTATGCCGCCGATCCGGACGGCAAGAGCCAGTTCCGGGAAGCCGCGTGCTGGGCGCATCTTCGCCGCGACTTCCACGATGTCTGGACCGCGACGAAATCCGAGATCGCGCGCGAGGCGCTCGACAGGATCGGAGCGCTCTACGACATCGAACGGCAAATCAGCGGCAGGCCCGCCAAACAGCGGCAAGCCGTGCGCCAAAAGGAAAGCAAGCCCAAGGCCGATGCGTTCCAGAACTGGGCCGAAAGGCAGCTCACCCGCATTCCAGGCAAGAGCGATCTGGCCAAGGCGTTCCGCTACGGGCTGAGCCGCTGGCCCGCGTTCACGCTGTTCCTCGACGACGGGCGCGTGGCCATCGACAACAATCCCGCCGAGCGCGCGCTGAGACCGATTGGCGTCGGAAGGCGGAACTGGCTATTCGCTGGCTCGGATACCGGTGGTGAAACCCTCGCCCGCGCCATGACCGTGATTGAGACCGCCAAGATGAACGGGCTTGACCCGCAGGCCTATCTGGCCGACGTCTTGGATCGCATCCACGATCACATGAACAACCGCCTGGCCGAATTGCTCCCTTGGAACTGGAGCCCGACGGATCAATCTCGCAACGAGGCCGCGTGATGGCGGCAACGACCTACGTGTGCTCCATCGCCCATGTCGCCACCCGCCTGGGCGAAGATCCCGAGCTGCTCGAGGCCATCGTCAGCAACGACGACAACCTAACCTACGGCAATATCGTCAGCGTCCATGTCGGGCACGACGACTACATCACCGCGCTGACCGACGACGGCATCGACGAGATACGTGATATGCTCGCATCCGCACGCAGGTCCGTCGAAGAGTGGCACAGCTTCCTCGACGACTTCGTCGCCGAGCCAGACATTATCGCCCGCGTCAAGGACCAGCCGCTGCGGTAGAAACCGGGCGCTTAC
>NZ_JARAML010000005.1:0-225547 GCF_028807375.1 Marinovum sp. PR37 | reverse complement strand
TTAGTTTACGCCAGATCCTGTCCAAAAGATGGGGAGTAGCTCAATGATCCGGCTTAAAAAGGGAGGATGCGATGGGTTGGCTGGCGGATGAGACCGGGTTGGACAGAAACCCCGCGAATTACGTGCCCCTGACGCCGCTTTCGATGCTGTTGCGGGCGCGGAGAATCTTTCCCGAGCGGCTGGCCGTGGCCTATGGAACGCATCGCAAGAGTTATGCCGAATACCATGCCCGGTGCAGCCGCCTTGCCTCTGCGCTGGCGCAGGCCGGTATCGCGCCCGGCGACGTGGTGGCGACCGTGCTGCCCAATATCCCGGCCCAGGCCGAGGCGCATTTCGGCGTGCCGGCCTGCGGTGCGGTGCTCAATACCATCAACACCCGGCTGGAGGCCGGAACAATCGCCTATATCCTCGATCACGGCGAGGCACGGCTGGTGCTGGTCGATAGCCAGGCGCTGCCGGTGCTGCACGAAGCACTGGCGCTGATGACGGGCCCCGCCCCACGCATCATCGAAGTGCCCGATCCGCAGGCCGGGGTGCGCGCCAGCGGCGCGCATCAGCTCTACGAGGATTTCATTGCCACGGGCGATCCGGCGTTCGACTGGGTGATGCCCGACGATGAATGGGAGAGCATCGCGCTCAGCTATACCTCCGGCACCACCGGTCGGCCCAAGGGCGTGGTGACACACCATCGCGGCGCCTATCTCAGCGCCATGGCGCAGCCGATCTCCTGGCGCATGGTGCTTTATCCGCGCTACTTGACTATCGTGCCGCTGTTTCACTGCAACGGCTGGTGCCACACCTGGATGATGCCGCTTCTGGGCGGCACGCTGGTCTGCTGCCGCGACATCACCGCGAAGGCGATCTTTGACGCCATCGCCGACGAGGGCGTGACTCATTTCGGCGGCGCGCCCATCGTGCTCAACATGCTGGTCAATGCGCCGGACGCAGATCGCCGCGCCTTCGACCAGACCGTCGAGGTCTTTACCGCCGGCGCGCCCCCGGCCCCGGCGACCCTCGCCAAGATCGAGCCGATGGGCTTCAACATTACCCAGGTCTATGGCTTGACCGAGACCTATGGCCCCGCCACCGAATGCACTTGGCGCGACGAGAATTGGGCGGCGCTCGACCCCGAGAACCGCGCGGCCGTCAAGGCGCGGCAGGGCGTCGCGATGCCGATGATGGACGACATCACGGTGATGGCGCCGGAGACCATGGACCAGGTGCCGATGGATGGCGCGCAGCAGGGCGAAATCATGTTTCGCGGCAATGCGGTGATGAAAGGCTATTACAAGAACCCGCAGGCCACCGCCGAGGCCTTCAAGCACGGCTATTTTCACTCCGGCGACATCGCGGTCCAGCATCCCGACAGCTACGTCCAGATCGCCGACCGCGCCAAGGACATCATTATCAGCGGCGGCGAGAACATCTCCTCGGTCGAGATCGAAGGCACGCTGATGGCGCATGAGGCGGTATCGCTGGCCGCAGTGGTGGCCAAGCCGGACGAGCGATGGGGCGAGGTGCCTTGCGCCTTTGTCGAGCTGAAGGCCGGGCATGCCGCAACCGAGGCCGAGCTCATCGCCTTTGCCCGTGCCCGACTTGCGGGTTTCAAGACGCCGAAAAAGGTCGTATTCCGTGAGCTGCCGAAAACCTCGACCGGCAAGATTCAGAAATTCGAACTGCGCACCATTGCCAAGGACATTTGATCCTTCATGACTTTCCCGGCCATGCCGCTTTATCGTCTCGTCGTCTGCCTGGCGTGGCCCATCGTGGCGCTGTCGCTCCTGACGCGTGTGATCGCGCGGCGCGAGCGGCTGGCCGACTGGGGCCAGCGCACGGGACTGGCGCCGGGCCGGGGCAGCGGTCCGCATCTCTGGCTGCATGCCGCCTCGAACGGAGAGCTGACTTCGGCCCGCCCGGCGCTGCTGGCGCTACACGCGGCGCGGCCCGAGCTGAAATTCCTGATCACCTGCAATTCGCTCACCGGCCGGGATCTGGCGCTGGGCTGGGGTCTGCCGGGGCTGAGCGCGCGGCTGGCGCCCTTTGACACCCGCTGGGCGGCCGTGCTGCTCTGCCGGCGCTACGGCGTCGTCGGCCACCTGCTGCTCGAAGCCGAGTTCTGGCCCAACCGGATTGCTGCCGTGGCGCGCCGTGGCCTGCCGGTCATCGCCATCGGCGCGCGGCTGTCCATGCGCACCGCGCAGACCTGGCGCAGGCTCGGGCCGCTGGCGCGGCACATGCTGGCGCGGCTCACCTTCGTGTCTCCGCAGGACGAGGGGTCGCGCCGCCGCTTGGCCGAACTGGGGCTGACACCGGGGCAGATGACCGCCGTGCTCGACCTCAAGGCGTTTTACGTGCCACCGGCCGGGCTGACACTCGATCCCGATCTGCGCCGCGCCTTTGACCGTGACGCGACCTGGCTGGCCGCCTCGACCCACGAGGGCGAGGACGAGATCGTCATCGCGGCCCATGCCGCCCTGCTGACGCAGCGCCCCGAGGCCCGGCTGATCATCGCCCCCCGCCACCCCCGGCGCGGCGCCGAGATCGCCGCCATGGTGCGCGCCGCCGATCTGCCGGCGGCCCTGCGCTCGCGGGGCGATGCGCCCCGCGACGATGCAGTCTATATCGCTGACACGATTGGCGAAATGCCGCTATGGTATCAGCTCGCCGGCACCACCTTCATCGGTGGCTCGCTGGTCGAGAAAGGGGGGCACACGCCGTTTGAACCGGCGGTGTTCGACAGCACCCTGCTGCATGGGCCCGATACCAGCAACTTTACCCGCATCTACCGTATGCTCGATGTCGCCGGCGCCGCTATCCAAGTGAGCACCGCCGAAGAATTAGCGCGCGCACTGATCCAGGTGCGCCATGCCGACCGCCGCGACGCGATGCGCCGCAAGGCACATGAACAACTCGATCAGCCGGCCGATCTGGCCGAGGTCGTGACCCGGATTCTCGCGGCGCTGCCGGGTTGAGCGCCGCCGCGCGGCAGTCGGGCGGTTTTGCCGTCCCGCCGCGATTTCCCGGGTGGCAATGTGGGGGAATTCTTCTACCTTTGTTCTAGGGCAAGGAGGGCCGGTGATGTCGTTTCATGACAAGACGCAATTGCCGCTGGCCATTCGCGCCCGGCAAAAGGGCGAGATGCGCGCGCAATTCGCCGCGCTGTGTTATCGCGTCGTCAACGACAAGGCCCAGGTGCTGCTGATCACCTCGCGCGGGCGCAAGCGCTGGATCATTCCCAAGGGCTGGCCCAGCCATGGCGTCACCCCGGCTCAGGGCGCGGCGATCGAGGCCTGGGAAGAAGCCGGCGTGATCGGCCGGCCGCACGGCCAATGCATCGGGGTCTTTTCCTACATGAAGATCAATGCCCGCACCGGTGACCTGCCCTGTGTCGCGATGGTCTATCCGATTCGCGTCAAGCGGTTGGCCGAGGCCTTTCCAGAGGCCGGCCAGCGGCGGATGAAGTGGATGCGCCCGGCCCGCGCCGCCGAACTGGTCAGCGAGCCGGAGCTGCGCCAGATTCTGCTGTATTTCGATCCCCGCAAGCTGCGCTCGTGATCCGGTGTGACCGCGCAGCGAGTTGAACTTGCCCCACAAATGGCTATGTCTTTGTCAATCAAGGATCGGTCAGGACGATGATTCACTACGCGCTGAAATGCAGCGAAGACCACAGGTTCGAAAGCTGGTTCCAATCCGCCGCCGCCTTCGACAAGCTTCAGGCTGCGGGCATGGTGGCCTGCGCCGTCTGCGGCACCAGCAAGGTCGACCGCGACCTGATGGCGCCGCGCGTGTCGCATGGCACCGCCAAGCCGAAACCGCAGGCGCCGGCCAAGCCGCTCTCGACCCCGGCCTCGCCCGCCGAGAAGGCGCTGGCTGAGCTGAAAGCGCATATCGAGAAAACCTCGGAGGATGTCGGCCGCGACTTTGCCCGAGAGGCCCGCGCCATTCATCTCGGCGATGCCCCGAGCCGCGCGATCCGCGGTGAGGCCCGGCCCGAGGAGGCCCGCAAACTGGTCGAGGACGGCGTGCCGATCGCCCCCCTGCCATTCAAGGTCGGTCGCAAGACAAACTGACCCCCGGGCGCGGCCTGCGCCCGCCCCCACCAGATCGCAAAATCCGCGCCGCGCCGGCTTTGACCGGGGTGATTTCCGCTGTCCAGATCGCAGTGGAACAATCGGGTTTTGGCCCCATTGACTAATCCGACAAAATAAGTCAGCAATACGCAAAACCCATTCGTCGGGCGATCCTGCTTCGCATCGCCGGGTCTTGTTGCTTAGTTGAAAGGACTTTCCATGCGCCTCCGCTCCACCACCGCCCTCGCCCTTGCGGCCTGTGTCGCCACGCCTGCTCTTGCCCAGAGCAAGGCCGAGGTTCTCGACACCTATGCCGACATCGCCCAGGCGGGTTACGAGGACAGCCTGATCAAGGCGCGCGGCTTGCAGGCGGCGGTCGAAACCTTGCTCGGCGCGCCTTCGGCCGAGGCCTTGCAGGCGGCCAGGGCGGCCTGGCTCGAGGCGCGGGTGCCCTATCAGCAGACCGAGGTCTTCCGCTTCGGCAATGCCATCGTCGATGATTGGGAAGGCAGGGTGAACGCCTGGCCGCTGGACGAGGGCCTGATCGATTATGTCGATGCCTCCTATGGCGGCGCGACCGACGAAAACCAGCTTGCGGCGCTGAACGTGGTGGCCAATCCGGTCTTCACCCTCGGCGGCCAAGAGGTCGATGCCACCGAGATCACCCCCGCCCTGTTGCAAGGCCAGTTGCACGAGGCGGGCGCGGTCGAGGCCAATGTCGCCACCGGCTATCACGCCATCGAATTCCTGCTCTGGGGGCAGGATCTCAACGGCACCGACTATGGCGCCGGCAACCGCCCCTGGACCGATTACGCCACCGACGCGGCCTGCTCGGGCGGCAATTGCGACCGCCGCGGCCAGTACCTCAAGGCCGCCACCGATCTGCTGGTCTCGGACCTGGACTGGATGGCCGGTCAATGGGCCGAAGGCGGCGACGCCCGCGCCGCGGTGCTCGAGGATGAGGATGCCGGCATCAACGCGATTCTCACCGGCATGGGCTCGCTATCCTATGGCGAACAGGCGGGCGAGCGGATGAAGCTCGGCGTCATGCTGAACGACCCCGAGGAAGAGCACGACTGTTTCTCCGACAACACCCACAACAGCCATTACTATGACGGTCTGGGCGTGCGGAATGTCTATCTGGGCGAATATCTGCGAATCGATGGGTCGCGGGTCTCCGGCCCGGCGCTCTCTGATCTGGTGGCGGCGGCCGATGCCGGCGTCGACGAAGCGCTGCGCGCCAGGCTGAACGCCACCATGGTCGAGCTGGGCCAGATCAAATCCGCCGCCGAGGCGGGCTTCAGCTATGACATGATGCTGGCGCGCGGCAATGCCGAAGGCGAGGCGCTGATCATGGGCGCGGTCGAAGCGCTGGTCGATCAGACCCGCAGCATCGAACGCGCGGTCAGCGTGCTTGGTGTCGATCAGATCGCCTTCGAAGGCTCCGACAGCCTCGACGATCCCGACGCCGTTTTCCACTAACCCCTCAGGGCGGCCCGACCGGACGGCCGCCCGCCTGCCCGAGCAAAGGACCGCAGCCATGATCGTCTGCCAGTGCATGAACATCCGCGACACCGAGATCCGCGCCGCGATGGACTGGATGCGCGCCGCCGACCCCGACACGATCATCACCCCGGGCAAGATCTATCGCGCCCTGGGCAAACGCGCGGACTGCGGTGGATGTCTGCCGCTGTTTCTGGATACCATGGCAACCACCGAGAGTTACGAAGTTCCAGCCAACCTGCAAAACCTGCGGGACCGCAAGACAAGGAGACCCGTCAATGAAGGGCGATAAGAAAGTCATCGAATACCTGAACGCAGCCCTGCGCTCGGAGCTGACGGCGGTCAGCCAATATTGGCTGCATTACCGGCTTCAGGAAGATTGGGGATACGGCCGGATCGCCTCGAAATCGCGCGAGGAAAGCATCGAAGAGATGAACCACGCCGACAAGCTGATCGAGCGGATCATCTTTCTCGAAGGCCACCCCAACCTGCAAAAGCTCGACCCGCTGCGTATCGGCGAGACCGTCAAGGAATGTCTGGAGGCCGATCTCGCCGCCGAACACGAGGCGCGCACGCTTTACATCGAGGCCCGCAACCATTGCGATCAGGTCGGCGACTTCGTCTCCAAGAATCTGTTCGAAGAGCTGATTGCCGATGAGGAAGGCCATATCGACTTTCTCGAGACCCAGCTGTCGTTGCAGGCCGAATTGGGCGATGCGGTCTATGGCCAGCTTCAGGCCAAGGCGACCGACGAGGCCGAGTAATTCCGTCGCGCGTCCCGCCTGACGGGGCGCGCCTTTGGCCAAGGCCCTTCACATGCGATTTCCCCTACTGACACTGGCCCTGACCGGCGCCGGACTGGCGAGCTTTGCCGCCACCCCCGAGCTGGCCGAGCCGCATCTCAGCGTCCTGCCCCGCACCGAGGCCGAGCGCGCGCGCATCGCCGGTGTTACCGCGCCGCCCGGGGATTTCACGCAGCCGGAAGCCTTCGAGACCAACCCGGCTGGCGCCGCCACGGTGCGCGCCCGCACCACGCCCGATGCCTTTTCGCAGCCCTCGGGCAATATCGCCTTCGAGCGCGAGCTGGATTTCAAGGTCGGCAACGGGCTGTTCAAGAAGCTCTGGGTCTCCTCGCCCGCCTCTACCCTGGCCTCGGACGGGCTTGGCCCGGTGTTCAACGCCCGCTCCTGCCAGCGGTGCCATCTCAAGGACGGGCGCGGCCATCCGCCGGACGGGCCCGAGGATGACGCGATCTCGATGTTTCTGCGGATCTCGGTGCCGGCGGCGCCAGAGACGGAGATCAGTCGGATCGAGGCCTTCCTGCTGTCGCTGGGCGACGCGGCGCCGCGCACCCGGCCCGATCCGACCTATGGCGAGCAATTGCAGGACTTCGCCGTTGCCGGGCACCGGGCCGAATACCGGCTTGGCCTGCGGTACGACGAGATCGAGGTCGCGCTCTCCGATGGCGAAACCGCCTGGCTGCGTCAGCCCAGCTACAGCGCCGAGGATCTGGGATATGGCCCGCTGGCCGAGGGCGCCATGCTGAGCCCCCGTGTCGCGCCGCCGATGATCGGGCTGGGCCTGCTCGAAGCGATCCCCGCCGCAGACATTCTGGCGCTGGAAGACCCCGAAGACGCCGATGGCGACGGCATTTCCGGCCGGGCCCAGATCGTCTGGTCGTTTGAACATGATCGGCCGATGCTGGGCCGTTTCGGCTGGAAGGCCGGGGCGCCGACGGTGCGCGAGCAATCGGCCAGCGCCTTTGCCGGCGACATCGGGATCTCCTCGCCGCTGTTTCCCGCCCCCTGGGGCGATTGCGCCGCCGGCCAGCCGGCCTGCCAGCGGGCTCCGCATGGCGACGGCGACGCGCGCGAATTCGAGATCGACGCCGCCGGCCTCGACCTCGTGACCTTCTACAGCCGCAACCTCGCCGTGCCGGCGCGCCGCGATGTCGATGACAGCCAGGTGCTGCGCGGCAAGCGGATGTTTCACGACAGCGGCTGCGCCGCCTGCCACACACCGAAATTTGTCACTCACCGGCTTCAGGGCCAGCCCGAGCAGAGCTTTCAGCTAATCTGGCCGATGACCGACCTCCTGCTGCACGACATGGGCGAGGGGTTGGCCGACAACCGCCCCGAAGGCCGTGCCACGGGGCGGGAATGGCGGACCGCGCCGCTCTGGGGCATCGGCCTGACCGAGCAGGTCAATGGCCACAGCCAGTTCCTGCACGATGGCCGCGCGCGGTCGCTGCTGGAAGCCGTGCTCTGGCACGGCGGCGAGGCCCAGGCCGCCCGCGATGCCGTGGCGACGATGCCGAAAGCCGACCGTGACGCCCTGATCCGCTATCTGGAGAGCCTCTGATGCGCCACCTTCTGACCGCTGCCCTTTGCCTGCTCACCCTGCCCGCCACAGCCGGCACCCGCGAGGTGGTGCAGGATCACGCCCTGCCCCGTGTCGCAGGCTTTGCCCAGGCGGCGCAGGCGCTTGACGCCGCCGCCGCGCAAGACTGCCGGGCCGACACCCTGCGCCCGGCCTATCAGGCGACCTTTGATGCCTGGATGGGCCTGTCGCATCTCGGCCTCGGCCCGCTGGAAGAGGACGGCCGCGCGCTGACCATCGCCTTCTGGCCGGACAGCCGCGGGCTGGTGGGCCGCACGGTGCAGCGGCTGCGGGCCGAAGAGGATGCCGCCGTCGACCGGCCCGAGCGCTTTGCCGAAGTCTCGATCGCCGGGCGCGGGCTGTTTGCGCTGGAGCGGCTGCTCTACGAACCAGACAACGACGGCAACGGGGAGTACACCTGCCGCTTGGCGCAGGCCATCGCCGGCGATCTGTCGCGGCTGGCGCAGGAGATCGAGACCGGCTGGCGGACGGATTTCGCGGATCAGCTGCTGAATGCCGGCGCCGAAGGCAACAGCCGCTTTCTGACCGCGCGCGAGGCCTCGCAGGCCCTGTATACGGCACTGGTCACCGGTCTCGAGTTTACCGCTGACCAGCGGCTTGGCCGCCCCATGGGCCGCTTTGACGCCCCCAGGCCGCAGGTGGCAGAGGCGCGCCGCTCGGGACGGCCGTTGCGCAATGTCATCCTGTCGCTCGAGGCACTCCGCGGTCTGGCGCTTGCGCTCGCCGACCAGCCGGTCCCCGAGACCGAGGCCGCCTTTGCCACGGCGCTGCAAACCGCGCGGGCGCTCGACGATCCGCTGCTGGCCGGGGTCGCCGATCCGTCGGGGCGGCTGCGCGTCGAGGTGCTGAAGAACCGCATCGAGGAGACCCGTGCGGCCGCGGCGCGGGAAATCGGCACCGCGCTTGGCGTCAGCGTCGGCTTCAACGCGACGGACGGCGATTGATGCCCTCGCGCCGGGCCTTCCTCGCCGGGCTGGTTGCCGCCACCGGTACGCCGCGGCTGAGCTGGGCCGACGCCGGAGACCCCGCCTATCTCGCCGCCGCGCGCGCGCCCTCGGGCGGCCACGCGCTCTTTGGGCTGGGCGCCGAGGGGCAGGACATCTTTCGCATCCCCCTGCCCGATCGCGGCCATGCCGCCGCCGCCCACCCTTCTGCACCGGAAGCGGTTGCCTTTGCCCGCCGGCCCGGCCGCTTTGCGCTGGTGATCGACTGCCTTGTTGGGCGCGAGATCCGGCGGCTCGACGCGCCCGAGGGCCGGCATTTCTACGGCCATGGCGCCTTTCTGGCCGGAGGCGACATCCTGGCCACCAGCGAAAACGAGATCGAGACCGGCGCCGGCATGATCGGCCTCTGGTCGCGTGCCGATGGCTATGCGCGGATCGGCGAATATCGCTCCGGCGGGATCGGCCCGCATGAGATCAAGGCCCTGCCCGGCGATGTGCTGGCGATCGCCAATGGCGGCATCCGCACCCACCCCGACCAGGGCCGCGACAAGCTCAACCTCGCCACCATGCGGCCAAACCTCAGTTACCTTTCGACCCGGGGCGAGATGCTGGAGCAGGTCGAGTTGCCACCCGAGCTTTGGCGCAATTCGATCCGCCATCTGGCGGTGGCCCCCGACGGGCAGGTCGCCTTTGCCATGCAGTGGCAGGGCGCGCCCGAGGATGGCGTGCCGCTCTTGGGGCTGCACCGCCGCGGCGCGGCGCCGGTGCTGGCAGAGGCCGGCCTGGCCGAGCAGATGGCAATGCAGGGTTATGCCGGCAGCATCGCCTTTTCCGCCGAGGGCGCGCAGGTGGGCATAACCTCGCCGCGCGGCGGCCGACTGCATGTCTTTGACACACAGGGCCAATTCCTTGCCGTTCACCACCGGGCCGACATCTGCGGATTGGCCGCCGGCGCGCGGGGCTTTCTGGCCACCGACGGGCTGGGTGGCGTCTTGCAGGGCGACGCGGCGCGGCTCTCGCCGCTGACCCGGGCCGACCGCGCCTGGGACAATCATCTGGTGCGGATCGGCTGACACACCCCTGATACGAAAAGGGGGCCGCCCGAAGGCGACCCCCAAATCATCCGACAGGATGGCGTGACTTACATCATGCCGCCCATGCCGCCCATGCCGCCCATGTCGGGCATGCCTGCGCCGCCGCCGGCACCCGGCTTCTCGGGCTTGTCGGCCACCATCGCTTCGGTGGTGATCAGCAGGCCGGCGATCGAGGCTGCGTCTTGCAGTGCGGTGCGCACCACTTTCGCCGGGTCGATCACGCCGTAGGAGAACATGTCGCCATATTCTTCGGTCTGGGCGTTGAAGCCGAACTTGACGTCATCGCTTTCGCGGACCTTGCCGGCCACGACCGAACCGTCAACACCGGCGTTCTCTGCGATCTGACGCAGCGGCGCTTCCAGCGCCTTGCGGACGATCGAGATACCGACGTTCTGGTCGTTGTTCTCGCCGGTCAGACCTTCGAGGGTCTTCGCGCCTTGCACCAGGGCCACACCGCCGCCGACGACGATGCCTTCCTGCACGGCTGCGCGGGTCGCGTTCAGAGCGTCGTCGACACGGTCCTTGCGCTCTTTCACTTCGACTTCGGTCATGCCGCCGACGCGGATCACGGCAACACCGCCTGCCAGTTTGGCAACGCGCTCTTGCAGCTTCTCACGGTCGTAGTCCGAGGTGGTCTCTTCGATCTGGTTGCGGATCTGGGCGACGCGCGCTTCGATTTCCGCTTTCTCGCCAGCACCGTCGACGATAGTGGTCTCGTCCTTGGTGATCGAGATTTTCTTGGCGGTGCCGAGCATGTCCATGGTGACCGACTCGAGCTTCATGCCGAGGTCTTCCGAGATCACCTGGCCGCCGGTCAGGATCGCGATGTCCTGGAGCATGGCCTTGCGGCGATCGCCGAAGCCCGGTGCCTTGACGGCCGCGATTTTCAGGCCGCCGCGCAGCTTGTTGACCACCAGGGTCGCCAGCGCTTCGCCTTCGACGTCTTCGGCAATGATCAGCAGCGGTTTCTGCGACTGAATCACCTGCTCGAGCAGCGGAACCATCGGCTGGAGCGACGACAGTTTCTTCTCGTGCAGCAGCACCATGCAGTCTTCCAGCTCGGCAATCATCTTGTCCGAGTTGGTGACGAAATAGGGCGACAGGTAGCCGCGGTCGAACTGCATGCCTTCGACGACATCGGTCTCGGTCTCGAGGCCTTTGTTCTCTTCGACGGTGATCACGCCTTCGTTGCCGACTTTCTGCATCGCGTCAGCGATCTGCTGGCCGATTTCCTTCTCGCCGTTGGCGGAGATGGTGCCAACCTGCGCGACTTCGTGGCTGTCCGACACGTCACGTGCGGCCGCCTTGATCGCCTCGACGACTTTCGCGGTCGCCAGGTCGATGCCGCGCTTGAGGTCCATCGGGTTCATGCCGGCTGCGACCGACTTCATGCCTTCGCGCACGATGGCCTGAGCCAGAACGGTCGCGGTGGTGGTGCCGTCACCGGCTTCGTCGTTGGTGCGGGAAGCGACTTCCTTCACCATCTGCGCGCCCATGTTCTCGAACTTGTCTTCCAGTTCGATTTCCTTGGCAACCGACACACCGTCCTTGGTGATGCGCGGCGCGCCGAAGGATTTGTCGAGCACGACGTTGCGGCCTTTGGGGCCGAGGGTCACCTTCACCGCATCGGCGAGGATGTTGACGCCTTTGAGCATCTTGTTGCGGGCATCGGTATCGAATTTGACGTCCTTGGCAGACATTTATGTCTCTCCTTGACTTGAATTTCGTTGGGATTCAGGTGGCGCACCACCCGGCGACACTCAGGCGATGACGCCCATGATGTCGCTTTCCTTCATGATCAGCAGCTCTTCGCCGTCCAGCGTGATCTCGGTGCCCGACCATTTGCCGAACAGGATCTTGTCGCCGGCCTTGACGTCCAGGGCGATCCGGTCGCCGTCGTCGTCGCGCGCGCCTGCGCCCACGGCCACAATTTCACCTTCCTGCGGCTTTTCCTTAGCGCTGTCAGGAATGATCAGCCCGCCTTTGGTTTTCTCTTCGCTCTCAGTGCGACGCACCAGCACGCGGTCATGCAGCGGTGTAAATGCCATCTTTGCAGCTCCTTGGCTCAAAGTTCTGTTCCAGTCTCGCCTCCCCTCGGAGAGGCGTTAGCACTCACCCTGTTTGAGTGCTAACGGCGCATAGCTAGGCAGTTCACGAAGCTCTGTCAACAAGTGGAGCGGGAAAAAAATGCGCCGGGAAAGCCGGGCGGCGCCGGCCTGTGCGACACGCTTTCCATCTGGGGCCCGGAACGGCCGGATGCAACCTTGATGGCGCGAAAGGCGGATGGGCCCCGTGCCGCGGCGCCGATGTGTCCACGCCGCCATAATGGCTGGCGGGATTGCCAGCAAGCCCAACGGATTAGCCGTATCGCGCGCACGGGTTGACGCAGCCGGACGCAGTCGCCACTCTCGAATTTTCATCAGGGGATCCGCGGCATGGCAAACTTTATGATCTCACCCCAGCAGAAGGCGGAATTGGACGGCCCGGGTTATGTCGCCTTTCCCGGCGCCGTGCCACCGGAACTTCTGGCCCGGCTGCGCGACATGGCCGACCGGCTCGAGGCCCGCGCGCTCGAGGAACATGCCGAGGCCCGCCAGACCGGCAAGGCGGCGGTCTTCGACACCGCGACCGGGCCGGTGCTGGAACGGATCGACAAGCTGCTGGAATGGAGCCCGGAGGCGGTGCTGGACCTGCTGGCCACCCCGGCGATGATGGCCATCGCCCGCGAGCTCTGCGGCGAGACCGCGGTGCCGATGGAGATGGACCTGCTGTACAAGCGCCAGCATCCGAACGGCTATGTGATCTGGCATCAGGGCGCCCAGCATTCGCGGCGCTGGCCCTACCTCAACATCGGCGTCTACCTCGACGACGCCCCGATCGACGATGGCTGCCTGCGCTATGTGCCCGGAACCCAGGGTGACAAGGTCGATATCTGCGCCCTCTCCGGCGAACACGGATGGGACATCCCCGGCTCGGTCGATGTGCCGACGAAGGCCGGCGACATCCTGGTGCAGGACATGATGGTGCTGCATTCCTCGCTGCCCAAGCGCCGCCCCGGCGTGCGCCGCACGATCTATATCGAGATACGGCCCTCGACAGCGATTGTCGCCGACGACTTGAAATCGCAGGACTGGGCCGAGCTGCGGCGCCGCTGGATGGCGCTGGTGGCGGCGCGGGCCGATCCTCTGGACTGGCCGGCAGAGTGGCGCGCCGCACTGCCCGAGGCCGGCCCGGTCGCGGCCGAGGTGGCGGCCATCGCCGCGCTGCACGAGTCGCCGTTGCCGGCGCATTACTGCCATCAGCCGGTCGAACACCCCGATTACCCGGTCCCCGCCGATCTGCGCGAGGCAGGCTAGCGCGGATCAGCCGCCCGGCCCCGCAGCAGCGAGACGGTGACGCTGGCGGCAAAGAGCAGCGCGGCGGCGCAGACGATGGTCGGGCCGGTCGGCGAATCGAGCACAAGTGCCAGCTGCACCCCGCCCAGCACCGCGCCGCCGCCCACCATCGCGGCAATGGCGGCCATGGTCTCCGGCGTCGAGGACAGGGGCCGCGCCGCCGCCGCAGGGATGATCAGCATGGCGGCGATCAGCAACACGCCCACCACCTTGATCGCCACCGCGACCACCAACGCCAGCGCCAGGGTCAGTACTATCTGCTCGCGCCGGGGATCGATGCCGGCCGCCCAGGCCAGTTCGTCGCTGAGCGTCGCGGTCAGCAGCGCCTGCCAGCGCCAGAGCATCAGCCCGATCACCGCCGCCGCACCGCCCCAGATCACCAGAAGATCGGCGCGGCCCACCGCGAGGATATCGCCGAACAGATACGACATCAGGTCGATCCGCACGCCGTCGAGCATCGAGACCGCCACCAGGCCGAAGGCGAGCGAGGAATGCGCCAGCACCCCCAACATGGTGTCGATGGCAAAGCCGCGCCCCGACAGCACCGAAACCGTGGTCGCCATCGCCAGCGCCACGATCAGCGCACCCAGAAAGGGCGAGACCGAAAACGCCAGCGCCAGCGCCACCCCGAGGATCGAGGCATGCGCCGTGGCATCGCCGAAATAGGCCATCCGCCGCCAGACCACGAAACAGCCCAGCGGCGCCGCCGCCAGGGCCACACCAAGGCCCGCCAGCACCGCGCGGACAATGAAATCATCAAGCAGGGTCATTCGGCTGCCTCGGGATTATGGGCATGGTCGTGGTCGCAGCCGGCGTCATGCTCGTGGTCGTGTTCGTGGCGATAAAGGGCCAGTGCCCCGCCGGTGCCGGAGCCGAAGAGCGCGCGATAGGCCGGGGCCGAGGCGACGCTCTCGGGGTGGCCCTCACAGCAGACATGGCCATTGAGGCAGATCACCCGGTCAGAGGCGCTCATCACCACGTGCAGATCGTGGCTCACCATCAGCACCGCACAGCCGATCTCGGCGCGCAGGTCCTCGATCCGGCGATAGAAAGCAGCCGCACCGGGCTGATCCAGGCCCTGGGTCGGCTCGTCGAGCAGCAGCAGCTGCGGCTCGTGCAGGATCGCCCGGGCCAGCAGCACCCGTTGCAGCTGTCCCCCGGAGAGCCCGGCCATCGGCCGCGCGCCGAGATCGGCCGCACCGGCCCGGTGCAGCGCCGTGGCGCGGGCCTCAGAAGAGACCCGGCCGGGCAGCGCGAGAAAGCGCGCCACCTGCATCGGCAGGGTCGGATCGATGTGCAGCTTTTGCGGCACATAGCCGATTCGCATGGCGTCTTGCCGGGTGATCCGCCCCTCATAGGGTTTCACCGCGCCGATCAACGCCCGCAAGAGCGTCGATTTGCCCGAGCCGTTGGGGCCGACGACGGTGACGATTTCGCCCTGTTCGATGGCAAAATCCACATTGCTCAGGGCGGGAAAGCTGCCATGACGGATGCTCACGCCCTGCATCGACATCAGGCTCATTCCGGTGCCGCCTCCCGGCAGTTGGGACACAGGCCCTCGGCTTCGATCACCGCGCGTTCGACGGCAAAGCCCGCCTCGTCGGCCAGATCGCGCAAAAGCGTCATGGCGGGGCGGGCGCGGGTCTCGGCCACGGTGTCGCAGGCGCGACAGATCAGGAAGGCCGGCGTATGATCGGCGCCGGGGTGGACGCAGCCGACAAAGGCATTGAGCCGCTCGATCTTGTGGGCAAAGCCGTTCTTCACCAGGAAATCCAACGCCCGGTACACCACCGGCGGCTGCGAACCGAACCCTTCGGCGCCCAGCACCTCGAGCAGGTCATAGGCCCCCATTGCACGATGCTCCGAGAGCAGCACCTCGAGCGTGCGGCGCCGCACCGGAGTGAATTGCAGCCCCCTGGCGACGCAATAGGCGTCGGCGGCGGCAACGCCACCGGTCTTGCAAGTCTCGTGATCGTGCTGGTGAAAGCCCACCGGGTCCATATTTTGCCTTTCTGCGTGTTTCGACTTGATACGTAATAACATGCTCTGTATCAAGCGGGAAACGTTATAAGGTAACATACTCCCATGCAGAAACTGCTTTCGCTCTCCTTTTTCCTCGCCGCATCCACCGCCCTGGCCGATGTGCCGCAGGTCGCGACCGATATCGCGCCGGTGCACGGCCTCGTGTCCCGGGTGATGCAGGGCGTCGGCACGCCCGAGCTGATCGTGCCGGCCGGCGCCACGCCGCATGATTTCGCGCTGCGCCCGTCGCAGGCCCGCGCCTTGCAGAACGCCGACCTGGTGGTCTGGATGGGCCCGGCGCTCGCTCCCTGGCTCGACCGGACGCTCGACAGCCTCTCGCTGGGCGCGGTGATCAACCTCAACACCCGGCCCGAAACCGAGATTCTGGACTGGCGCGCCAGCTTTGACGACGAACATGAAAACGGCCATCCCGCGCATGACGACGACGAACACGACAAGGATGCGCATGAGGCCCACGACGAGGAAGGTCACGCGGAACATGAGGAACACGGGCACGACGATCATGACGATCACGACGACCATGATCACGGCGACACCGACCCGCACAGCTGGCTCGATCCCGAGAACGCCCAGGCCTGGAGCTTGCTGATTGCCGAAGCGCTCGCAGCCGCCGATCCCGACAATGCCGCCACCTACCAGGCGAATGCCGCCGCCGCGGTCGAGGAAATCGCCGCCGCCACCGAGGCCGCAGAGGCGCTCTTGGCGCCGCATCGCGACACGCCGTTCCTCGTCTTCCACGACGCCTATCACTATTTCGAAACACGCTTCGACATTCATGCGGCCGGCTCGGTCTCGCTGGGCGACGCCTCGGCGCCCGGACCGGCGCGGGTGCGCGCATTGCAGGACCGCGTCGCCAAGGAAGGCATTGCCTGCCTCTTCGCCGAACCACAGTTCGATCGCGGGCTGATCGAGACCCTGGCCGAAGGCACCACGGCCCGCATTGCCACGCTCGACCCGCTGGGCAGCGGGATCGAGACCGGCGCCGGCTTCTATCCGGCGCTGATCACCACGATGGCGGAAGACATGGCGGGCTGCCTCAAAGGCTGAGGCACATCAGCCGCGGATCACCTTGGCAAACTGGTTGAAGAGCCGCTCGTTGGCACAGACCACCGTGCGGTCTTCGAGCGGGTCTTCGTCCGGGGTGATCGCTTCGACCAGCGCCCCGGCCTCGCGGGCAATCAACAGCCCGCCGGCCACATCCCAGACCTGCACTTCACGCTCCCAATAGCCGTCGAAACGGCCGGCGGCGACATAGGCCAGGTCAAGCGCCGCGGCGCCCCAGCGGCGCACACCGGCGCAGACCGGCATCAGCCGGCCCAGATCCTTGAGCGTTTCGGGCAAGCCGCGGCGGGTGCCAAAGGGCACGCCGGTGGCAAACAGCGCTTCGGTCATGCCCCGCCGGTCAGAGACCCGCACGCGGGTGTCGTTCATCCAGGCGCCGCCGCCCTTCTCGGCAAAGAACATCTCGTCCTTGGCCGGATCGTAGACCACCGCCGAGACAATCTGGCCCTTGTGCTCGAGTGCGATCGACACCGCCCAATGCGGCAGGCCGTGCATGAAGTTCGAGGTGCCGTCGAGCGGATCGACGATCCAGCGACGGGTCGGGTCCTGCCCTGCCGTCTCGCCGCCCTCTTCGCCGAGGAAGCCATAGGTCGGACGCGCCTCCATCAGCTCGTCGCGGATGATCTTTTCAGCGGCGATATCGGCGCGGGTCACGAAGTCGCCCGCCGCCTTGGACGAGCTTTGCAGGTTCTCGACCTCGCGGAAATCCTTGACCAGAGACCGCCCCGCCTTGCGCGCGGTTTTCATCATGATGTTGAGATTGGCGCTGCCCTGCATATCCGGCTCCTTCGGGGGTCGCCCTGGCCCGGGCGAAAAGCATCAGGCCGCGCGTATACGCGGCCCGGCCGGGCTTGCCAAGGCCGGATCGGCCGATTGCGCAGCGGGATTACTTGTAGATCACACCCTTGTAGCCTTCGGGCGCATAGGCCCTGGGGGCATGGGCCCGGCGCTTGGCCAGATGCTTGCGCCCGCCCGGCGCATTGTGGAAACGTGCGGTGGTATTGGGCGTGCCACAGCAGATCTCGCCATTGGCCAGCACCGGCTGAAGCCCGGCCGGGCAGAAATTGGCCACGCCCGGATAGGGATAGACCAGGGTCTTGCCCGCCCTGGTGGTGCCGTCACCGGTGTAGATGTCATTCCAGGCCAGCGCCGGCGCGGGCCCGAGCGCCAGCAAACCGGCAATCAATGTCGCTTTCGTCAAAGTCATGGAATCCCCCGTGTCAGGATGCAATCGCGCAAGAGAATTGTCCCAAGGCTACCCCCTTCCCGCGGCGAGTCAACGAAAGCCTGTGCAACCGCCTGATAAATGTCAGGTTTCTCTCAATGGGTCCGGCGCTGGGGGGTGTCGACCGGATCTTGCGAGTCGCTGAACTCGTCTTCCTCCTCGAGCGGCACGGCATAGCCGCCACTCAGCCATTTCGCCAAGTCGAGATCGGCGCAGCGCTTCGAGCAGAACGGCCGGTATTTCGGATCGGACGGCTTGGCGCAGATCGGACAGCTCATGACGCCTCCAGCAAGGGCATGCGCACCCGTGCGCGGTGCAGCTCGTAATGGCCGAGGTTGGTCCAGCCCACCATCGTGGTCTCGACCGCATCGGCCTTGAGCGCGCGGCGCAGCTCGGTCTCGACCGGGCGCCGGTCCTTCTTGGCCATCGGCGCCAGATCGACAACGACCTGCCCGCCCAGGCCCCGCAGACGCAACTGCCGCGGCAGATCGCGCAGCGCCGCCATATTGGCCTTGAGCCCGGCCGCGGGCGACGTATCGCCACCGGTGTTCACATCCACCGCCACCAGCGCGCGGGTCGGCTCGATATACATGTGACCGGCGCCCTTGAGCGGCACCATCGGGCTGTGCAGGCCTTCGATCAGGTCCAGCACGCCCAGGGCCTCGAAGCTGCCCTCGGCGGTCTCGACCTGCGCCGGCTCGACCCAGTCGCGCCAGGCCAGCACATGCGGCCCGTCGCCTTCGGTCAGCTTTTCCGGCGCGCCCGTCGCATCCGCCAGAACCTGCCGCGCCAGCGTCAGCATGGCGAGGATGTCCTCGGCGATCTCCTCGGCATCCGCCTCGGCGCAGGACGACCGCAGGATCAGCCCCATGTCACGCTCCGGCATCGCCTCATGCGCGATCTCGAGCAGCGCGTCGCGCAGCGCCTCGTCGCGGATCTGCCGCGAGATGTTCAACCCCGGCGCGCCGGGCGTGACGATGGCATGGCGGCTCTTGAACAAAAGCTTCTGCGTCACCGGCACCGCCTTGCCCGGCTCGGCGCTGCCGGTGACCTGCACCAGCAGCGGTTCGCCGGGTTTCAGCCCCTTGACCTGGCGCAGAAAGACCGGCCCGTCGGGCGTCGAAAGGAACATTCCCCCCTGACCCTTCATCGGCCGGTCGGCCCGGGCGCGATAGATCGCGCCCACACGCACGCCCTCGCCGTCGATAAGCAGGTCTTCGAGCCGGCCATCGACCAGCAGCGCCGCCGCCTCGCGGCCGGCGTAATGGTCGAGAACGATCTGGCGGCCCTTCATGCGGCACACTCCCGATAAAGCGGATAGCCCGCCGCTTGCAAAATTCCTGCGGTCTCGGCCAGCGGCAGCCCCATGATCGCCGGGTAAGACCCCTGGATCCACGGGATAAAGGCGCCGGCCATGCCCTGAATGCCATAGCCGCCGGCCTTGCCGCGCCAGTCGC
Organism: Marinovum sp. PR37; assembly: GCF_028807375.1. Taxonomy (NCBI): domain Bacteria; kingdom Pseudomonadati; phylum Pseudomonadota; class Alphaproteobacteria; order Rhodobacterales; family Roseobacteraceae; genus Marinovum; species Marinovum sp. PR37. The sequence continues at coordinate 206,354 of NZ_JARAML010000005.1, read as the reverse complement.
CGGACTGAAGATAGGCGTTCAGCTCCAAATCGCTCAGCCGTTTCATCTTGACCGCGCTGACAACCTCGCGCTCCCAGAGACCTTCGGCGGTCTTCACCGCCACGGCGGTGATCACCTGGTGGCGCCGCCCGCCAAGCTTGGTCAGGAATTCCGCGGCCTCGCCGATATCGGCCGGCTTGCCGAGAATGCGCCGGCCCAGCGCCACCGTGGTATCGGCACAGAGCAGCACCTCGCCCCCGGCCACCGCCAGCGCCTCGGCCTTCTGCCGCGCGATACGGGCGCAATAGGCCCGGGGCAGCTCGCCTTTCAGGGGCGTCTCGTCGATCTCCGGCGCCCGGATCTCGTCCGGCACGACGCCCAAAAGCCCCAGCAGCTCGCGCCGTCTGGGGCTCCCCGATCCCAGGATGAACCTCACGGGAACGCCGGTTACTTGAATCGATAGTTGATCCGACCCTTGGTCAGATCATAGGGGGTCATTTCCACCTGAACCTTGTCGCCGGCCAGAACGCGGATGCGATTCTTGCGCATCTTGCCTGCCGTATGCGCGATGATCTCATGGCCGTTTTCCAGCTCGACCCGAAACGTCGCATTCGGCAGGAGTTCCTTCACGACACCGGGAAATTCGAGCATCTCTTCCTTGGCCATGGTCTCTCCTTTGTTACACACCCCGGCACACAGGCCGGGCGCGCTCTAAATGAGCGCTTGCGGCACGATTTTCAAGGGCTATGTGTGCGAAGATCACGCTTTGTGACAGCTCCCGCGCCCTGCGGCTGCTCCACCCAATGCGCGCGATTGGCCACGACGCCGGCGCGCCGCACGGTCTCCACCGCCCCCTCCGGCACTTCGGCATAAGTCCAGCCCGGCACATTCAGCGCCCCTTCCGCCAGCACCCCGGTCGGCGGAAACCCGAGGTCCGGCGGGCCAAAGACGCCGCCCGCCCCGGTGTTGGTGTCCACCGCCTCGGACCAGGGGCATGCGCCCACCGTGCTCGCCATCGCCACCACGCATTGGCTCTCCAACGCCCGGGCCATCGCCCCGATGCGCACCCGCCAATAGCCGGCCAGCGCCTCGGTGCAGGAGGGCACCAGCAGGATGTCGGCCTCGGACAGCGCCCGCCCGAGCAGTGGAAACTCGCTGTCATAACAGATCAAAATGCCGATCCGCCCCAGATCCGTCTCGATCAGACAGAGCGGATCGCCCGCCACCACCCCCCAGGGCGCGCGCTCGAAGCGGGTCATGATCTGCTTGTCCTGATGCGCCATCTCCCCCGAGGGCGCGAACAGCCGCGCCCGGTTCACCGGTCGCGCGCCGCCGGCAAAGACCGGCGCCGAGGCGGCGCAGATATACACGTCATGCGCTGCCGCCAGCCGGGCGTGCAACGCATCCGCCGCCGCCACCCGGTCCGACACCGCATGCAGAGAGCGCTCCAGATCCCCCGCCACCTCCGGCCCGTCCAGCGTCGCCAGTTCCATCGCGCCATATTCCGGGAACAGCAGCAGCTCCGCCCCCTGCCCGGCCGCCTCGGCCACCCAGCCAGAGATCTTCGCCTCATAATCCGCCCAGCTCTCCAGCACGCCCATCGGATAGGCCGCCGTCGCAAGTTTCACCATAATCGCACCTTCTTCTGGTCAAAAATATCCCGGGGGAGTCGCCCCGGGCGACGGGGGCAGAGCCCCCGACCTCAGATCGCGATATCCAGTGTCACCGGATAATGATCCGAGGCCGTCACCAGCGCCTCGCGCAGCTCCCGTGTGCGCCAGCAGGCCGGGTCGTTGAACGGATGCCAGATCCGCCAGTCCGGCCGCCTGGCACACAAATCGGGCGAGACAAAGATATAATCCAGCAGCGCCTGCAAATAGCTGTCCTGCCCGGCAATGTAAAACCGCGCCGTCGTCGGCTGCGCGCCCAGCCGGCGTTGCAGCGCGATGCTGGCATTGGGGTCGTAGAGCCGCGGCCCGTCGCGGCCCTCGCCGCGGATGATCTCGACCGACGAACGGCCGAACAGCGCCTCATATTCATCAAGCCCCGGCCCGTCGTTCAGATCACCCAGCACGATCAGGCTCTCGCCCGCCGCCAGATGCTCCTCGACCCGCTGGCGCAGCCAGATCGCCTGCGCCAATTGCTTGCGCCGGCTGGCGATCGACAGCCGCATGATCTGATCGCGGGTCTTGGCACCATGCGGCGCCTTGGATTTCAGATGCGCCCCGATCATCCGAAACCGCTGCCCGCCCGCGGTCTCCACCGACAGTTCCAGTGGCGGCTTGGAGAACCGCACCCGGTCGCGGCGGGCGTCGAAATCGAGATCGATCTCGAAGGTGCCGTCAAACCGCGGCGCCCCGGCGCTGTCCCGCGGATCGTGACGTACCCGAAGCGCGTCCGGGTCATAAAGCAGCGCGATCTCCTGCTGAGTGGTGTTGGTAAATCCGATCACCGCCCGGCGCGCCCGCAGCCCGAACGTCGCGGCAAAGGTCTCGAGCGCCCGCACCCCGTCGCGGGCCCGGTGACTGTCGGGCGCCTCGATCACCATCACCGCATCGGCATCGAGCGCGGTCAGGACGATCGCCAGCGCCTCGATCTGATCGCGCCGGGTGACCTCATGGCGCGCCGACCATGCGTCATCGGCCAGCAACCGGCCCGCGTCATCGAACAGCGCGTCGAACCATTCCACATTGTAGGTCGCGATCCGCATCCCCGCCTCCGGCCTCTCCCCGCGCACTATGCCATCCCGCGATCTCGCCGCAAGCGCGGCCTTGATCGCCCCCGCCGCGCAGATCTGCGCAAAAACCACGCGCGGCGCCCAAAAGACGGTTTTTCCGCCCGCCGCCGCACCTGGTCTCCCCCTGCGACGGCTTGGCCGGTTGAAAATTCGCCACGCCGACGCATATCCATGCGAAATCATTATTAATTCGGGAGGATTTCGATGCTGTTACGCGCCATCGACCGTTTTTTCAGCCACGAAGCATCGGGAGGCATTCTCTTGATGCTCTCGGCGGTCGCGGCGCTTGTCGTGGCCAATTCCGGCCTTGCCGGGATCTACGACAGCTTTCTCGACGCCCGCCTCGGGCTGATGGTCAATGGTGAGGGGCTCGAGAAACCGGCCATCCTCTGGATCAACGACGGGCTGATGGCGGTCTTCTTCTTTCTCATCGGGCTCGAGCTGAAGCGCGAGATCCTCGAAGGCAAGCTCAAGAACCCGCGTGACGTCATCCTGCCCGGTGCCGCCGCCATCGGCGGCATGGCGCTGCCGGCCCTGGTCTATGTGGCGATCAACTGGGGCAATCCGGCAACGCTGGCCGGCTGGGCCATTCCGGCGGCCACCGACATCGCCTTCGCGCTCGGCATTCTCGCCCTGGTGGGCAGCCGCGCGCCCTCTTCGCTCAAAGTCTTTCTGCTCACCCTGGCCATTCTCGACGACCTGGGGGCCATCGTCATCATTGCCCTGTTCTACACCGCCGACCTCAAGGTGGACTACCTGTTCTCTGCCCTCATCCCTTTGGCGCTGCTGCTGTTTCTCAACTACAAGCGGGTGCACCGGGTGGCCCCGATGATCCTGCTCGGCGCGGTGATGTGGTATTTCGTGCTGAAATCCGGCGTCCATGCCACGCTGGCCGGGGTGATCACCGCCTTCTGCATTCCGATGACCGACAAATGGGGCAAGAGCCCGCTGCATTCGCTGGAACATGGGCTGGCGCCTTACGTGCTCTATTTCATCGTCCCGGTCTTTGCCTTCGCCAATGCCGGCGTGGTGCTTCAGGGCATGAGCCTGTCCGCCCTGCTCGCCCCCCTGCCGCTGGGCATCGCGCTCGGTCTGATCCTCGGCAAGCAGCTCGGAGTCTTCGGGGTCACCTTTGTCCTGGTCAGGAGCGGGCTGACCCGCATGCCGCATGGCGCCAACTGGCTGCACATCTACGGGCTGAGCTGTCTGGCCGGGGTGGGCTTTACCATGTCGCTCTTCATCGGCTCGCTCAGCTTTGACGACGCGCTCCTGATGAACCAGGTGCGGCTTGGCGTGCTCTCGGGATCGCTGGTTTCCGGTCTGATCGGCTATGGCGCACTGATGCTCGCCTCGGATGCGCGCGAAGAGGCCGAACCGGAGGCGGCCGAGGCGGCTTGAGCCAGCCCAGCCGCCGCCCCCGTCACTCGATCTCGTAAGGCAGCACCTTGCGGCTGTCGGGCTGGATGTGCAGCTTCTGCTCGAGGGGCGGGATGGCGCGCTGGTGGCAATGGGTGCGCTCGCAGATCCGGCAGGAAATGCCGATCGGTTCAAAATCCGCCTCCTGCCCGAGGTCGAGCCCGTCGGCATAGACAAGCTGGCCGGCGTGTTCGACCTCGCAGCCCAGCGACATGGCATAGCGCCGCACCGGTGCGCCGTACCGGCCGCCGCTCTTGGAGATATCGCGGGCGATGGAGATGTACCGCACCCCGTCCGGTGTCTCGGCCAGCTGCCGCAGGAACCGGCCCGGGGTTTCAAAGGCGCGGTGCACGTTCCACAGCGGACAGGCGCCACCGAAGCGGGCGAATTGCAGCCGGGTGGCCGAGTGGCGCTTGGTGATCGTGCCGGCCTGATCGACCCTGACAAAGAAGAAGGGCACGCCCTTGGCGCCCGGCCGCTGCAAAGTCGAGAGCCGATGCGCCACCTGTTCGATCGAGGCGCCGAAACGGGTGGCGAGGCGTTCGAGATCATGCCGGGTCTCGCGGGCGGCGGCGAGGAAGGGGCCATAAGGCATGAGCGCGGCACCGGCAAAGTAGTTGGCCAGCCCGATATGGGCGATGGCGCGGGCGGTGTCGGACTGAAAGCGGGCCAGGTCGAGCGTCGCCTGCAACAGCTTGTCCTGCTGCAAGAGCGCCATTTGCAGCAGGAGCTGAAAGTTGCGGGTCTCGGGCGCGGCCCGGTCCGAAAGCGTGACCGTGCCGGTCGCGCGGTCGAACTGGCGCAGGGTGTCGGTGGCGGCAATGCGCAGCGTGATCCCCTGCCCGTTCAGCCAGGCCTCGGCGGCGGCGGGCACATCACCGCGCCGGGCAGTGGCGGCGAAATTCTCGGCCGCCCGGTCGACCGCATCGATGTAATTGTCGCAATAGTGAAAGAAGTCGCGCACCTCCTCCCAGGGGCTGAGCTGCAAGCCGCCGCCCTCGTGCCCCAGCGCCGCATCGAGCGAGGCCAGCCGCTCATGGGTCTGGCGATAGGCGCGGTGCAGCTCGAGAAAGGCGCGCGCCAGTGCCGGGGCGTTCGACGCGGTGAGCCGCAGATCGGCCAGCGGCGGCGCACCGGCCTCGTCCTGGTTGAACACCGGATCGGCCAGCGCCTCGCGCATGTCCGAGACCAGCCGCTCGGCATCGCCGGAGCTGAGCTCGGTGACATCGAAGCCGAACTCCTGCGCCAGCGCCAGCACCACGGTGGTGCTGACGGGGCGGTTGTTGTTCTCCATCTGGTTGAGATAGGGCAGCGAGACGCCAAGCTTGCCGGCGAAATCCTTCTGGGTCAGCCCCAGCCGCGTGCGGGTTTCCCGCAGCTTGGCGCCGGCATAGAGTTTCTGTGTGGCCATGAGCGTGCCTTTGCGAATTTGCGTCGCGCGCAGGCTAGCTTTGCAAATCCAGCCGGGCAAGGTGCCACGCGGCCGCAGATCCCCTGCACCGCCGGATCAGACCATCCCCAGCCGCCGTTCGCGCCGGATGACCAGGGTGATCGCCGCCATGCCCAGCAGTCCGGTGAGCAACATCAGCCACAGCAGCGGCCACGGCCCGGTGCCGGGTTGCAGCAAAACGCCCGCCAGCGCCGAGAGCCCGGCGCCGCCGCCGATCATGATCGCCCCGCCAAGCCCGCTGGCGGTGCCCGCCAGATGCGGCCGGACCGAAAGCGTGCCGGCGGTGGCATTGGGGATGCACAGACCGTTGCCGAAGCCGACGAAGGTCATGAAGCCGAAGAAGCTCAGCGCCGAGCCGTGGCCGGCGGCAAAGACCGCCATCGACAGCAGCAATCCGACGGTGTTGGCCCAGCAGCCCCAGAGGATCATGCGGTTGATCCCGACCCGGACCGAGAACTTGCCCGAGATACCGTTGCCGATCATGTAGCCCACCGCCGGCGCGCCGAACAGCAGGCCGAGCAGCGCGGGGTCGAGCGAAAACACCACCGATCCGACAAAGGGCGCGCCGCCGAGATAGGCAAAGAACGAGCCCGACGAAAAAGCCGCCGCAAGGGCATACCCCCAGAAGCGCGGCGCGCGGATCAGCTCGGGATAGTCCTGGAACTGCCGCAGCAGGGTCTGGCCTGACCGCATCTTGGTCTCGCCCAGATCGCGCCAGGCCAGCCAGAGGGTCGCCAGCCCGGTGACAAAGAGCAGCCAGAACGAGGCCTTCCAGCCCCAGAGCTCGTCGAGAACCCCGCCAATCATCGGGCCGATCATCGGCACCACCGCCATGCCCATGGTGACATAGCCGATCATCGAGGCCGCCTGATCCTGGGGCACCATGTCGCGCACCACCGCCCGGCTCAGCACCATGGCCACCACCACGGCGGCCTGGGCCATGCGGCAGATCAGGAAAATCGTGACATTGGGGGCAAAGATGCAGCCTAGCGTCGCAAGGACAAAGATCACCAGCCCGCCCAGGATCACCGGCCGGCGGCCCATCTGATCCGACATCGGCCCGACGACAAGCTGAAGACAGGCATTCACCCCAAGGTAGATCGCGACCGAGAGCTGCATCAGCCGGTAGTCGGTGTCGAAATAGGCGGTCATCCCCGGCAGCGACGGCAGGAAGATGTTCATCGCCAGAGCCGCCATGCCAGCAAGCAGGATCAGCGTCAGGATATGCGGCGGGGTGGTTCGGTCAAGAAATCTGACCACGGGGGAAACAGCCATGAAAAAGGCTTACGCCCGCTTTGCAGGCATGTCCATTATCTCGCCCCTGCAAACTGTAGGCCCGATCCGCACAATGACCTGTGCATTTTTGCAAAGGCCGACTCGCGTCAAACGTGTATTTTGCAAATATTCCAAATCAGCCGCGAGCTTATTTGCAAATATTCCACCTTTACCTTGTGTCGTCGCTGCATCGCAGTATGGTCTCGCGGAAACATGCAAGGGGCCGATGATGACCGACATTCTTCAGGAACTCGAAGACCGCCGCCAGGACGCCCGGATGGGGGGCGGACAGAAACGCATCGACGCGCAGCACGCCAAGGGCAAGCTGACCGCACGCGAGCGGATCGAGCTCTTGCTCGACGAGGACAGTTTCGAGGAATACGACACGTTCGTCACCCACCGCTGCACCGATTTCGGCATGGAGGACAATGCCCCCGCCGGGGACGGCGTGGTGACCGGCTGGGGCACGGTCAACGGCCGCATGGTCTATGTCTACAGCCAGGATTTCACCGTCCTCGGCGGCTCGGTCAGCGCCACCCACGCCCAGAAGATCTGCAAGATCATGGATATGGCGGTGCAGAACGGCGCCCCGGTAATCGGCCTCAACGACAGCGGCGGCGCCCGCATCCAGGAAGGCGTCGACGCGCTGGCGGGCTATGCCGAGATCTTCCAGCGCAACATCATGGCCTCGGGTGTGGTGCCGCAGATCTCGGTCATCATGGGGCCCTGTGCCGGCGGCGCGGTCTATTCTCCGGCGATGACCGATTTCATCTTCATGGTGAAAGACAGCTCTTACATGTTCGTCACCGGCCCCGACGTGGTGAAGACCGTGACCAACGAACAGGTCACCGCCGAAGAGCTGGGCGGCGCCACGACCCACACCCGCAAATCCAGCGTCGCCGACGGCGCCTTTGAAAATGACGTCGAAGCGCTGGCCGAGGTGCGCCGGCTGGTCGATTTCCTGCCGCTCAACAACCGCGAAAAGCCTCCGGTGCGGCCGTTCTTCGACGATGTGAACCGGCTGGAAAACAGCCTCGACACGCTGGTGCCGGAAAACGCCAACACGCCCTACGACATGAAGGAGCTGATCCACAAAACGGCGGACGAAGGCGATTTCTACGAGATCCAGGAGGATTTCGCCAAGAACATCATCACCGGCTTCATCCGTCTCGAAGGCCAGACCGTCGGCGTCGTTGCCAATCAGCCGATGGTGCTGGCCGGCTGTCTCGACATCGATTCGTCGCGCAAGGCGGCACGATTCGTGCGATTCTGCGATGCGTTCGAGGTGCCGATTCTCACCTTCGTCGACGTGCCCGGCTTCTTGCCCGGTACCAGCCAGGAATATGGCGGCGTCATCAAGCACGGCGCCAAGCTGCTGTTCGCCTATGGCGAGGCGACGGTGCCCAAGGTGACCGTGATCACCCGCAAGGCCTATGGCGGCGCCTACGACGTGATGGCGTCCAAGCACCTGCGCGGCGACATGAACTATGCCTGGCCCACCGCCGAGATCGCGGTGATGGGCGCCAAAGGGGCGACCGAGATCCTCTATCGCTCGGAACTGGGCGACCCGGACAAGATCGCCAAGCGCACCAAGGATTACGAGGACCGTTTCGCCAACCCCTTCGTGGCGGCCGAGCGGGGCTTTATCGACGAGGTGATCATGCCGCATTCCACCCGCAAGCGGGTGAGCCGGGCCTTTGCCGCCCTGCGCAGCAAGAAGCTCACCAACCCATGGAAGAAACACGACAATATTCCGCTGTAACCGGCCTTAACGGCCGGCCCACCCGACCCGAGAAGGGCCTGCGACGGCCCGAGGAGACGCTCGCGTGAGCAAGACCTGGCACATCCGGCGCGACGCCTGTGGGCTGACCCTGTCCCGCCGGCCGGAGGCGCGGTTCGACGTTGCGGCCCGGGCCGAGTTTCCGCCGCTGCGGATGCTGCCCCTGGCGCATATGATCCGTCAGGACATGTGGCGCCGGCTGCGCCGCCTGCGCGGATTCGCACCGGCGGTGCAGGTCACACGAACCGGTGCCGGCCTCACCGTCACCGCCGGCGGCAGCGTCACCGCGGCCTTTCCCAAGGCGCGGACCGAAGCACAGATCGGAGACTTGCTGCACGACCCCGAACTGCGGGCGCGCTGGCAACGATGTGCCCTGTTGACCGGGGGGAAAGTTCTGATATGACCTTTATTCACGTCAAGTTTACTGCGGCGCGAGGGGGAACCACACGCCGCGCAGCCCCGCCGGGAGGAGCTCGGAAACGAGGGCGGGGCTGCCACTTGATTTTACCCGCGATTGCAATGCTCTGGGCCACCACCGCCCCGGCCGCCGCTACCGATCCGACGCAGATCGAGGCGCCGTCAGGGCTTCGGGTCGTGCTTCAGGACTACCGCGACGAGACCGATACACCGCTCGCCATCTTCCGCGCCCGATTCGTCGCCCCCGATCTCGAGCAGGCCGCCGAGACCATGGAAGCGGTGTTTTCCGACATGGAATACCTCTGCAATACGGTCGCCCTGCCCGAGCTCGCAACCCGCAGCCTCCCCGCCCAACGCGTCGTCGTATCACTTAGTTCCGAGCCGCTCGAATTCGGCACAATCGCACCCGATGTGGCACAGTTCTTCGAGAGCTACTCCATCGAGGATGCCACCTGCATCTGGGAGTTGTTCTGATGCGCCTACTATATCTTGCGGAGTCCTCGCAGAAGTTCCCCGATATTGCGGCTTTCTCGCCACATGAGTGTGGACCCGTCGAAAACCCGTATATTTCCGGGATGTTATCTACTAAAGTTAAGACGGGTTACACCCAAGTGACCTTACCTTTGTGTCGGTATGGGGCCTCGCCGTGTGCGCGGATCCCTGCCGTTGTGACTGACAGGAGAAATTTATGTCCAAGAGCCTCAAGCTCATCGCAGCACTTGGCCTCTTCACCGTTGTCGCGGCATGCGCCCAGCAGCAGGAAGAGGAATTCATCGTTGTCGATCCGGAGCCGATTTCGGTCGAGCCCGTTTATACCGGCAAATACAAGTAAGACACGATCGGAACAGGCCCCCGGGCCTGTTCCGCTTCTGCCCGCCTCTTTCCGGGAGGGCGCGGCATGATCAAGCATCGCGGTTTCCCCGGCCGCCTTCCCGGCACCGATTTTCAGTTTACCGTCCGCCGCCCCAATCCCAAGGGCGCAACGCCGATCATCCGGCGCGAACGCTACCGCGACCGCCGCGCCCCCGACCGGCGCGCCGATCTGTGGTTTCTTGCCGCGCTCTGGCAGCAATTCGGCGCCGAACCTTTCGAACGCGGCAACCTCGACGCCGGCCGGCTGAGCTGGCTCTTCGGCCGCGAGGTGCTGCCCTATGACGATCCGTTCGACCCCGAGGACTACGAGGCCCGCCTGATCATCGACGAAGAGGCCGCCCGACGCGCCTTTCCCGACGCCTTCGAAGACGGCGGCACCTGGTGATGAGCGTCTTTACGCGCACCCCGGCCGCAAACGCGCGGAGCCTTGCCGATCACCGCCGACCGGCGCCCCGGCCCTTGGCACCGGCGCGGGCCCGCCGCAGTGTCGCCGGGATAACTGTGTGGTCGGGTGTCCAATCGTTCCCGGCAGATCACCGTTACCCTTTGACCTGCGGGCGGTCTTGCGTGTCCCCTTCGCAACCGCCCGCGTCTTTTGCCCCGGCCCGATTTGCCGCGACCCCAGGCACAGGGCCCCGCCCTGCCTGTCGCCAATCAGCATCACTTCGGCGCGCTTTGCACACGCAAAGGGTTACGTGGCGCAGTAATCTCGTTACTCTCCCGTGTCAGAAGCTTCTGGCAAAAGAGGCAAGACATGAGAGCGGTCAGACAGAGTCAGTTGATTGTGGTATTGGTGTCCGCAGTGGCCATGCCATCGGCGTGCAGCCATGCGATGACCGGGTCGCTGCACCGTTAATTCCGTCTCCTCTCACCACCTTTGCACGGCCTCCGGCGTCTGATGCGCCGCGAGGCCGTTTTGCCGTGTTCAGCCAGACCAAGAAGGACCACCCATGTTCAACAAGATCCTGATCGCCAACCGTGGCGAGATTGCCTGCCGTGTCATCAAATCGGCCCGCAAGATGGGCATCCAGACCGTGGCCGTCTATTCCGATGCCGACAAGCACGCGCTGCATGTGAAAATGGCCGACGAGGCCGTGCACATCGGCCCGCCGCAGGCCAACCAGTCCTATATCGTGATCGACAAGATCATGGCCGCGATCAAGGCGACCGGCGCCCAGGCGGTGCACCCGGGCTATGGCTTCCTGTCCGAGAACCCGAAATTCGCCGAGGCGCTCGACGCCGCCGGGGTGGCCTTTGTCGGCCCGCCCAAGGGCGCGATCGAAGCGATGGGCGACAAGATCACCTCGAAGAAGATCGCCCAGGAGGCCGATGTCTCGACCGTGCCGGGCTATATGGGGCTGATCGAGGACGCCGAGGAGGCGGTGAAGATCTCGAACGAGATCGGCTATCCGGTGATGATCAAGGCCTCCGCCGGCGGTGGCGGCAAGGGCATGCGCATCGCCTGGAATGACGACGAGGCCCGCGAGGGCTTCCAGTCATCCAAGAACGAAGCCGCCTCGAGCTTTGGCGATGACCGCATCTTCATCGAGAAATTCGTCACCCAGCCGCGTCACATCGAAATCCAGGTGCTGGCCGACGGCCATGGCAACGCGGTCTATCTGGGCGAGCGGGAATGCTCGATCCAGCGCCGCAACCAGAAGGTCATCGAAGAGGCGCCCTCGCCCTTTCTCGACGAGGCCACGCGCAAGGCGATGGGCGAACAGGCCGTCGCCCTGGCCAAGGCGGTGGGCTACGCCAGCGCCGGCACCGTGGAATTCATCGTCGACGGCAACAAGAACTTCTACTTTCTCGAGATGAACACTCGGCTTCAGGTCGAACACCCGGTGACCGAGCTGATCACCGGCGTCGATCTTGTGGAACAGATGATCCGCGTCGCCGCCGGCGAGAAGCTGTCGATCACCCAGGAGGACGTGAAGCTGACCGGCTGGGCGGTGGAAAGCCGGCTTTATGCCGAAGACCCCTACCGCAATTTCCTGCCCTCGATCGGCCGCCTGACCCGCTACCGCCCGCCGGCCGAGGTGGCCGCCGGCCCGCTGTTGGCCAATGACACATGGCAGGGCGAGGCGCCTTCGGGGCCCAATGCGGTGCGCAACGACACCGGCGTTTTCGAGGGCGGCGAGATCTCCATGTATTACGACCCGATGATCGCCAAGCTCTGCACCTGGGCGCCGACCCGGGCCGAGGCGATCGAGGCGATGCGGGTGGCGCTCGACAGCTTCGAGGTCGAGGGCATCGGCCACAACATCCCCTTCCTCAGCGCGGTGATGGATCACCCCAAGTTCGTCTCGGGCGAGATGACCACCGCCTTCATTGCCGAGGAATATCCCGACGGCTTCGCCGGTGTGACGCTGGAGGACGCCGCCCTGCGCCAGATCGCGGCTTGCACCGCGGCGATGAACCGGGTTGCCGAAATCCGCCGCACCCGCGTGTCCGGCCGGCTCGACAACCACGAGCGCCGGGTCGACAATCAGGCCACGGTCACGCTTCAGGGCCAGACCTACAACGTGACCATCGCCCCCTACTCCGGCGGTGCCGATGTCAGCTTTGAAGACGGCGGTTCGCTGCGGGTCGAAGGTGACTGGACCCCGGGCAGGACGCTGGCCGAAATGACCGTGGACGGCAAGCCGCTGGTGCTCAAGGTCGACAAGATCACACATGGCTTCCGCATCCGCTCGCGTGGCGCCGACATGAAGGTGCATGTGCGCTCGCGCCGTCAGGCCGAGCTGGCCGCGCTGATGCCCGAGAAACTGCCGCCGGACACCTCGAAGATGCTGCTCTGCCCGATGCCCGGGCTGATCGTGAAGGTCGATGTCGAGGTCGGGCAGGACGTCCAGGAGGGTCAGGCACTCTGCACCGTCGAGGCGATGAAGATGGAGAACATCCTGCGCGCCGAACGCAGCGGCGTGGTGTCCAAGATCAATGCCGGCGCCGGCGACAGCCTGGCGGTGGACGACGTGATCATGGAATTCGAGTAACCCGGCCATGTCTGCTTTGGGGTGGATAGCGATCTTTCTGGCGGTCTGGCTGGCGCTGAGCGCCACCACCACCGGCATCGCGCTGCCCGACCCCATGGCGCTGCTGGCGGCCGTTCTGCTCTTGCTGGTTGCGTTGCTGGCGGTCTACCGGTGGCGCGGCGAGGTCGACCTGTTGCGCATGTTGCGACGCGGCGGGATGGTGCTCCTGCCGATCCTGCTGGCGGCACTGGTGCCGATCGTTCTGGTGTTCTCCGGCGACGGGCTGGACGTGCGGTTGCGGCAGGCGGCGCTGGCCGGGTTGATCATCGTCACCGGCTGGCTGGCCACCTTCATCTTTCAGGAGGAACGCCGCCAGCGCGACCGCAGCGAGCAGGAGCTTGACCTGTTGATGGCGCTGCGCAGCGAGGTCTTTACCATCGTCGAAAAGCTCGACAAGCACCCGATCACCCGGCAGGCGGAAGAGGTGGAGCGCAATATCGCCATGGGCGGCGATGATCCGACGGGGGCCTATTTTCCGTTTTCCGCCTCGGAAAGCCCGGCCACGGTCTATGACGCCGTGTCGGGCCAGTTGCATGTGATCAATGCCGCGACGCTGGAACCGGTCCTGCGGTTCTATGCGGCCTTTTCGGAACTGGGCACCATGGTCGCCGACACCCACCGCGCCGAATTCCCCCGGCTAGAAGCCCGGCGGCGCATCACCCTGCACAAGGAGCTGACACAGCAAAGACGCGCGACCCTCTATTGGGGGCTGCGGGCGCTGGAGGACATCAATCTGAAGATCGGCGTGCCGAATCCGGAAGCGATTCCGCGGTCGGGCAAGAACGAGGATGTGACGCTATGACCGCGCGATCAGAAATCGCCGCCGCCACCGGGGCCGCCGGGCGTCTTTTCGGGCTGTTTCGGCTGATACCGCGCTTTCAGCATCCGCGCACCTCATCTGGTTGGCCCGCGACACGCGCGGGATACACCGCATATATAGGCATATATCGCCGGAAAATCAATGAAGACAGCGCTCAGTTCCCGGTGCGCCGGTCGCGGATCTCCTGTTGGCGCAGCGGCATCTTGTCGATCGAGCGGCCGATTTCGCGCACCGACCAGGGAAAGGGCTTGCGCAGGTACACCGAGCCGTCCTTGCCGATCAGCACCAGCATGAAGCCGCGCGGCCGCAGCTTTTCGCGCATCGGGGTGAGCACGGAGGCATCGGTATCGGTCAGCACCACCACATCGCGGTCGGCCAGGTCGTCCAGCCGGTCCTCGATCAGGTCCATCTGCTGGCGAAACCTCGGATCGTTGGGGCTGTCGGCAAAGACCACCACCGGCCGCTTGAGCCAGAGGTATTCCTCGAGCTCATGCACCCCGGCCGGCTGGATCACCGGCTCCGCCGCGACTTCCTGCTCGACCGCCGTTTCCGGCGCCTCGACGGCGACCTCTGGTGGCTCTTCGGCCGCCCCGGGCGCCTCTTCGGCCACCGGCTCGCCCTGGGCGACGGCCACTTCCTGTGCCGCGCCCGTGCTGGCGGCGGCGGCAAAGATCATCGTCAGAACGCGGTACATCTGGGCCATGGGTCCTCCTCGTACCCAGCATATAGGCAATTGCCACCCGATTACGACTGAGAATGGCGTGAGCCCGCGCCAATGCAACGGATTTCGCAGGCGCGCCCGCCGCCCTGCCGCAGAGGAAAGGACAACGTGATGAGCCAGACGAAGGACGACTGGAAGGCCCTGGCGGAAAAGGAATTGCGCGGCCGCCCGCTCGACGACCTGACCTGGAAAACGCTGGAAGGGATCGACGTCAGCCCGCTTTATACCGAAGCGGATACCGCCGATCTGCCGCACATGGGGTCGCTGCCGGGTTTTGCGCCTTTCACCCGCGGCCCCAAGGCGACGATGTACGCCGGCCGGCCCTGGACGATCCGGCAATACGCGGGTTTTTCCACCGCCGAGGAATCGAACGCCTTCTATCGCCGCAACCTGGCCGCCGGGCAACAGGGCGTCTCGGTCGCCTTCGATCTGGCCACCCACCGCGGCTATGACAGCGATCACCCGCGCGTGGTGGGCGATGTCGGCAAGGCGGGCGTGGCCATCGATTCGGTCGAGGACATGAAGATCCTCTTCGACGGCATCCCGCTGGATCAGGTCTCGGTGTCGATGACGATGAACGGCGCGGTGATCCCGATCCTGGCCAGCTTCATCGTCGCGGGCGAGGAACAGGGTCATGACAAGGCGCTGCTGTCGGGCACCATCCAGAACGACATCCTCAAGGAGTTCATGGTCCGCAACACCTATATCTATCCGCCCGAACCCTCGATGCGGATCATCTCGGACATCATCGAGTTCACCTCGACCGAGATGCCCAGGTTCA
Source organism: Marinovum sp. PR37 (assembly GCF_028807375.1). Taxonomy (NCBI): domain Bacteria; kingdom Pseudomonadati; phylum Pseudomonadota; class Alphaproteobacteria; order Rhodobacterales; family Roseobacteraceae; genus Marinovum; species Marinovum sp. PR37. Next base: position 191,070 of record NZ_JARAML010000005.1, on the reverse strand, counting down.
ACTCGATCTCGATCTCCGGCTATCACATGCAGGAGGCCGGCGCGAACCTGGTGCAGGAGCTGGCCTATACGCTGGCCGACGGCCGCGAATACGTGCGCGCCGCCATCGAGGCCGGGATGGACGTCGACAAGTTTGCCGGGCGGCTGTCGTTCTTCTTTGCCATCGGCATGAACTTCTTCATGGAGGCCGCGAAACTGCGCGCCGCCCGCCTGCTCTGGCACCGGATCATGAGTGAATTCGGGGCCAAGAACGACCGCTCCAAGATGCTGCGCACCCACTGCCAGACCTCGGGCGTCAGCCTGCAAGAGCAAGACCCCTACAACAACGTCATCCGCACCGCCTATGAGGCGATGTCGGCGGTCTTGGGCGGCACCCAGTCGCTGCACACCAATGCGCTGGACGAGGCGATTGCCCTGCCCACGGATTTCTCGGCCCGGATCGCGCGCAATACCCAGCTGATCCTTCAGGAAGAGACCGGCGTGACCAATGTCGTCGATCCGCTGGCCGGCTCCTACTATGTCGAGAGCCTGACGGCGGAGCTGGCCGACAAGGCCTGGGCGCTGATCGAGGAGGTTGAGGAGATGGGTGGCATGACCAAGGCCGTGGCCTCGGGCATGCCCAAGCTGCGCATCGAAGAAACCGCCGCCACGCGGCAGGCGATGATCGACCGGGGCGACGAGGTGATCGTCGGCGTCAACAAATACCGCAAGGACCGCGAAGACCCGATCGACATTCTGGATGTCGACAATGTCAAGGTGCGCGACAGCCAGATCGCCCGGCTCGAACGCATCCGCGGCACGCGCGATCAGGCCGCCTGCGATGCCGCGCTGGCGGAACTCAGCCGCCGCGCCGGCGAGGGCGGCAACCTTCTGGAAGCGGCGGTCGAAGCCGCCCGGGCCCGGGCCAGCGTGGGAGAAATCAGCATGGCGATGGAAAAGGTATTCGGACGGCACCGCGCCGAGGTGAAAACCCTCGCCGGCGTCTATGGCGCGGCTTACGAGGGCGACGAAGGCTTTGCCGCGATCCAGAAATCGGTCGAGGATTTCGCCGCGGAAGAAGGCCGGCGGCCGCGCATGCTTGTGGTCAAGATGGGCCAGGACGGGCATGACCGGGGCGCCAAGGTGATCGCCACCGCCTTTGCCGACATCGGCTTCGACGTCGATGTCGGGCCGCTGTTCCAGACCCCGGAAGAAGCGGCACAGGACGCGGTCGACAATGATGTGCATGTGGTGGGCATCTCGTCCCAGGCGGCTGGCCACAAGACTCTGGCGCCGCAGCTGATCGAGGCGCTCAAGGCCAATGATGCCGGCGATATCATCGTGATCTGCGGCGGGGTGATCCCGCAGCAGGATTACGAATTCCTCAAATCCGCCGGGGTCAAGGCGATCTTCGGGCCGGGGACGAATATTCCCACGGCGGCCCAGGATATCCTGCGGCTGATCCGCGATGCCCGGGGCTGAGGCGCCGGGCGGCGGGGCGGGGCTTGGGGGCTCTGCCCCCCGGCCTGCGGCCGCCCCCCGAGGGTATTTTGAGCAAGAGGAAGCAGGGGGCGTGGCGAGGAGAGCCCCGTCGGGTTTGAGGTGGCCTAGCGGCGTGCCTTGCGCCAGCCGGCGCGGCGGGCCTCGGCCTCGGAGCAGAACCAGCGCTCGCCCTTCCCGGGGGAGATCCTGGTCTTGGCGTACCACGCCTGTCCCGGCAGGTGATAGATGCGCACGCCCTTCGACGAGATATTGCCCTTGATCCGGCAGCCGGCCTGGGCCGGCACCACCGGATCCTCGCCTCGGCGATGGCGCTCGGGCCGCACAACCACCGAGGTCCAGAGCCCGCGTCCGGCCGCCAGGGCGCGGGCCTGGAGCGCCTCGTACCGGGGGGAATACTTGCTGTAGGCAAAGGCCAGCCCGGCCTCGACCAGCACCGCCCCGACATCCGCGTCGCGCAGGTAACAGGTGGCCACCACGCGGCCGTAGCGGTCGCGGTCTTCGGGCGTGCAGGTGAGGCGTTCGCCGTTGAGCCAGAAGGCCACCTCCTGGGCCACCTCGGCACCGCAGGGCCAGTCGCCGCGGGTGGGATGGCGGCAGGTCTGGTCGCGTTCGACCGCGTCGATGCCGAACAGCCTGATGCGGGTGTCGCCGAGGTCGAGCGTGTCGCCATCGATCACCCGCGCGATGCCGGTGATCTCGGCCTGGGCGGCCTCCGAGGGCGGCGACGGCAAAAGCGCCGCCGCCAGGAGCGCAAAAGGTAAACAAAATCTTAACATGCGGCGAATGTGCGGCGGAAACCCGGGCCGCACAAGCCGGTTTGTCCAGAAAGGTCCGCCCCCTCAGTAGGGCATCGGGTTGGCGCGGTGCAGCGCGTCGATTTCGGCCAGCAGATCGTCAGACAGGGTGACATCGGCGGCGTCGAGCGCATGGTCGAGCTGTGCCAGCGTCGTCGCGCCAAAGATCGCGGCGGCCACGAAGGGCCGCTGCACCGTCCAGGCCAGCGCCATGTGCACCGGGTCGATGCCGTGTTTGCGCGCCAGCGCCACATAGGCATCCGCCACCGCCAGCGCCCGGTCGCCCTGCCGTCCGCCCATGTCGGGGTTGAGCGTCATGCGCGAGGCCTCAGGCACCGCGCCCCCGCTGTATTTGCCGGTCAGATAACCGCAGGCCAAAGGCGAGAACGGCAAGAACCCGACATCCTCGTTCCAACACATTTCGGCCACATCGGTATCGGCCAGCCGGCACATCAGCGAATACTCGTTCTGCAACGTGGCGACGCGCGGCCCGCCGAGCCGTTTTGCCGCTTCGATCCATTGCACCGTGCCCCAGGCGCTCTCGTTCGAGAGACCGAAGGCGCGGATCGTGCCGCGCTCGACCTCGCGCTGCAAGGCACCGAGGCACTCCTCGATGTCGGCGATCACCGCCGTGCGGTCCTGACCGGTGGGATCGAAGTGCCAGTTCTTGCGGAACATGTAGGAGCCGCGGTTGGGCCAGTGGAACTGATAGAGATCGATCACATCGGTCTTCAGCCGCTTGAGCGAGCCTTCGATCGACCGCGGGATGGTCTTTGCGGTGATCGGCCCGCCGTCGGGCGACTGGTCGGAGCCGTTGCCCAGGTGCTTGGTGGCCAGCACCACCTCCTGCCGCCGGCCGCTGGCGGCGATCCAGTCGCCGAGAATAGCCTCGGTGCGGCCCACGGTTTCGGGCGACTTGGGATTGACCGGATACATCTCGGCGGTGTCGATGAAATTGACCCCGCGCGCCAGCGCCCGGTCGATCTGGGCATGGGCCACCTCGGGCGCGGTCTGGGTGCCAAAGGTCATCGTGCCAAGGCACAGCTGCGAAACCGAGAGCCCGGTGCGGCCCAGCGTGGTCATCTTCATCGATCATTTTCCCCGTTCAGTTGCGCCGGAACCTAACGCCCGCGCCGGAAAGTTAAACCCCGGATCGCGGCGGCGGCCGGGTTCGCGCCTTTCCTTGCAAAACGACAAATCTGGCGCCGGGCGCCCCGCCGCCCTTGAGAACATAGAGCGAACATTTACAATGGAGGCATGAGTCGTCCCCATGCCCTTCTGACCCGTGCGCCGCATCAGGCGCGCCCGCCCCTGTCGGTGATGGGCGAGCTGTCCTTTGCCCAGATGCGGGTGCATGAGCTCTGCGGCCGGGCGCGGCGCACCCTGGCGGCCTGGGTGGCGGGCGCGGTGCAGGCGGCCGCGCCCGGCCCGGTGATCTGGGTCGCGCCGGCCTGGGAAAAGGATGCGCTCTTTGCGCCGGGGCTGGCCGGGCTCTGTGCGTCCGAACGCTTTGTCTTTGTCCATCCCACGCGCCCCGAGGATGTGCTCTGGACGCTGGAAGAGGTGCTGCGGTCGGGCGCGGCACCGCTGGTGGTGGGCGATCTGCCGGGCCTGCCCGGGCTGACCCAGGTGCGGCGCCTGCATCTGGCGGCCGAAACCGGGGCCGCGGCCTCGGGCGGCCGGCCGCTGGGGCTCTTGCTGACGCCGGGCCAGGCGGGCGGCGCCCCGGGGGTGGAGAGCCGCTGGCGGCTCGATCCGGCGCATCGGCCGGAGGCGGCGGGCTGGCGGCTGACCCGGCTCCGGGCGCGCACCGCGCCCGTCCGTGACTGGCAGGTGCGGCAGGGCGCGGCCGGACCGGAACTGGCCGGGGCCACCGGCTGATTGCCACGGCAATGCCGCAATTCCTCCGCAATCGGATGGTTAACCGGTCTCCCAAAGGGAGAGGGCAATGGAACAGCAGGCGCGCGCATTCGAGGAAGCCATCATCTGGTTGCACCCGGGTTCCGGAGTGCCCGCCGACAGCGTCGGCTGGGTCCGGGCCGAGGCCGCCCCCTCCTCCGACAGCCCACCGCGCCTGGCCGCCGAGATCGATCTCGGCGCCCTGCCCGAGACGCTCTGGCGCGGCTATGGCCCCCGCCGCGGCTGGCTGCGTCTGTCCCTCGACGCCCTGGGCGAACCGGTGGTGTTCTACAGCGCCGCGGCCCGCGGGCCGGTGCGCTCGCGCGTGCCGCTCTGGCGGCTGACGCCGACGCCGCGACAGGCCGCCCCGGTGGCTCCGACCGATCTCGGCTATGATCTCGGCCACCCCCGCTCTCAGCCGGTCGATCTGTCGACGGCGCTCGATCTGCTGGGACGGCTCTGCAATGAGCTGGCCGCGTCGGCGGCGGTGCTCGACAGGCTGGAGGCCGAAGCCCGGCCCGCCACGCCGGACCCGGCCGGATCAAACGGCATCTGGGGCCGCATGCTGCGCAGCCGGCCCGCGCCGCGCCCGACACCGCGCGTCATCGCCAATCCCGGCATCCTTGTCACAGGCCGCAAGGACATTGCCGCCGCCCAGGCCGTGCTCGACCGGCTGTTCGAGACGCTGGACCGGTTGCACAGCGCCCTGCCGCCCGAGGCACCGGCCCTGATCGCGGCCGCCCTGGCCCATGTCGAGCTGCCGTTCTTTCTCGCCGAAGCCGCGCCCGATGTTCCGGCCACGGACGGCGCGCCTGCGCCGCTGCGCATCTATCAGCGCAATGTCCCCGCCAGCCGCTCGGCGCGGGGCCCCGAAGGCGCGCCAAGCAGCCCCTGGGCCGAGGACTGGCAGGCCGAGCTGGCCACGCGCGCCTGCGCCCTGGTGCATTCCGCACCCGAAACGATGGCCCCCGCCGCCCGCGCCTTCTGGACGGCGCAGGTGCAATCCCGCGACGCGGCCGAACCGGTGAGCATGGGCGATGTCCGCAGCACCGGCGACGGTCCGGTCGCGGTGCTGCTGCGCCTGCCGTCCCTGCCGCATGCGGGATGGGATTGGGGCGCCGATGCGCTCGAGATCTGCCTGCCGCTCCGGGCGCTGGCCGAGGGCGATTTCAGCCCCGTCTTCGGACTCTGGACCGAAACCTAGCTGCAATAATACTCGTACAGCAGGCCGATCATCCGCTGGGTCCGTTCATCGGCCAGGGAATAATAGATCGTCTTGCCCTCGCGCCGGGTGACCACCAGCCCCTCGTCGCGCAGACGGGCCAGCATCTGGCTGACAGCCGCCTGCCGTATGCCCAACGTCTCTTCCAACGCGCCGACCGACATCTCGCCCTGCCCCAAATGGCACAGAATCATCAGCCGCCCTTCATGCGCCAGGGTCTTGAGATAGCCCGCGGCGGCCTTGGCGCTTTCGGCCATGTCGCGGGGGCTCGGGTCGGGGGATGTGTCGCTCACGAGGCACAACTCGTATCTGAAAGGTGAAATCGGTTCACGCCTACCATGGCGCCTTACCCAGCGGCAATCAGCTTTCCCGAACCGGTGCGCCGCCGGCAAAGACATTGCCCGAAACATAATCGCAGGGCGCTTCCCGCATCTCGAGATGCAGCCCGTCGCCCTCGTAGGGATGCGCCCGCGCCAGCGCCTCGTCGACCTCGATGCCGAGGCCGGGCGCGGTGGGCGGGGTGACGAAGCCCTCTTCGACCGTCAGCGCGCCGGAGATCAGCGCGTCATGGAACGGCGTCTCGATGGTCTCGATCATCAGCAGGTTGGGAATCGTCGCGGCCAGATGGATGTTGGCGGCCCATTCCACCGGCCCGGCATAGAGATGCGGCGCCACCTGGGCATTGAAATGCTCGGCCAGGGCGGCGATCTTCCGGGTCTCCCAGAGCCCGCCGGCGCGACCCAGCGCCGGTTGCAGGATGCTCGCCCCGCCGGATTGCAACAGGGTGCCGAACTCGGCCCGGGTGGTCAGCCGTTCACCGGTGGCCAACGGAATGCGCACCGCCTCGGCCACCTTGCGGAACTCGAGCAGGTTGTCCGGCGGGATCGGCTCTTCGTACCACAGCGGCTGGTATTCCTCGATCGCCTGCCCCAGTCGGATTGCGCCGCCGGTGTTGAACTGGCCGTGGGTGCCGAACAGCAGGTCGGCGCGGTCGCCCACCGCCTCGCGGATCGCCTCGCAAAAGCTCATCGACATCGAAATGTCGGAGAGCGCCGGCTGATGGCCGCCGCGCATGGTATAGGGGCCGGCCGGGTCGAACTTGACCGCCGTATAACCCCGCGCCACCAAGTCGAGCGCGCTTTCCGCCGCCATCTCGGGCGAGACCCAGAACTCCGGCAGCGCGTGGCGCTCGAGCGGGTAGAGGTAGGAATAGGCGCGCAACCGCTCGTTCATCATGCCGCCCATCAGCGCCCAGACCGGCCGGTCGCGCGATTTGCCGAGAATGTCCCAGCAGGCGATTTCCAGGCCCGAGAAAGCCCCCATGACGGTCAGGTCCGGGCGCTGGGTGAAGCCCGAGGAATAGGCGCGCCGGAACATCCGCTCGACATTCTCGGGGCTGTCGCCGGCCATGTGGCGCTCGAAGACGTCGCGGATCACCGCTTCCATCGCCCGGGGCCCGACCGAGGCGGCGTAACATTCGCCCCAGCCGGTGATGCCGCAGGCCGTGGTCAGCTTGACCAGAATCCAGTAGCGGCCGCCCCAGCCCGGCGCAGGGGGCGCAGTGACAATCACGTCGAGATCGGCGAGTTTCATGGCATGTTCTCAGTTGGGGGATTGGCGATGGAGGTTCGTGTCCTTGGCGCGCAAGATATCGCGCTGTTGCAGAATGTCACCCCGGGGCTTTTCGATCACCCGGTCCGGCCCGATCAGGCGCGCGCCTTCCTTGGCAGCCCGCTGCATGTGATGGCCGCGGCAATCGCGGGCGGCGATCTGGTGTCCTTTGCATCCGGCACCGTGCTCCTGCATCCCGACAAGCCGCCGGGGGTCTTCGTCAACGAGGTCGGCACCCGCGAGAGCCACCGGCGCCGGGGACTGGCCCGGGCGGTGACCGAGGCGCTCTTCGCCCATGTCCGCGCGATGGGTTGCAACGGCATCTGGCTCGGAACCGAGCCCGACAATGTCCCCGCGCTGGCGCTCTACCGCGCGCTCGGCGGCGCGGAACAGGTCATAGCGGGCTTCGGCTGGGATGGCGCCTTCGATCTCGATTAGTCCTCAGCTCTCGCGGTCGAAAAGGATGACATTGCGCCGCGCGGCGCCGGATTTGGTGTCGGCGATCGCCTCGTTGATCTGATCGAGCCGCCAGCGACCCGACACCAGCTCGTCAAGTTTGAGCCGCCCCTGCCGGTAGAGATCGGCCATCCAGGGAATATCGCGGCCGATCACCACGTCACCCATCTTCGAGCCCACCATGGACGAGCCCATATAGGCATTCACCGCCGGTTCATATTGCGCCATCGCTCCGGTGTGCGGCATGCCGACCATGATCATCCGCCCGCCCCAGCCGAGATAGCGCTGCGCCTCGTCATAGGCCCGGGTCGCGCCGACGGTCACCGCCACCACATCCGCCCCGCGCCCGCCCAGCGCCGCCATCGCGTCTTTCCATGGTGCTTCGCCGGTCGCCAGAACGCCATGGGTGGCGCCGAAGTCGCGCGCCATTGCGAGCTTTTGCTCGCTCATGTCGACGGCGACGATGCGGCGCGCGCCGGCGATGCGCGCGCCCTGGATGGCATTGAGCCCGACACCGCCGGCACCGATCACCACCACATCCTCGCCGGCGTGCAGCCGGCCGGCATTGACCACCGCGCCGACGCCGGTGATGACGCCGCAGGCCAGCAGCGCCGCGCTGTCGGCCGGCAGGTCATCGGGCAGCGCCACCACCTGACTGGCGCTGACAACCACACGTTCCGCAAAGGCACCGCAGTTCATCGCCGCACCAATGCTGGTGCCTTCGGCGTCGGTCAGCTTGGGCGGCTCGATCGTCGGGGTTTCGCAGATCGTGGGCTTGCCGGAACCACAGCTGGGACAGGTGCCGCAGGGCTTGATCAGGGTGACGACGACGAAATCGCCTTCGGCCAACCCGGTCACTCCGGCCCCGAGGCGACTCACCCGCCCGGCTGCCTCGTGGCCATAGACCGCCGGCAGCGCCCCGCCCCAGCCACCTTCGGCAAAGGAAATGTCGGAATGACAGATCGCCACGGCGTCGAGCGTGACCTCGATCTCGCCGGCCTCGGGGTCGCGCAGCGTCACCTCTTCGATCGCCAGGGGCGCGCCAAAGGCCCTGAGCACGGCGGCTTTGATTTGCGGCATGTCCCACCTCCTCGTTGAAGGCTTCACCCAATCAAACCGGGCGGGATGTGAAAAGCCGGAAAAACGCCTGTGCCGGGCCGTGACGTCAGGTCATGTTTCGGCCAGCCGGTCGATCAGTGCGGCCAGCGCTGCGGGGGCTGCAAGAAATGGCGAATGGCCGGCGTCGAAAACATGCACATCCTCGCGCGGCCAGTCGGCGGTCATCTGCGCCTGGAACTCCGGCGGGATGGTCTGATCGTCGCGGCAGAGGATGTAGCTGCGTGGCAACGATTGCGAGGCGTCGCTCACGCGCACCACGGCGGACTGTGGCGCGATGGGCTGCGGCCCGAGGCGCGCAAGGGCGAAACGCCGCTGTTCCTCGCTGCAATCCTGATAGAACACCCGCGCGGCCACCTCTGGGCGAAGCGTGTAACTCAGCCCGTCGTCCCGCTTGACCAGCGCGCCGCTGAGCGGCTGGCGCGCCTGGGCCCGACGCAGATCGAGCATGGTGCGGCCCGGCGCCGGCACATAGGCACAGAGATAGACCAGCCGCGCAATCCGCTCGGGCCGCCGTTCGGCGGCGGCGGTGATCGCGAAACCGGCAGCGGAATGGCCCAGCAGCAGGGTGCGGGGGCCAAGCGCGTCGCAGATCGCCTCGGCATAGCTGTCGAGCGTGACCGCGGGGTACGGCGTGGTGTCCTGGCCCGTACCCGGCAGGTCGATGGCACGCGCGTTGTGGCCCAGACCCGTCAGCTCGGTGATCAGCCCCTCGTAGCACCAGGCACCATGACAGGAGCCATGGATCAGCAGGATGTCAGACATGGCCGATGTCTTTGAGGAAGCCCGAGAGCAGCGCCGCATAGGCCTCGGGCTGTTCCACCGGTGCCAGATGCGCGGCACGGCGCATCAGCTCGAAGCGGGCGCCGGGGATCAGGTCCACCGTCTCGCGCACCAGGTCCGGCGGGGTCGAGCCATCGTCGCTGCCGGCGATCCCGAGGCAGGGCAGACGCAGGCCGGAGGTCGGGGTGTAGAAATCGGTGCCGGAAATGGCGGCGCAGGCGCCGGCATAGCCTTCGGCCGGCTGGCGCGCCACCATGTTGCGGATCATCCGCGCCTCCGGGCCATCGCGGAAAGCGCGGGTGAACCAGCGCGGCATCAGCGCCTCGGTCAGCGCCTCCGGCCCGCTCGCCCTGACCGTATCGATCCGCTCTTGCCATTGCTCCGGCGTGCCGATCTTGGCGGCGGTATGCGACAGCACGATGCCGCGCAGCAGATCGAGCCGCTTGACCGCCGGGCCCTGCGCCACCATGCCACCCAACGACAGCCCGACAAAGACCGCATCACTTACCTCGAGTGCATCGAGCAGCGCCTCGGCATCGCGCACCAAGGTGCCCATGGCGTAGGGGCCCGCGGGACAGTCGGAAAGCCCGTGACCGCGGCTGTCATAGCGGATCAGCCGCAGCCCCCGGGGCAGATGCGGCAGCACCCCGTCCCAGATCCGCATGTCGCAGCCCAGAGAATTGCCGAAGACGACGGCCGGGGCGTCTTTCGGCCCCGTGTCGGCAATGTGCAGGCCGATGCCATTGGCCTCGATGAAATGGCGCATTTGGGTCTCCTTCGCGGGCGGCGGGATGGCCGCGCCTTCTCAGCCGTCGTTCAGCCGCATATGGGCGATGATCTGGCCATGGTCGGACGCGAGCTTGTTGTAGGGGGCTTCGGGGTGGCTGCCGTCGGTCAGATGATCGTTGAGCACGCTGAAATAGTCCATCTCTCCGATGCGCCCCGGGTGATCGGGGTGAAAATGCCGCGACAGGAAAATCTGATCGATCGACTCGAAATTGCCGCCAAAGGCCGCGGTATAGACCATGTCGCGCAGACTCTTGCGGACAAACAGCTTTTCCGCCGAATGCAGGCGGACACGTTCGACATCCTCGGTGATCCGTCGGGCTTCCTCGGCGCTGTAACGGTCGGAATGGTGGCGGGCATCGTGGCGCAACATCCAGGCATAATTGCGGAACGGCACCTCGCCGGTGACGATCTCGGAGCTGACCGCATGTTCGCCGTCGTTGAAATCGCCCAGCGCCATTACCGGGTGCCCGGCGTCAAGCTCGATGAGGATTTCGCGGCGCAGCACCCAGGCCTCGGCCATGCGGCGGGTGGCAGCGCGCAGACTGCCCATCACCCGGCCCAGCGGGTCATACCGGGTGAGGTCCTGTTCCGGCGCGAAACCGGCGCCCTCGGGGGTGACATATTCGCCCAGCTTCGACTTGAGGTGACAGTTGAAGACGGTGATCACCTGATCGCCGACCGGAATGCGCGCCTTGAGGATCGGGCGGGACAAGCGGTGCAGGGTGAAGGCGCCGCTTTCACCGCCCTCGAGCCCGCGCAGCGGGTGAAAGGGGATGGTGAGCGGGGTGTCGAGATCCTGGATCACCTCCGGCTCTTCGGCAAAACCCGTGCGCGACAGGATCGCCACGCCGGGCCGGCGCTGGCCGGCAATGCCCGCGTCGGCGGCATTGGGCGCGAAGGCCAGCGACGCATCCTCATAGGCGCGATAGGCCAGCTTCCGAAAGATCGCCTTCTTGTGGTAGCGCCGCGAGGCATCGGGGATGGCGGCGGCGTTCAGCGCCGCGCCGCGGGCATCGGCCTCTTCGATCACCTCGGTCAGCGCCTCTTCCTCGAAGATCTCCTGGAAGCCCACGATATCGGCATCCATGGTCAGCAGCTGATCGGCCAGCCAGTCCTTCTTCCAGGCGAATTCCTCGGGGGTGTAACTTTGAAAGCGATAGTATTCCCGGTCCGGCCCGATCAGGTTCTTGACGTTGAACGAGGCAATCGTGAAGTCTCTCATCGCGCGCTCCCATGGCTCCAGGCCGAGGGAAGCACCCGCCGCCGCGGCGCGCAAGCCCCGTTTGCGGCCGTAGGCCCGGCTTCAGCCCGGCCCCCGCTCCAGCGCCCGCGCAAAGACCTGCGGATCGACATTGCCGCCCGAGATGGTGCAGATCACCGTGTCGCCCGCGAGCTCCGTGCCATGAAAGAGCGCCGCCGCCAGCGCCACCGCGCCGCCGGGTTCGGCCACCAGCTTGAGATGGGCAAAGGTCAGCGCCATGGCCCGCAGGGCGTCCTCCTCGCTCACCACCAGGCCGGGGCCGCAGAGCCGATTCATGATCGGAAAGGTGAGCTGGCCGGGACTTGGCGTCAGGATGGCATCGCAAAGCCCGCCGGCCTCGGACCGGTTGCGCTCGCGCGTGCCCGAGCGCAGCGACCGGGCGGTGTCGTCATAGCCCTCCGGCTCGACCGGGCGGGCGCGCAGGCCGGGGGCCTTCGCCTCGAGCGCAAGGGCGATGCCCGAAGTCAGCCCGCCGCCGCCGCAACAGACCAGCACCTCGGCCTCGGCAATGCCCAGTTCGGCCGCCTGTTCGGCGATCTCCAGCCCGCAGGTGCCCTGCCCGGCAATCACCTCGGGTTCGTCGAAGGGGCGGATCAGGGTCAGCCCGCGCTCGGACGAAAGCCGCGCACCGAGTTCGTCGCGGTCTTCGCGGCCGCGGTCGTAGAGCACCACCTCGGCGCCATAGGCCCGGGTGTTGGCGATCTTCATCTGCGGCGCGTCGGACGGCATGATGATCACCGCAGGCACGCCGAACCGCCGCGCGGCCAGCGCCACGCCCTGGGCATGATTGCCCGAAGAGAAGGCAATGACGCCGCGGGCGCGCAGCTCTTGCGGCAGCGCCGAAACCGCCGACATGCCGCCGCGAAACTTGAAGCTTCCGGTGAGTTGCAGACACTCCGGCTTGACCAGCACCCGGCGGCCGGCGATCTCGTCCAGCAGCGGCGCCGAGAGCAGCGGCGTGCGGCGGATCGCCCCCGAAATGCGGGCGTGGGCGGCGTTGATCCGGTCGATATTCATGCCATGTCCTTCAGCCAGGCGCCCAGCGCGGTCAGCGCCTCGGGCTCATCGAGAAACGGCACATGGCCGCGGTCGGGCACCACCGCAACATGCGCATCGGGCCGGCGGGCCTGCATCTCGGCCAGGGTCTCGGGTGACAGCAGATCGGAATTGGCGCCACGGATGAGTGCCAGCGGCTTGCCCTCCAGCGCATCGAACATCGGCCAGAGGTCGGGCACCGGCTGCGCCCCGGCGGCAATCACCGCGTCGCGCAGCTTCGGGTCATAGGTGATCCTGAGGCCATCGTCGGTCTGGTCATAGAACTTCTCGACCTCGGCGCGCCAGCGGCGCTCGGGCACATTGGCAAAGCCGGCCATCACCCCGGGTCGGGCGGCGGCGGCTTCGTCATAGGTTTTCCACACCGGCTGCCGGCCGAGATAGCCCATGATCACCTCGAGCCCCGCGGGCGCGATCGCCGGCCCGATGTCGTTCAGCGCCACTCCGATGAGCGCATCCGGCGCGCCCATCGCCAGCGCCATTGCCACCAGACCGCCGCGCGAGGTGCCCAGCACCGCCACGCGCGCCAGCCCGAGATGCGCCAGCAGCTCCAGCACATCCTGCGCCTCGCGCGGAATCGTGTAGCTCAGCGCGTCTTCGGCGAAATCGGACTTGCCGCGGCCGCGATAATCCAGCCGGATGACCCGACAGCCGGTCAGATGCGGCATGACATATTCGAAGTCGCGGCTGTCGCGGGTCAGCCCCGAAAGACAGAGCAGCGGCAGGCCCTCGCCCCGGTCGTCGTAATAGAGCGACAGCCCGTCGGAGGTGGTGAAAGTCGCCATTTCAGGCCCCTGCGAGATCGGGGATACGGGTCAGATCGCTCAGCACCTCGCCGGGGCGGGCCGGCAGCCGGTCCACCGGCTCGCCCGCACGGTTGACCCAGACGGTGCGGAAGCCATAGCCCGAGGCCCCGGCCGCGTCCCAGCCGTTCGACGAGACAAACAGCACCTGCTCCGGCGTGCAGCCGAACCGCTGGCCGACAAGATCATAGACCTGGCGGGCCGGCTTGAAGATGCCGACGCTCTCGACCGAGAGCACATCGTCGAGCAGCGCCTCCAGCCCGGCGCTGCCCACCGCGCCGTTCAGCATGTCGGGCGATCCGTTCGACAGGATCGCGGTGTTCAGCCCGGCGGATTTCAGCGCCGCCAGCATCTCGGGCACCTCGGGATAGGCCTGAAGCTCCCAGTACAGCGCCAGAAGCCGCTCACGCAGCTCGGGATTGCCGTCAAGCTCCTGCCGTTCCAGCGCCCAGTCGAGCCCGTCGCGGGTGACCTGCCAGAAATCGCAATGCTCGCCGGTGATCGCGCGCAGCCAGGTGTATTGTAGCTGTTTCGCCCGCCAGTCGGCGGCCAGCGCCGGCCATTTCGCGGCCCAATCGTCCTGTCCGGGCTCTTCGGCGGCAAGCCGCGCGGCGGCGGCCACGTCGAACAAGGTGCCATAGGCGTCGAAGATGCAGGTTGTGATGGTCATGGTGGCGCCTTCCGTCGTGCGTGAATGCGGCCATCATGCCGATAGGGCCGGCAATTGCCAGCCCTGCGGCGCCGGTTTCAGGCCGGCAGGCTGAAATGCTCGACGGACCACGAAAATCGTATCCCCCTGCGCCGTCAACTTCGACGATACGCACGAGCTGCGGGCCGGGTCGCCGCAGCTCGCTCAAACCGGGGGCCAGCCGTCTGTTTGCCAATCCGGGCGCAAAACGCTAGGGTGTCGCGTCATAAACCCGGAGCACCCGTCAGAGCGGCGGCCTCCCCTTCTCATTCCCCCATATCTCGGAGCTTTCATGACCCAGGTCAAATCGGGCGACACCGTTGCCATTCACTATACCGGAACCCTTGCCGACGGTGCCACCTTCGACAGCTCGCAAGGGCGCGATCCGCTGGAATTCACCGTCGGCTCCGGCCAGATCATTCCGGGTCTCGACAAGGCCATCCCGGGCATGGAAGTGGGCGACAAGAAGGTTGTCGACGTGCCCGCCGACGAAGCCTATGGCCAGGCCGATCCCAACGCCCGCCAGGCGGTGCCGCGCGCCGATATTCCGGCCGACATCCCGCTCGACATCGGCACCCAGTTGCAGGTGCAGACGCCCACCGGCCAGGCAATGCCCGTGACCGTGATCGAGGTGACCGACGAACAGGTGACACTGGACGCCAATCACCCGCTGGCCGGCAAGGATCTGACGTTCGCCATCGAGCTGGTCGAGATCAAGGCCGCCTGAGCGCGCCCGCATATGCGACGGAAAAGGCCCGCCGGTGCGCACCGGCGGGCCTTTTTCCTGCGCCGCGTTGATCGCGCGGCCGATCTTGACGATCGTTTCCCGGGCACCCGCGACAGCTGCCGTCAGTCGCGGGTGCCGGCAAATTTCTCCTGCCACGCCACGCGCTCGTCGTCGGCGATCTTGCGAAAGGTCACATCCGGCACGCTGAAGCCGTGGCCGGGCGCAAGCCCCTCGAGCGCGGCTTTGACGTCTTCGGGCCAGGCGGTGTCGTCGCTCTGCATCGCCAGCATCAGCTGGTCGCAGGCATCGGGAATGAACGGGCTCGAAATCACCGCGTAAAACCGGATCAGATTCAGCGCCAGCCGAATCTGCGCCGCCGCCGCCTCCGGGTCCTGCTTGAAGGTCGACCAGGGCGCCGCATCCTGAAGGTATTCGTTCCCCGCAACCCAGATAGCGCGCAGCTCCTGCGCCGCCTTGCGCACCTCGATGGCCTCCATATGCGCCTCATAGGCGCGCAGGCGGCGGGTCAAATCGTCGATCAGCGCGTCTTCGCGCGGCCCCCAGCCGCCCCCCTCCGGCACCGCTTCGCCGAACTTCGAGCGGCAGAATTTCGTCACCCGGCTGACGAAGTTGCCCAGCACATCGGCGAGGTCCTTGTTGACCGAGGCCTGAAAGTTCTCCCAGGTGAACTCGGCATCGGAGCTTTCCGGCGCATGGCTCAGCAACCACCAGCGCCAGTAGTCCGAGGGCAGGATCGCCAGCGCCTGATCCATGAAGACCCCCCGGCCCTGCGAGGTCGAGAACTGGCCGCCGTCGTAATTGAGGTAGTTGAACGACTTGATGTAATCGACCAGCTTCCAGTCCTCGCCCGAACCCAGGATCGTTGCCGGAAAGCTCAGGGTGTGGAACGGCACATTGTCCTTGCCCATGAACTGGGTATAGCGCACATCCGCGGCGCCCTTGTCGGTGCGCCACCAGCGCTCCCAGTCGGCCTCGGATTTGCCGCTGGCCTCGGCCCATTCGCCGGCGCAGGCGATATATTCGATCGGCGCGTCGAACCAGACGTAAAAGACCTTGCCTTCCATGCCGGGCCAGTCGGCATCGCCTTTTTTCACCGGAATGCCCCAATCCAGATCGCGGGTGATACCGCGATCCTGCAAACCGTCGCCGTCGTTCAGCCATTTCCTGGCGATCGAGGTGGTCAGGATCGGCCAATCCGCCTTGCTGTCGATCCAGTCGTTCAGCTGGTCGCGCATGCCGGATTGGCACAGGTAGAGGTGCTTGGTCTCGCGCACCTCGAGATCGGTGGAGCCGGAAATCGCGCTGCGCGGCTCGACAAGATCGGTCGGGTCGAGCTGCTTGGTGCAATTCTCGCATTGGTCGCCCCGGGCACGGTCGTAGCCGCAGTTCGGACAGGTGCCCTCGATGTAGCGGTCGGGCAGGAACCGGCCGTCGGCGTTCGAATAGACCTGTTTCTCGCTGACCTCGCGGATCAGCCCGGCCTCGGCCAGCCGGCCGGCGAAATGCTGAGTCAGCCGACGGTTCTGCGGGCTCGAGGAGCGGCCGAAGTGATCGAAGCTGAGGCGGAAACCGCGGGCGATCTCGGCCTGCACGCCATGCATCTCGGCGCAATAGTCCGCCACCGGCTGGCCCGCCTTGGCCGCGGCGAGTTCGGCCGGGGTGCCGTGTTCGTCGGTGGCGCAGAGAAACATCACCTCCTGCCCGCGGGCACGCTGGTAGCGGGCAAAGAGATCGGCCGGCAGCTGGGAGCCGATGAGATTGCCCAGATGCTTGATCCCGTTGATATAGGGAATGGCAGATGTGATGAGGTGGCGTGTCATGAGCGTCCCCGAAAAACCGTTTCGCTCCCTTTAACGCAGGCCGGCACAAGGGGCCAGAGCCAGCACCACCGCGCTCTGGCGGATCCGGTGCTTCTTCTGGCCGGAAATATCCTGGGGGGCGGCCGCAGGCCGGGGGGCGAAGCCCCCGACACCCTCCGTCAAGGCCGGCCGCGAAACCTGCCGGGGCGGTCGCCGCCGGCCCGCAGGCCTCAGTCGGCCTCTTCCATGTCGAAACCCAGATGCTTGGCCACCGCAAAGATGTCCTTGTCGCCACGGCCGCACATGTTCATGACGATCAGGTGGTCCCGGGGCAGCTCCGGCGCGATCTTCATCACATGCGCCAGCGCATGGCTGGGCTCGAGCGCCGGGATGATGCCTTCGGCGGCGCAGCAGAGCTGGAAGGCCGCCAGCGCCTCCTTGTCGGTGATCGCCACATATTCGGCGCGCTTGGTGTCATGCAGCCAGGAATGCTCCGGCCCGATGCCGGGATAGTCGAGCCCGGCGGAAATGGAATAGCCCTCGAGGATCTGCCCGTCGTCATCCTGCAACAGATAGGTGCGGTTGCCATGCAGCACGCCGGGCCGGCCGCCGGTGAGCGAGGCGCAATGCTCCATCTTCTCGGTCACCCCCTTGCCGCCGGCCTCGACGCCAATGATGCGCACATCCTTGTCGTCGAGGAAGGGATAGAACAGTCCCATGGCGTTCGACCCGCCGCCGATGGCGGCGATGATCGTGTCGGGCAGACGGCCCTCGGCCTCGAGGATCTGCTCCTTGGCTTCCTTGCCGATGATCGCCTGGAAATCACGCACCATCGCCGGGTACGGGTGCGGCCCGGCGACGGTGCCGATGCAGTAGAAGGTGTCGCGCACATTGGTGACCCAGTCGCGCAGTGCGTCGTTCATTGCATCCTTCAGCGTGCCGCGGCCGGAGGTCACCGGCACCACCTCGGCGCCCAGGAGCCGCATGCGGAAGACGTTGGGCTTCTGCCGCTCGACGTCATGCGCACCCATGTAGACCACGCATTTCAGCCCGAACTTGGCACAGACCGTCGCCGTTGCCACCCCATGCTGGCCGGCGCCGGTCTCGGCGATGATCCGGGTCTTGCCCATGCGCCGCGCCAGCAGGATCTGACCCAGCACGTTGTTGATCTTGTGCGCGCCGGTGTGGTTCAGCTCGTCCCGCTTGAGATAGACCTTGGCACCGCCCAGGCGCTCGGTCAGACCCTCGGCGAAATAGAGCGGGCTCGGCCGGCCGACGTAGTGTTTCCACAGGTGGTCCATCTCGTCCCAGAAACTCTGGTCGGTCTTGGCCTTTTCGTATTCCTCTTCCAGCGACAGGATCAGCGGCATCAGCGTTTCCGAGACGAAGCGGCCGCCGTAATTGCCGAAGCGGCCCTTTTCGTCGGGGCCGGTCATGAAGGAATTGAAAAGATCGTTGGACATGCTGCACCCCGTGTCGGTTTCGCCGCCCTGAATATAGCCGCGACGCCCGGAAGGAAAGCCTTTGTGCGGCGCCCTTTGCCCACATGCCCCGCCCGTCCCGGGCCCGCCCCGGGACCTCCTGCCGCACGCCGGGGGCCCCGGATCAGGTCCCGCGCGCGGGGCGCCGGAAACCCAAACGGCGCGCCCGGAGGCGCGCCGTTTCAAACTCTCGGGCCGGTGCGGCTCAGAGGCTCGGCTGTTGCGAGGACAGGCCGATCTCGCCGCCCATGGCGACCATGTCCGCCACCAGCTTGACCGCGTCGTCGACGGCGTTGCTGTCGGGCTCTTTCGCCTCTTTGGCCGATTTGTGCACGGAGGCGGCTTCGGCGATCATCTCGTCGAGCAGCTCCTGCGTCATGTCGGCACGCGGGATCGCGCGTTCGGCCAGCACGGTCACGCCGTCGGCCTTGATCTGGGCGAAGCCGCCGGTGACGACATATTCCGCCGTCTCGGCCCCCTCGATCCGCAGAACGCCGGGGCGCAGCGTGGTGATGGTCGGCGCGTGATCGGCCATTGCCGTCATGTCACCGTCGGCACCGGGGATCTGGACCGCGGTCACCTTTTGCGAAGCGAGGCTCCGCTCGGGGCTGACCAGGTCGAATTGCATTTCGTCTGCCATGTTCTTCTCCTTTGGAGAGGTCGCCCCTTTGCGGGCCCCTGCGGGCCCTCATCGGGGCGACCGGCCGTTTCCTCAGGCCGCGTCGGCAGCCATCTTCTCGGCTTTGGCTTTCACCTCTTCGATGCCGCCAACCATGTAGAAGGCGCCTTCGGGCAGGTGATCGTATTCGCCGGCGACAACCGCCTTGAAGGACGAGATCGTGTCCTCGAGCGGCACCTGCACACCGTCGGAGCCGGTGAAGACCTTCGCCACGTCGAACGGCTGCGACAGGAACCGCTGGATCTTCCGGGCGCGGGCCACGGTCAGCTTGTCCTCTTCCGACAGTTCGTCCATGCCGAGGATGGCGATGATGTCCTGAAGCGACTTGTAGCGCTGGAGGATGTTCTGCACATCCGAGGCCACCTTGTAGTGCTCTTCACCCACGATCGCCGGGTCCATCAGGCGCGACGAGCTGTCCAGCGGATCCACCGCCGGGTAGATGCCCAGCTCGGAAATGGCGCGCGACAGAACGGTCGTGGCGTCGAGGTGGGCAAAGGTGGTTGCCGGTGCCGGGTCGGTCAGGTCGTCCGCGGGAACGTAGACGGCCTGGATCGATGTGATCGAGCCCTGCTTGGTCGAGGTGATGCGTTCCTGCATCGCGCCCATGTCGGTGGCCAGCGTCGGCTGGTAGCCCACCGCCGAAGGAATACGGCCCAGAAGCGCCGACACCTCGGAGCCCGCCTGGGTGAAGCGGAAGATGTTGTCGACGAAGAACAGAACGTCGGTCCCGGACTGGTCGCGGAACTGCTCGGCCAGGGTCAGGCCGGTCAGCGCAACACGGGCACGCGCCCCCGGAGGCTCGTTCATCTGGCCGTAGACCAGTGCCACCTGGCTCTCTTCCAGATTGTCGGGCTTGATGACGTTGGATTCGATCATCTCGTGGTAGAGGTCGTTGCCCTCACGGGTCCGTTCACCAACACCGGCGAACACGGAGTAGCCCGAGTGCACCTTGGCGATGTTGTTGATCAGTTCCATGATGAGAACGGTCTTTCCCACGCCGGCGCCGCCGAAGAGGCCGATCTTGCCGCCTTTTGCGTAGGGGGCCAGCAGGTCGACGACCTTGATGCCGGTGACGAGGATTTCCGACTCGGTCGACTGCTCGGAGAACTCCGGCGCCGGCTGGTGGATGGCGCGGGTCTCGGAGGCCGAGACCGGGCCGCCTTCGTCCACGGGCTCGCCCACGACGTTGAGGATGCGGCCCAGGGTGGCGTTGCCCACCGGCACCGAGATCGGGCCGTCGGTGTCAACCACTTCCTGACCCCGGACCAGACCTTCGGTCGCGTCCATCGCGATGGTGCGGACGGTGTTTTCGCCCAGGTGCTGTGCCACTTCCAGAACCAGACGGTTGCCGTTGTTGTCGGTGGTCAGCGCGTTCAGAATCGCCGGCAGATGGTCGTCGAACTGCACGTCGACCACGGCGCCGATGACCTGAGTCACTTTGCCAGTTGCGTTTGCCATGTTTCGTCTCCGGTTCTTAGAGCGCTTCCGCGCCCGAGATAATTTCGATCAGTTCATTGGTGATGACGGCCTGACGCGAGCGGTTGTACTCGATGGTCAGCTTGTCGATCATGTCGCCGGCATTGCGCGTCGCGTTGTCCATGGCGGACATCCGCGCGCCCTGCTCCGACGCGGCGTTTTCCAGCAGACCGGCAAAGATCTGGGTGGCCACCCCGCGCGGCAGCAAATCGGCCAGGATGGCCTCTTCGCTGGGCTCGTAATCGTAGAGCGTGCTGGTGCCCGTCTCTTCACCGTCCTCGTCAGCCTCGAAGCTGGCGGGGATGATCTGTTGCGCCGTGGGAATCTGGGTCACCACGTTCTGGAACTTCGAATAGAACAGCGTCGCCACATCGAACTCGCCCGCATCGAAGCGGCCGAGAACGTCCTTGGCGATCTCCTGCGCGTTGACATAGCCGACGCGTTTGACCTCGCTCAGATCGACATGGCCGACCAGATGGTCGCCGAAGTCGCGTTTGAGCACGTCGCGGCCCTTCTTGCCGACGGTCAGGATCTTGACCGTCTTGCCCTTGTCGAGAAGCTCCCGGGCGCGGGTCTTGGCCAGCTTGGCGATATTGCCGTTGAAGCCACCGCAGAGGCCGCGCTCGGCGGTCATGACGACGAGCAGATGCACGTCGTCACTGCCGGTGCCCGACAGAAGCTTGGGCGCGCTGTCGCTGTCACCCACCGATTGGGCGAGCCCGGCCATCACGGCATTGAACCGTTCGGCATAGGGGCGCGCCATCTCGGCCGCTTCCTGTGCCCGCCGCAGTTTCGCGGCGGCCACCATCTGCATGGCCTTGGTGATCTTGCGGGTCGACTTGACCGACTCGATCCTGTTTTTCAAGTCCTTGAGATTTGGCATAGCCTTATCTCCTTATGCGAAGTCGGCGGCGAATTCGTCCAGTGCGGCGCGGATCTTGTCCTCGGCTTCACCTTTGATCTTCGGGTCTTCTTCGGTGATGTAATCCAGAAGATCGGCGTGCTTGGAACGCAGGTGTTGCAGCAGGCCCTTCTCGAAGCGGCCCACTTCGGACACCTTGATCTTGTCGAGGTAGCCTTTGGTGCCGGCGAAGATCACGCAGACGATTTCGGCGTTGGTCAGCGGCGAATACTGCGGCTGCTTCATCAGCTCGGTCAGACGCGCACCACGGTTCAGCAGCTGCTGGGTCGCGGCGTCGAGGTCGGAACCGAACTGCGCAAAGGCCGCCATTTCGCGGTACTGAGCGAGTTCCAGTTTCACCGGACCGGCGACCGATTTCATCGCGTTGGTCTGAGCGGACGAACCCACCCGCGAGACCGACAGACCGGTGTTCACGGCGGGGCGGATGCCCTGATAGAACAGCTCGGTCTCAAGGAAGATCTGGCCGTCGGTGATCGAGATCACGTTGGTCGGAATAAAGGCCGAAACGTCACCACCCTGGGTTTCGATGATCGGCAGCGCGGTCAGCGAGCCGGCGCCGTTGTCCTCGTTCAGCTTGGCCGAACGCTCGAGCAGGCGCGAGTGGAGGTAGAAAACGTCACCCGGATAGGCTTCACGGCCCGGCGGACGACGCAGCAGCAGCGACATCTGGCGGTAGGACACGGCTTGTTTGGAGAGGTCATCGTAGATGATCAGCGCGTGCTTGCCGTTGTCACGGAAGTACTCGGCCATTGCGGTCGCGGCATAGGGCGCCAGGAACTGCATCGGCGCCGGGTCGGAGGCGGTCGCGGCGACGACGATCGAATAGTCGATGGCGCCAGATTCCTCGAGACGCTTCACCAGCTGCGCCACGGTGGACCGCTTCTGGCCGATCGCGACATAGACGCAGTACAGCTTCTTGCTGTCGTCATCGCCGGCGGCGTCGTTGTAGGATTTCTGGTTCAGAACCGCGTCGAGCGCGACGGCGGTCTTGCCGGTCTGACGGTCGCCAATGATCAGCTCGCGCTGGCCACGACCGATCGGGATCATCGAGTCGACGGCCTTGAGGCCGGTCGCCATCGGTTCATGCACGGATTTACGCGGGATGATGCCCGGCGCCTTGACGTCGGCGATGCGACGCTCGGACGCCTTGATCGGGCCCTTGCCGTCCAGAGGGTTGCCGAGGCCGTCGACCACGCGGCCGAGCAGCTCGGGGCCGGCGGGGACGTCCACGATCGAATTGGTGCGCTTGACGGTGTCGCCTTCCTTGATGTCCCGGTCGGAACCGAAGATCACCACACCGACGTTGTCGGTCTCGAGGTTCAGCGCCATGCCCATGATGCCGCCGGGGAACTCGACCATTTCACCCGCCTGGATGCTGTCGAGGCCATAGACCCGCGCGATACCGTCACCGACGCTGAGCACGCGGCCCACTTCGGCGACTTCGGCTTCTTGCCCGAAGTTTTGGATCTGCTCCTTTAGGATCGCAGAAATCTCGGCTGCTTGGATACCCATTTATCCGACCTCTTTCATTGCATTCTGGAGGGAATTGAGCTTCGAGCGGATCGAGGTATCGATCATCTTCGAGCCCACCTTGACAACAAGACCGCCGATGAGGCTCTCATCGACGGTCGCATTTACTTTGACATCCTTGCCCACGGATTTCTTCAGCGATGCCGCCAGGGCATCGGCCTGCGCCGGGCTCAGGGCCGTGGCGCTGGTCACATCCGCGGTCACTTCGCCCTTGTGGGCGGCAATCTTGGCGCGCAGCCGGGCGACCAGGTGAGGCAGGACGAACAGGCGGCGCTTGGCCGCCATCAGGCCCATGGTATTGACGAGCACCGGGAGGAGCTTCATCTTCTGACCGATGGCGATGATGGCGTTCTGCTGATCGTCGCGGGAATACAGCGGGTTGCCGATCAGGTCGCGCAGTTCCTCGCTGCTGTCGAGTGCGGCAGCCAGATCGTCGAGGCTGGTTTCAAGTTCGGCGATAGTGCCGTTCTCGTTGGCAATCTCGAACACGGCCGACGCATAGCGATCGGCAATACCCGAGGAAATCGAAGCTGGTTCGGACACGTCCACCCTTCCGACTGTCTGGCCCCGGTTTGCCGCATTCCTGTGGCGTCCGGGGACGTTTCCCGGCCCTGACATCTCTCAAGGCGCTAAATCACGCCGGATGTAGCAGAGCCTTCTCAACCCCGCAACATACTTGAGGGTTTTTAAGCCGCGTGGATAAATAAGTGTTATCAGCAGCTTGCCGCATGTGCGACCGAATGCGCACCTGCAAGCGTCTCAAAAATCTTTCATTTTCGTGAACTGCGACGATTCCCGGGGTGGATTTTCCGCTGTTAGCGCCTAAACGGGCTTTGCCTCTTTTGCGGGCTTCGGGCTGAGGACGTCGAGCGGGCTGGGCACCCGGACCCGCAGACCGGGGTCATGCGGCGCCTGCACGCGCTTGGAGGCCTCGACCATCAGCACCCCCGCGGGCAGCGGCAGGCCAAAGCGCTGGCCCGAACTTTCCCAGAGCCGCCCGGTCTTCATCCAGAACCGCCGTGGCGACGGCGGCTGGTACAGCGCCGAGGCATGTTTTTCCGGCATGAAGCCATGGCTGCGCAACTGGGTCTCGAGCTGGCTCTGCGTGTAGGGCCGGCCATAGCCGAAAGGCGTGGCATCGCTGCGCGACCAGAGCCCGGCGCGGTTGGGCACGACAAAGAGGATCTTGCCCCCCGGCCCCAGCACCCGATGGCATTCCTCGAGCAGCACCGAGGGCCGCTCCGAGGTTTCCAGCCCGTGCATCACCACCAGCTTGTCGATCCGCCCGGTCTCGACCGGCCAGGAGGTTTCTTCGGTCAGCACCGAGACATTGGGCATCCCGGCCGGCCAGCGCATCACCCCCTGCGGCCCCGGCATCAGCGCCATGACCCGGCGCGCCTCGGCCAGATAGGGCCGCAGCAGCGGCACGGCAAATCCGAAGCCCGCCACCGTCTGGCCCTTGGCCTCGGGCCAGAGCCGCAGCATCCGGGTGCTCACCGCCCGCTGCGCCGCACGGCCAAGCGCGCTGCGGTAATAGAAATTCCTCAGGTCCTGTACATCCAGGTGCATTGCGATCCGCGTCGGCTTGGGTCAGACTTGAGGGCCACTCTAGCAACGGAGCCGCGAATTGCCATGCCCCTTGAGCTTGTGACCATCCCCTGTCTGTCGGACAATTACGCCTATCTCGTGCACGACGACAAAAGCGGCGAAACGGCGGTGTTCGACGTGCCCGAAGCCGGGCCGATCCTGGAGACGCTGGAGGCGCGCGGCTGGCGCCTCAGCCATGTCTTCCTGACCCACCATCACCCCGACCACGTGCAGGGCACCGCCGATCTTCTGGCCAAGGCGCCGGCCCGGGTCATCGGCGCCGCCGCCGATGCCCACCGCCTGCCCTCGCTCGACCAGCAGGTCGGCCAGGGCGATGTGGTGCCGCTTGGCGGCGAAAGCGTCGAGGTGATCGAGGTGCCGGGCCATACCACCGGCCATGTCGCCTACCACCTGCCGACCTCGGCCATCCTGGTGACGATGGACAGCCTGATGCACCTGGGCTGTGGCCGGCTGTTCGAAGGCACCGCGGCGCAGATGTTCGACAGCCTGGGCCGGATGGCCGTGCTGCCGCCGGAAACAATCGTCTGTTCGGGCCATGAATACGCCGAAACCAACGTCCGCTTTGCCCTGACCATTGAACCGGAGAATTCCCGCCTTATCTCTCGCAGAGACGAGATTGCGGCGGCGCGCGCAGCGGGGCGCGCCACTGTCCCCACACCCCTTGCACTCGAGCTGGAAACCAACCCGTTCCTGCGCTGCCATATCCCGGCGGTTCAGGCCTCGGTCGGTCTGGCAGACGGTGATCCCCTGGCCGTTTTTGCCGAGGTACGCAAGCGTCGCGACAGCTTTTCCTAGCCCTCGCCGCGCTGCCGCATATCACGGCGCTGTGCACACAGTGTTTGGAAATGTGAGCGGGTTCGCAAAGAAAAAACTTGAAGCGGGCCTGAGATCGACCAAACTTTAACCTTATGAGGCCACGGTTGGCTTGGCGTCTTTCGCCGCCGACACAGATTAGAAGGAGCACGAATAAAGTGCCTTCATTCTCGAATACGCTTGAACAGGCGATCCACGCGGCCCTGGCCCTGGCCAACAGCCGCTCGCATGAATTCGCAACGCTGGAGCATCTGCTTCTGGCGCTGATCGACGAACCCGACGCGACGCGGGTGATGAAAGCCTGCTCGGTCGACACCGAGGAGCTGCGCACCAAGCTGGTGGAATATGTCGACACCGATCTGTCGAACCTGGTGACCGACATCGAAGGGTCGGAGGCGGTTCCGACGGCGGCCTTCCAGCGGGTGATCCAGCGCGCCGCGATCCATGTCCAGAGCTCGGGCCGCACCGAGGTGACCGGCGCCAACGTGCTGGTGGCGATCTTTGCGGAACGCGAGTCCAACGCCGCCTATTTCCTGCAAGAGCAGGACATGACGCGCTATGACGCGGTGAATTTCATCGCCCATGGTGTCGCCAAGGATCCCGCCTACGGCGAGGCCCGGCCGGTGACCGGCGCCCAGGACATGGACGACGACCAGCAGACCACCGACAGCACCCCCGAGGCCGACCAGAAGGAAAGCGCGCTTGGCAAATACTGCGTCGACCTGAACGAAAAGGCCCGCCTTGGCGATGTCGATCCGCTGATCGGCCGCGAGAGCGAGGTCGAGCGCTGCATCCAGGTGCTCTGCCGCCGGCGCAAGAACAACCCGCTTCTGGTGGGCGATCCGGGCGTCGGCAAGACAGCCATCGCCGAAGGTCTGGCACGCAAGATCGAGGCCGGCGAAACCCCCGAGGTGCTTGCCGGCACCACGATCTATTCGCTCGACATGGGCGCGCTCCTGGCCGGCACCCGCTATCGCGGCGATTTCGAGGAACGGCTCAAGGCGGTGGTCAATGAGCTTGAGGAACATCCCAACGCGGTGCTCTTCATCGACGAGATCCACACCGTGATCGGCGCCGGCGCCACCTCTGGCGGGGCGATGGATGCCTCCAACCTGCTGAAGCCCGCGCTTCAAGGCGGCAAGCTGCGCACCATGGGCTCGACCACCTACAAGGAGTTCCGCCAGCACTTCGAGAAGGACCGCGCGCTGGCCCGCCGGTTCCAGAAGATCGACGTGGTGGAACCTTCGGTCGAGGATTCGGTCAAGATCCTCAAGGGGTTGAAACCCTATTTCGAGGACCACCACCACATCAAGTACACCGCTGACGCAATCAAGACCGCGGTGGAGCTCTCGGCGCGCTACATCACCGACCGGAAACTGCCCGACAAGGCCATCGACGTAATCGATGAGGCCGGCGCGGCGCAGCATCTGATCGTCGAGAGCCGCCGTCGCAAGACCATCGGTACCAAGGAGATCGAGGATGTCGTGGCCAAGATCGCGCGCATCCCGCCGAAAAACGTCTCCAAGGACGATGCCGAGGTGCTCAAGGATCTGGAAACCAGCCTGAAGCGCGTGGTCTTTGGCCAGGATGATGCTATCGTGGCGCTCTCTTCGGCGATCAAGCTGGCCCGCGCCGGCCTGCGCGAACCGGAGAAGCCGATCGGCAACTACCTGTTTGCCGGCCCCACCGGCGTCGGCAAGACCGAGGTGGCCAAACAGCTCGCCGATACGCTGGGCGTCGAACTGCTGCGTTTCGACATGTCGGAATACATGGAGAAACACGCGGTCTCGCGTCTGATCGGCGCGCCTCCGGGCTATGTCGGCTTTGACCAGGGCGGCCAGTTGACCGATGGCGTCGATCAGCACCCGCATTGCGTGCTGCTGCTGGACGAGATGGAAAAGGCGCACCCGGATGTCTACAACATCCTGCTCCAGGTGATGGACCACGGCACATTGACCGACCACAACGGCCGGACAGTGGATTTCCGCAACGTGATCCTGATCATGACCTCGAATGCCGGCGCTTCCGAACAGGCAAAGGCCGCCATCGGCTTTGGCCGCGACCGGCGCGAGGGCGAGGACACGGCGGCGATCGAACGCACCTTCACGCCCGAGTTCCGCAACCGGCTGGACGCTGTCATCAGCTTCAAGCCGCTGCCGAAATCGGTCATCGCCCAGGTGGTCGAGAAGTTCGTGTTGCAGCTCGAGGCGCAGTTGATGGACCGCAATGTCACCATCGAGCTGACCAAGCCGGCGGCCGAATGGCTGGGTGAGAAAGGCTATGACGACAAGATGGGTGCCCGCCCGCTGGCCCGCGTCATCCAGGAACACATCAAGAAGCCGCTGGCCGAAGAGCTTCTGTTCGGCAAGCTGGCCAAGGGCGGCGTCGTCCGCGTGGCGATCAAGGACGGCAAGATCGACCTGCAAATGAGCGGGCCGGACAATCCGCGCCTCGCCGGGAAAAAACCGCCGCTTCTGACGGCGGAATGATCCGCAGGCTCTGCGCCTGCCTTCTGGGCTCGGCCTCCCTCGCGGCGGCTGAGCCCTTTTCTTTGGACTTCCCGGTGGACTGCACCCTGGGCGAGACCTGCTACATCCAGCAATATGTCGATCACGATCCCGGCCCCGGCGCGCGGGATTTCACCTGTCAGGGGCTGAGTTACGACGGCCACAAGGGCACCGACATCGCCCTGCCCACGCTTGCGGCCATGGCCCAGGGCGTGCGCGTGCGCGCCGCCGCCCCGGGCGTGGTACGCGCACGCCGCGACGGGGTGGCCGACCGGCTGCACGACGGCCGTGATCTGGCGGGCAAGGACTGCGGCAACGGGGTTGCCATCCGGCATGCCGATGGCTGGGAAACCCAATATTGCCACATGCGCCAGGGCACCATCGCGGTCACCCAGGGCCAAGAGGTCGCGGCCGGCACGGTGCTGGGCGAGATCGGGCTCAGCGGCCGCACCCAGTTTCCGCATCTGCACATGACCCTGCGCCGGAACGGCACGGTGATCGATCCCTTTGCACCCGAGAACGCCGACAGTTGCGGCAGCGGCGCCACGCTCTGGCTGGACCCGCCCGCCTATCGCCCCGGCGGCCTCCTGTCGCTCGGCTTTGCGGCGCAGGTGCCCGATCTGGCGGCGGTGACCGAGGGCAGCGCCGATGACACACCGCCACGCCGCGACACCGCGCTGGTGGGCTATGGCCATGCCTTCGGGGCGCGCGCCGGCGATGTCCTGCGGATCGTCATCGACGGGCCCGAAGGCCGGGTGATCGCCCATGACGCGCCAATCGAGAAGCCGCAGGCGACGCTGTTTCGCGCCGCCGGTCGCAAGGCGCAGGCCGGCGGCTGGCCGGCCGGCGACTACCGGCTGACGGTGACGCTGCGGCGCGGCGCGGACCCGCTGGAAACCCGCGCCACCACGCTCACCCTGCGTTAACCGACCCGGAGGCCTTCGAGCATCTCCAGTTCCACCCGCGGAAACCCGAGGGCTCCGAAGTCGCGCGGATGCGTCAGGAAGGGAAAGAGCGACATGAAAAGCCGCTGCGCATTCTCGCCCATGCGTCCCACGGCGCCGCTGCCGGGGTGATAGCTCTCGACCTCGAGCCCCCCGGCCTGGACCGCCGCATGCCGGTCGAGCATCAGGTGATAGATCTTGACCGCGCTTGGCGGCGTCACCTTGAAGACGCTCACCCCGTCGATGAAATCCTGCACCGGCGTCAGCACATGGCCCTCGCCGGTGGCGGCACGGAACTGCGGCGGGTTGTGCAGGATCGCGGCACCCGGCCCCAGCACGACGTCGCTGCCGGGCCGGCCGACGCCAAAGGCCTCGGCGGTGACGCGGATCAACCCGTCAAGCATGCTGCCCGGCAGCGCCTGACCGGGCATGATCGCCGCCGAACCGATCCAGCGCACCCGCTGTGGCCCCTGGGAAGACTGCACCATGTCGCCGGGCAGCAGATCCTCGATCGCCACCGGTCCGTTCGGCGTGGCCAGCACGGTGCCGCGGGCAAAACCCGACACCGCGCGCTCGAAGACATCGGTCTGCGGCACGGCAAAGCTCTGTTCCTGGATGGAGAAATCGGCGTTGAGCGCGGCCACTTCCATGCGCCGCATCATCGGCAGGTCGCGTCGGGGCCGGTCACTGGCGCGGGCAAAGCGTTGGACTGCCGTAACCGGCATGCGCTCTGTGGCGGAGAGGCGCCGCTGATACGGCAAAAGGGGACTCGTCATGATATGCTCCCAGAGTGTGGGTCACATCCGCGCCGGCCCCCACCGACAACGACAGACGGACTGATTGCGTCTAGTCAACGAGATCAAAGAAGCAGAATTCCGTCGATCCGTCAAAATCTTGCATCGATTGGGCGGCCCTGGCAGGCCAATCCCGGCGAATGCGGCTGGATTGTCGTGGCTGCGAAAACCGGCCTGCCACAATTCTGCACGCTGGCGAATCGGAGCGGACATCAGCCAAAAGCCGCGCCCTCGGCAAGGGGCACGGCTTGTCACGTGGGGGACTTGGCGTGGCTATCAGGCGCTCTTGCGCAGCGGGGCCGCTTGCTTGCGGCGCGCGATCGCTGCGGCGCGGCGGGTGCCGCGGGCAAAGGGCAGCTCGGCCTTGGACTGTTGCGCACGCTGAACGGCGGATTGGATAAACCGGGTTTTCATATTGCATTCCTCGATCTGATCCGCGGCAGAAAGAGCCGCGCTGTCCCCGACAGTATGCACGCGGTTTTCGGCAGGCGTGCGGCAGGACGAATGATTTCTGGTTAATTCCGCCCGGCCGCAGGCTGGAAAAACGGCGGTGCGTCAATCTGCATTTTATTAAATTTTTTCAAAAACTTAACCGGACACTCCGCATCCCGCGCCCGGGCAATGTGGCAAGGACAAGGCAGCCCTCTGCCCCGCCTGTGCCGCAATCACAACCGGATCGCCGAAATCAGCCGGCCGTAATCGGCCTCGCCGGCATGCACCGAGCGGCGGTAGGAATAGAACCGGTCGGCATCGCCATAGGTGCAGCGGCGCAACCATTCGGCCTCGCCCACCCCGGCCATGCGCAGCCGATAAAGGCCGAACCCCGGCAGATCGAACAGATAGCGGTCGCCCTTGCCCTGGCCGAAAAAGCGTGCGCTTTGCGGGTCTTCGGCCATGAAATCCTCGACGAACTCGGGCCCGACCTCATAGGCGCTTTGCGAGATCGTGGGCCCGATCACCGCATGCACGTCCTCGCGCGCGGCACCCAGGGCCTCCATCGCGTCCAGCGTCGCCTCGAGCACGCCGTCGAGCGCACCGCGCCAGCCGGCATGTGCGGCGCCGATCACGCCGGCCCGGACGTCGGCAAACAGCACCGGCTGGCAATCCGCGCTCAGCACGCCCAGCGCCAGGCCCGGCGTCGCCGTCACCATCGCATCGGCGCGCGGCGGCGTGTCAAACGGCGTCTCGACCGGCACGGCGGTGGCGGAATGCACCTGATGCACGGTCACCAGGCTCTGCGCCGCCAGTCCGAGGCTGGCGGCGACCCGGCTGCGATTGATCGCCACGATCTCGGATTGATCCGAGGAGCCCTGGCCGCAGTTCAGCCCGTGAAACACACCCGAAGAGGCGCCGCCGCGGCGGGTAAAGAACCCGTGCCTGACCGGGGCCAAAAGATCGGATGTGAGGATTTCCAGCGTCATAGGTCCAATCCGGGTATCGGCGGGGCGCCTTCGGGCAGCAGCCCCAGAATTTTGAAGAGCGTCCCCATTTCCTCGGGGTGCGTCAACCGCCGATGTGCGGCAACATGGCTCTCGAGCGCGGCACCTTGCAGGGCACCGGCCAATTGCTGCGCGCGCGGCGTGATGCCCAGCCGTTCGAGAAACACCCCCTGCGGGGTCAGGCGGGTATGGGCACAGCCGGCGGCGGCGGCGATGGCCTCGAAATCCACATGGGTGGTGAGATCGGCCTCGCCCGGGCTGGCCAGCGGATCGACGCGCCAGTGCGCCTTCAGCGCCTGCAAGGTATCGCCCAGCGACCGCCAATCGCCGTAATCCACGATCAGCGCCGCACCGCCGTGATCGGCGATCCGCTGGCCGATGGCCTGCGCGATCACCGGCAGACCCGGCGCCAGCTCGACGACATCGCCTTCGCCGGTATCTGCCAGCCGATGGGCCAGCGCCGGAACCGCCGTCGGTTCGGTCCGCCCCAGCACCAGCGCGCCGTCGCGGGCGCCGACCCGACGCTCGCACCAGCCCGCACCCTGGCGTTCGAACTGCCGCACCGGCAGCGCGTCGAAGAATTCGTTCGCGACCAGCCAGAGCGGTGCCTGCCGTAGCGCATCGACATGGTCGGCCCAGGCCACCGCATGGCCTTGCAACGCCGCCTTCTGCCGGTCGCGCAGCAGCGGCGATGCCTCGACCAGCATGACCTGCGCGGCCTCGAGAAAGCCCGGCACGCGGCGTCCGGCCCGCAGGATATCCGCCATCAACGTGCCCCGCCCCGGCCCCAGCTCGGCCAGGGTGAACGTCGGCCGCCCCTGATCGATCCAGGCCTGCGCCAGCGCCAGGCCGATGAGTTCGCCGAACATCTGGCTGATCTCGGGCGCGGTGGTGAAATCGCCCGCCGCCCCCAGCGGATCGCGCGCGGTATAGACCCCGTGATCGGGGTGCATCAGGCAGGTGGCCATGTAGTCGGCCAGTGAAATCGGCCCCTCGGCCGCGATGCGCTCCAGAAGGATGGGCGCAAGTGCACTCATGCCGGGCGTTTCCGCAGCACCAACCAGAGCCCCACGACGATCATCGGCAGCGACAGAAGCTGCCCCATGGTCAGCCCCCAGCCGCCGACGTGCCAGGCCAGCCCCAACGGGTTGCCCGGGCTGACGAATTGTTCATCCGGCTGGCGAAAGAATTCGACAAAGAAACGCGCCGCGCCGTAACCGGCAAAGAACATCGCGGCAATCCGCCCCGGCGTCTTGAGCCAGCCGCGCGCCAGCGCCAGCCAGAGCAGCAGCACGCCAAGCAGCACGCCCTCGAGCCCGGCTTCATAAAGCTGGCTCGGGTGCCGGCCGCACAGTTCGCCCGCCGGCTGGCCGCAATCCTGCGCCGCCGTGCCGGGGAAGGCCACCGCCCAGGGCAGATCGGTCGGACGGCCCCAAAGCTCGGCGTTCACGAAATTCGCCAACCGGCCGAAGAGCAGCCCCGGCCAGGTGCCCAGCGCCATCATGTCGGCCATCGGCAGGCGTTCGACATTGTTGCGGGCGCTCCAGATCCACGCCGCGAGGATGACCCCGAGAAGCCCGCCATGAAAGGACATGCCGCCCTGCCAGATCATCAGGATCTCGCCCGGATTGGCGAGGTAGTAGACCGGCTGATAGAACAGCACAAAGCCCAGCCGCCCGCCCAGGATGATGCCGAGGATGATCCAGGTCATCAGGTCCTCGAGCTGCGCCGGCGTCATCGGCGGGCTGTCGTTGCGCCACAGCGTCGGGCGTTTCAGCAGCCGCACTGCCAGCACCCAGCCAAGCACGATCCCGGCGATATAGGCCAGCGCATACCAGCGCAGAGCAAAGCTCATGCCAAAGAGATCGACCGAGAAGATCTCGGGGCTGAGCGGGGGGAATGGGATGACCGATGACATGACGCTCCTTTGCCTTTCGCTTTTGCCGAGGTCAACCTTGTCGGCCGCCTCCGGGGCCGCCATATAGTAACCAAATGTAACGGAGAGACCCCATGCAGAGCCGGAACAAGGTATTCGACGACCTGTCGCAACTGATGACTAACGCAATGGGCGTGGCTCAGGGCGCCAGGACCGAGGCGGAAACCGCGATGAAATCGATGATGGACCGCTGGCTGGCGGATCGCGATTTTGTGACCCGCGAAGAGTTCGATGCGGTGCGCGGCATGGCCCAGAAGGCCCGCGAGGAAAACGAGCTGCTCAAGGCGCGGCTCGACAAGCTCGAGCGCAAGGACGGCTGACGACGTCCTGTCAGACAATCGAAGTGCAGAGGCCGGGCCAATCGCCCGGCCTTTTTCTTTGCAACCGGCGCGCTAGCTTTCGAACAGAGCCGGCTGTCTGTTTGCATCACGGCTGCACAACAAATAGGCTCTGCGGCGCAGCGCAGGGCCACTTGGCCCGTGCTGGCCGAAGGCGCCAACCAGGTTCCCGGTGATCCAAGACAAACACCGCGCAACACGGAGGGAAGAAAATGTTCAAGAAAATCATGGTGCCCGTCGACCTGACGCACCGCGAAAAGCTGACGCATTCGCTTCAATGTGCGGCCGATCTCGCCAAGCTCTACGAGGCCAGCCTGGTTTATGTCGGGGTAACCTCCGGCGTACCGTCCTCGGTGGCGCACAACCCGGCGGAATACCAAGAAAAACTCGCCGACTTTGCCAAAGACAAGGCGGCATCGCTTGAGATCTCTTCCGAGGCACACACAAAAATGGCGCATGACCCGGCGACCGAGATCGACGACGCGCTGCTCGAGGCCGCCGAAGAGATCGGCGCCGACCTCATCGTGATGCAAAGCCATGTGCCCGGACTGATGGAATACGTCTGGCCTTCGAACGGCGGCAAGGTCGCCGAACACGCGAAATGCTCGGTCCTGCTGGTGCGCGGCTGATCCGCTCAGCCCGGCCCCGGCCCGGAACCGACACTACAAGGGGACTGTCCAATGACAGACATAAACACCGATCAGGGTATCCCCGCGCCAGAGGGCGCGGCGGATATCATCGAAACCGATTACGAGATCGGGCAGGACAATATCGAGACCAAAATGGGCCCGATCGGCCTCGATATCCACAATCCTGTCTTTCTGATCTCGGGCCTCTCTATCGTCGCCTTTGTGGCCTACGCCCTGGTGGCGCCGGGTCAGGCCGGTGAATTCTTTGGCTGGCTGCGCCCGGCGCTGACCTCCAACTTCGACTGGTTCTTCCTCTGGTCGGCCAATATCTTCGTGCTCTTCTGCCTGTTCCTGATCGTCTCGCCCTGGGGCTCGGTGCGGCTCGGCGGCCGGGACGCCACGCCCGATTATGGCTATCCGGGATGGTTCGCCATGCTCTTTGCTGCCGGCATGGGCATCGGCCTGATGTTCTTTGGCGTGCTCGAGCCGGTCTATTACTTCGGCACCCCCTGGGGCGACGAGCCGCTGGGCGTGGTGCGGCCCTTTACCGAGGACGGCGCCCTGATCGAGGAAAACGTCGCCGAAGCGCGCCGCATGGCCCTGGCCGCCACCTCCTATCACTGGGCATTGCACCCCTGGGCGATCTATGCCGTGGTGGCGCTGGCCCTGGCGCTCTTTACCTACAACAAGGGCCTGCCGCTCACCATCCGCTCGGCCTTCTACCCGATCTTTGGCGAACGGGTCTGGGGCTGGACCGGCCATATCATCGACACCCTGGCCGTCTTCGCCACGCTCTTCGGCCTCGCCACCTCGCTGGGCTTTGGAGCGCAGCAGGCGAACGCCGGGCTGGAATATGTCTACGGCCTCCCCAACAGCATCACCGTGCAGGTGATCCTGATCATCGCGATCACCGCGGTGGCGCTGATCTCGGTGCTGCGCGGGCTTGACGGCGGCGTCAAGGTGCTCTCCGAGATCAACATGGTGATTGCCCTTCTGCTGCTGGTCTTTGTGCTTGTCGCTGCCGGCGCCGGCACCATCCTGTCGGAATTCGGCCGTGGCATCCTCGCCTATTTCCAGGAGGTCATTCCGCTGTCCAACCCGCATGGCCGTGAAGACACCGGCTACATGCAGGGCTGGACCGCCTTCTACTGGGCCTGGTGGATTTCCTGGTCCCCCTTCGTCGGCATGTTCATCGCCCGGGTCAGCCGTGGCCGCACGGTGCGCGAATTCGTCACCTGTGTGCTGATCATCCCGTCTTTCGTCTGCCTTCTGTGGATGGCGGTGTTCGGCGGCGCGGCCATCGAACAGGTCATCGCCGACCCCGCGGGCAGCGCCGTCAAGGCGCAGGTGATCGACAGCTACAACCCGCCCCTGTCGCTGTTTGCGATGCTCGAAGGACTGCCCTTTGCCGCCATCACCTCGACCATCGGCATCATTCTGGTG
The DNA here is from genome assembly GCF_028807375.1 of Marinovum sp. PR37. Classification (NCBI taxonomy): domain Bacteria; kingdom Pseudomonadati; phylum Pseudomonadota; class Alphaproteobacteria; order Rhodobacterales; family Roseobacteraceae; genus Marinovum; species Marinovum sp. PR37. The sequence goes on along the minus strand of NZ_JARAML010000005.1, from coordinate 156,028 downwards.
ATCGTCTTCTTCGTCACCTCGTCCGACAGCGGCTCGCTGGTGATCGATACGATCACCGCCGGCGGCAAGGTCGATGCGCCGATGCCGCAACGGGTGTTCTGGTGCACCTTCGAAGGGCTGGTGGCGATTGCGCTGCTGATCGGCGGCGGGCTCGGCGCGCTTCAGGCGATGGTGATCTCGACCGGGTTGCCCTTCACGGTGATCCTGCTGCTGATCTGCGTGGCCATCATCAAGGGCCTGAGAGCCGAACCGCGCGGCTGATCGTTGCCTGTTGCAGGCCCCGGCGTGACCGGGGCCGATGCGCCCCCGCAGGAACCTGCGGGGGCGTTCTTGTTTCCGGGTCGAAATCCGCGACACACCGCGCAGGCCGGGGTTATCAACACCGACAGGTCAGTCTGTGCATTCTTTTAGTACCCAATGGCATTCCATCCACAACTTATTGCGGGTGTCACCGAAATATCGCTTTACTTGAGACAGGCCTCCCGTCACCATATCAAGTAGGGGCAGCGGAAAAGCCCACCGCCCCTAGAGCAGGCACCTAGCGCTTGGGGCGCTGCCACCCCCTCGCGCTACCAAAACAAAGAGGTGGCGCATGGCACTTTCCGAGCAATACCTGGAGGACGATCTCCACCCGATCGACATCGTCGAACATATCGCCGACCACAACGATTGGGATTTCGACCGCATCCACGATGACCAGATCGCCATGGCGGTCGAAGGCCAGTGGCGGACCTATTCCATCACCCTGGCCTGGTCGGCCTATGACGAGACGCTGCGGCTGATTTGCAGCTTCGAGATGGAGCCGCCCGAGGACAAGACCCCGCAGCTTTGCGAGGCGATCAACGCGATCAACGACCAATGCTGGGCCGGCGCCTTCACCTGGTGGGGCGAGAACCAGCTGATGGTCTATCGCTACGGCTTGGTACTGGCCGGCGGACAGGTCGCCAGCCCGGAACAGATCGACACGATGATCAGCGCCGCGGTGATGAGCGCCGAGCGCTATTACCCGGCCCTGCAACTGGTGGTCTGGGGTGATCGCAGCCCGAAAGAGGCGCTTCAGGTTGCCATTGCAGAGGCCTACGGCCGCGCGTAACACTCGCCCCCGAATGCAAGGACAGGAGGGGGCAATGACCTCAGAGGATCTGGCCGAACGCGGCTTGGTGTTGTTGGGCTGCGGCAAGATGGGATCGGCGATGCTGCAAGGGTGGCTGACCGATGGCCTGCCCGCCACGTCGGTGCATGTGATCGATCCCTATCCGTCCGACTGGTTGCAGGCCCAGGGCGTCCATATCAACGCCGAGCTGCCCGCCGCACCCGCCATCGTGCTGATCGCCGTCAAGCCGCAGATGATGGGCGACGCCCTGCCCGCGATCAAGGCCATGGCCACCGGCAAGACGCTGTTTGTCTCGGTCGCCGCAGGCGTCACCCTGGCGACCTATGAAGAGATGCTGGGCGCCGACAATCCGATCATCCGCGCCATGCCCAACACCCCTGCCGCCGTCGGTCGCGGCATCACCGCGCTGATCGGCAACCGCAAGGTCTCCGAAGCGCAGATGGTCCTGGCCGAAAGCCTGTTGCAGGCGGTGGGTCAGACCGTGCGGCTCGACAACGAAGGCCAGATGGATGCGGTGACCGGCGTCTCCGGCTCCGGTCCGGCCTATGTCTTTCACCTGATCGAGACTCTGGCCGCCGCCGGCGAGGCCCAGGGCCTGCCGGCCGAGCTGGCGATGAAACTGGCGCGCGCCACGGTCGGCGGTGCCGGCGTGCTGGCCGAAGCGGCCGAGGAAAGCCCGGCACAGCTGCGCAAGAACGTGACCTCGCCCAATGGTACCACCCAGGCCGCGCTCGAGGTGCTGATGGACGCAGAGACCGGTTTTCCGCCCTTGCTCGCGCGCGCCGTCGCGGCAGCAACCACCCGTTCGAAGGAGTTGAGCGATGGCTGAAATCAGTTTCGACGATTTCCTCAAGGTCGACATCCGCGCCGGCACCGTGCTGCGCGCCGAACCCTTTCCCGAGGCGCGCAAGCCGGCGTTCAAGCTCTGGATCGATTTCGGCCCCGAGATCGGCGAAAAGAAGACCTCGGCGCAGATCACCGATCATTACGCGCCGGACGCCCTCGTCGGGCGGCAGGTCATGGCGGTGGTCAACTTCCCGCCGCGCCAGATCGGGCCTTTCATGTCCGAGGTGCTGACCCTCGGTCTCAGCGACGACACCGGCGGCATCATCCTGCTCGCCCCCGACCAACCGGTCGCCAACGGCCAGCGGATGCACTGAGCTCAGACGCGCCGCCGCCCCGGCCTTGGCACCGGGGCCTCACGGCGGCGGCCCGGAAGGCGGATGAGGGATGAGGCCCCGGATCAGGTCCGGGGCGGGAAGCAGCGTAGGGCGGCGTCTCAGCGCGCCTTGACCACCTGCAACAGCGGCATCACGTCCGACATGTCCGGCCCGCGCTCCATGCCGGTCAGCGCCTTGCGGAGCGGCATGAAGAGCCCCCGGCCCTTGCGCCCGGTGGCGGCTTTCACAGCGCCGGTCCAGGCACCCCAGGTCTCGCCGTCGAACGGGCCCTCGGGCAGCAGCGCCATGGCCTCGGCCACAAAGGCCGCGTCTTCCTCGGCGATCACCGGCTCGGCGCCGTCGCGGAACATCTCCCACCAGGCTTTCAGCTCGCCCTTGGTCGAGATATTCTCCCGCGTTACCGTCCAGAAGCGCTCGGCCAGGGCATCGGGCACGCCCAGCGCCCGGATGTCTTCGGCGACATCGGCATAGGCCAGCGTCTGAAGAAACCGGCCGGTCAGCGGATAGAGGTCCTGCTCGTCGAACTTGGTCGGCGCCGAGCCGAATTTCGACAGATCGAAGCCCTCGATCAGCTCGGCCATCTCGGTGCGAAGCTCCACCGGGTCGGAGGAGCCCAGTCGCGCCATCAGCGACAGCAGCGCCATCGGCTCCACCCCGCGCGCCCGCAGGTCACGCAGGCTCAGCGTGCCGAGACGTTTCGACAGTGCCTCGCCCTGCGGCCCGGTCAGAAGCGAATGGTGGGCGAACTCCGGCGGCGTGCCGCCCAGCGCCTCGATGATCTGGATCTGCGTCGCGGTATTGGTCACATGGTCCGAACCGCGCACCACATGGGTCACCCCCATCTCGGTGTCGTCGACCACCGACGCCAGGGTATAGAGCATCTGTCCGTCCTGCCGGATCAGCACCGGGTCCGAGACCGAGGCGGCATCGATCGAGATTGGCCCGAGAATGCCGTCGGACCATTCGATCCGTTCCTGATCGAGCTTGAAGCGCCAGACCCCCTGGCCGCGCTCTTCCCTCAGCCGGTCCCTGTCGGCCTCCGACAGCCCCAGCGCCGCGCGGTCATAGACCGGCGGCTTGCCCATGTTGAGCTGTTTCTTGCGCTTGAGGTCGAGTTCGGTGGGCGTCTCGAACGCCTCATAGAACCGGCCTTTCTGGCGCAGCGTCTCGGCGGCGGCCTCGTAGCGGTCAAGCCGTTCGGATTGCCGTTCCACCCGGTCCCAGGTCAGGCCCAGCCATTCCAGATCCTGCTTGATGGCGTCGACATATTCCTCTTTCGACCGCTCGGGATCGGTGTCGTCGATGCGCAGGATGAAGGTGCCGCCAGCCTTGCGCGCGATCAGCCAGTTGAACAGCGCGGTGCGCAGGTTGCCGATGTGGATATAGCCGGTGGGCGACGGGGCGAAACGGGTGGTGGTCATGGGGGTCTCCTGTTGGCTGAGCCTTTCCCATGATCCGCCGCGCTTGTCCAGCTTTCCCGCCCGCGCCACACCGCCCCCGGTAGGAACAGGTCAGCCGCGCAGCCTCCCCGCCTCAGGTCGTCTCAGCTCGGCTCCACCGGCCAATGCCCCTGTAGATCCCGCAGCCCGGCGCCGATCAGTTCGCCCAGGACCGCCAAGTCGATATCCGCCAGCTTGTTGACATAGAGGCAGGAAACCCCGGTCCTGTGCTTGCCCAGCCGCGCCAGGATGTCGCCGAAATCGGCATAACCCGGCATGATGTAGATCGACAGGGCGGTCTTGCGCGGGGCAAAGCCGGTGGCCAAGAAATCGCCCGCACGGCCGCTGTCGTAGACATAGTGGTAGCGGCCATAGCCGATGATGCTCGCGCCCCACATCTGCGGCTCAAAACCGGTCACCTCGCGAAACAGCGCATCCAGCGCCCGGGCATCGGCGCGCCGGCGCTCCGGGTGCACCTCTGCCAGAAATTCGCGCACCGAGGCGCCGGTCGGTTGCGTCTTGTTCTCGGCCTTGGCCATTCCGTCTCCCTTCCCGTCACGAAGCCGTGAGCGACGGAACAAGTTTTGCACAATGTGCTACATCTGTCCGCATATTACAGGGAGATATTGCATGACACCGAAACTGACCCGACGCGGCCTGCTGGCTTCGGCCGCCGCGACCCCTCTGGCCGGGCTTGCCGCCACAGGTGCCCGGGCGCAGACCGCGCAGCAGGGCATCAACACGGTTGATTTCCGCCGCGTGAAGCTGGGCGATTTCGAGGTGACGACGCTGCTTGCAGGCACCCGCGCCGTCCCCGATCCGCAGACCATCTTTGGCCTCAACGCCAGCGAAGAGGAGTTTGCCGCCGCCTCCGAGGCCGCCCATATCCCCACCGATCAGGCGCAATTCTTCTTTACGCCGACGCTGGTCAACACCGGCAGCGAACTGGTGCTCTTCGACACCGGGCTGAACCCCGCCGGCATCACCGCCGCGCTCGAGGCCGCCGGCCATGCGCCCGGGGACGTCGACGTGGTTGTCATCACCCACATGCATGGCGATCACATCGGCGGGCTGGCCGATGACAGCGGCGCCGCCACCTTTGGCAATGCGCGTTACGTCACCGGCGCCACCGAATTCGACCATTGGTCGAATGCCGGCAACGAGGGTTTCGAGGCCAAGGTGCGGCCGCTGGCCGAGCAGATGGAGATGATCTCGGGCGGCGACAGCGTGGCCTCCGGCATCGAGGCGATCGAGGCCTTCGGCCATACCCCCGGGCATATGGTCTATCGGCTGGAAAGCGGCGGGCAGAACCTGATCGTCGCCGCCGATTTCGCCAACCACTACGTCTGGTCGCTGGCCTATCCCGACTGGGAAGTGCGTTTCGACATGGACAAATCCGCCGCCGCCGCGTCCCGCAAGGAGCTGCTCGGGATGATGGCCGCCGACAAGCTGCCCTTCATCGGCTACCACATGCCCTTCCCGGCCATCGGCTATGTCGACATGCGCGACAGCGGCTATCACTACACGCCGATGAGCTATCAGCTGATGCTCTGAGCCCGCCTTGCGAGGTCATGGGCCGGCCTGACGAAAGGCCGGTCTGCATTGCCCCGGGCCCGCCTAGCGAAAGGCCGGCCCGTGCGCCCAGATGGTCAGCGACTGCCGCGCGCCGCGGGTCACCGGCGTCACCCGGTGCAGCAGGAAGGCGGGAAACAGCGTCGCTGTCCCGCAGGCCCGGTTGGCCGCCACCACATTGGCCGATGGCATCACCTCGAGCGTGCCGCCATCGTAGGCTTCGGCCCCGGCCAGTTGCACCACCATGGTCAGCTTGCGCCGCGCCGCGACCGGGCCGTCGCCGATATCCGCATGCCAGTCGAAATGGCCTCCGCGCTCGGCGCCATAGCGCGCCACCTGTGCGCTTTCGGCGAAATCCTGGAGATCGAAGCCAAAGACATCGCGGTTGGCGCTGCGCACCACATCGATGATGCGGTCCATCACCCATTCGGCGCCCGCCACCTCGTCGAGCCAGACCAGATCGGCGCGCCGCAGATTGTGATCGCGGGTCTGCCCCACGAGCCGCGCATCGCGCGCGTCGGCCGAAGCCGCGAGGGCCACGATTTCATTGCATTCGGCGGGCGAAAAGGCGCCCGCCACCTGATGGACTGCGATCATGTCGGCCTTCCGTTTACGGATCAGCGGTCGCCTTGCCCGGAATTTTCCCGGCCTGCGCCGCAAATTGCGACGCGGCGGGCGGAAAACGACAGAAATTTGCCCGCCAAGGGCTGGAAAACGCCGCCGGAGAATGAGACTGTGAGCGCTAACTGCGGCATGCCGCGCGCCCTTCGGAACCGAGATGCAGACCAATATCCTCACCATCACCCTCAACCCCGCCGTCGATTTCGCCACCTCGGCGCCGCGGGTCTATCCCGAGCACAAGCTGCGCTGCACCGATCCCAGCATCGATCCCGGCGGCGGCGGCATCAACGTCGCCCGCGCGGTGCAGATGCTGGGTGGCCATGCCACCGCGCTGATCGCCATTGGCGGCGCCACCGGCGCGCAGCTCCTGCAACTGCTGGCGCTCGAGGGCGTGCCGACCGTGGCCTTTCAGGGCCCGGGCGAGACACGGCTGAGCTTTTCGGTCACCGACCAAGCGGACAACCAGCAATACCGCTTTGTCCTGCCCGGCGACCCCTGGGGCGAGGAAGACGTCGCGCGGGGCCTTCGCAGCATCGACCAGGCGGCGGCGGACAATACGCTGGTTGTGCTGTCGGGCTCGCAGCCGCCCGGCGTGGCCAAGGAATTCCCCTCGATCCTCGCCGCCCATATCAAGGGCCGCAATGCGCAGATCATCGTCGACACCTCGGGCCCGGCGCTGTTTCAGCTCGCGCGCGAACCGCATGAGACGATCTTTGCCCTGCGCATGGACGGGCCGGAGGCCGAGGAATTGGCCGGCCGTTCGCTGCCGACCCGGGAAGACAGCGCCGAATTCGCCCGCACCCTGGTCGAGCGCGGCGTGGCCAAGAACGTCATCGTGGCGCGCGGCGCCGATGGCTCGGTGCTGTCCAGCGCCGACGGCGCCTGGCACGCGGTGGGCCCCAGGATCGAAGTGGTGAGCAAGGTCGGCGCCGGCGACAGCTTTGTCGGCGCCTTCGCGCTGGCGCTGGCGCGGGGCGAGCCGGTAGCCGATTGCCTCAAGGTCGGCGTCGTGGCGGCCGGGGCGGCCTGCACGACGCTGGGCACGCGGCTCTGTGAAAAGGCCACCGTCGACGCGCTTCTGCCGGACGCGGTGCTGACCCGGCTGTGAGCCCTGACGCAGAAACCTTTGAGCGGCTGGCGGCAGAGGCGATCGACGCCCTGCCGGCGCCTTTCGACAGGGCGGCGCAGGCGGTCATCGTGCAGGTCGTCGACTGGCCCCCCGACGAGATGCTGCGCGCCATGGGCATGCACGACCCGCTCGAGCTGACCGGGCTTTACGAGGGCATCCCGCTCACCGAGAAGTCGAGCTTCGACCAGCCGCTGACACCCGACATGATCTGGCTGTTCCGCGAACCGATCCTCGCCGAGTGGCGTGACCGGGGCAACGAGGAGCTTGGCGATCTGGTGCGTCACGTTCTGGTGCACGAGCTCGCACATCATTTCGGCTGGTCAGACGACGATATCGCCTTAATTGACAGATGGTGGGAGTGAGCGGCACTTCCGAAAGATCGTGAGGTGAAGGATGAAGCGCGTGCTGGTTTTTATGATGTTTCTGCTGCTGCCGGTCGTGGCGCAGGCCCAGGAGCGGATGCTGGTGATCGGCGATTCCATCCTCGCCTGGAACCGGCTCAACGGCAATTCCATCCCGCAGATCCTCGACCGGATGCCGCAGTATCAGGTGACCAGCCGCGCCTTTCCGGGGGCGGCCTTTTCGCATTCCGGCAACCTGCGCAGCATGCTCCAGCGCGAGATCCGGGCGCAATTGCCACGCGGCCAATGGGATGTGATCCTGCTCAATGGCGGGGCCAATGATCTGGCGCGGGAATGCGACTGCAACCGATGCGCCACGACGCTCGACCGCATGGTCAGCGCCGACGGGGCGCGCGGCGAGGTGCCGGCCTTTTTCGACCGGCTGCGGTCGCGGGCACAGCGCGTGGTGTGGATGGATTATTACCCCGGATCGGTGCGCGGCGGGCCGTTTGCCGCCTGTACCGACGAACTGGCGGAATATCAGACGCGGCTGTCCCGCGCCGCCGGGCGGCGGCCCTGGGTGACCTTTGTCGACGCCGGCGATGTCTATGATCCGCGCGATCTGTCGCTGTATTCGCGTGATCTGGTGCATCCGACACCCAGAGGCGGCGCGCGCATCGCCGGGCTGATCGCCCGGGCGCTGGCCCGCTGAGGCCGCGTCCGAGCGGGGTTACGACGGGTCGCGCCAGCCGTTGACCACCGGATAGCGCCGATCGAGCCAGAAGGCACGTTTGCTCAGCCGCGTGCCCGGCGCCGCCTGGAACCGCTTGTATTCACTGATATAGAGCAGGTGCTCCACCTTCTTGGCCGTGGCCCGGTCAAACCCCGCCGCGACGCAATCCTCGATCGAACCGTCCTGATCGACAAGGATCGTCAGCAGCGCGTCGAGCTCGGGGTAATCGGGCAGCGAATCGCTGTCCTTCTGGTCCGCGCGCAGCTCGGCCGAGGGCGGCTTGTCGATGATCGACACCGGGATGACCGCGCCCTCGGGCCCCTTCATCCAGTCGCGGTGGTTGGCGTTGCGCCAGCGGCATTGCTCGAACACCCGGGTCTTGTAGAGATCCTTGATCGGGTTGTAGCCGCCCGCCATGTCGCCATAGATCGTGGCATAGCCCACCGCGACCTCGGATTTGTTGCCGGTCGTCAGCAGCATCTCGCCGAACTTGTTCGAAAGGGCCATCAGCAGCAGCCCGCGCAGCCGCGACTGGATGTTTTCCTCGGTCAGCCCCGCTTCCGTGCCTTCGAAGAGCGGCGCCAGCGTGTTGGTGATCGCCGTCCGCCCCTCGGTGATCGGCACGAAATCGCAGCGGCAGCCCAGCCGTTCGGCCAGCGCCTTGGCATCGTCGAGCGAGCCCTGCGAGGTATATTCCGACGGCAGCATCACGCAGCGCACGTTCTCCGGCCCCAGGGCATCCGCCGCGATGGTCGCCACCAGCGCCGAGTCGATGCCGCCCGACAGCCCCAGCAGCACCTTCTTGAAGCCCGTCTTGCGCAGATAGTCGCGCAGCGCCAGCACCATGCAATAATAATCCTGCTCCCATTCGCCCGGATGCTGCGCCACCTCGGCCGGCACGATGCGCCAGCCGTCCGCCCCACGCGCAAGATCGACATGTGCCAGTCCGGCCTCGAATACCGGCATCTGAAACGCAATCTCGCCATGCGGGTTGATCCCGAAGGTGCCACCGTCGAAGACCTGATCGTCCTGTCCGCCGACACAGTTGAGATAGATCAGCGGCAGCCCGGTCTCGACCACCCGGCCCACCGCATGGCTCAGCCGCACGTCGAATTTGCCGCGGTAATAGGGCGAGCCATTGGGCACCAGCAGAAACTCGGCACCGGTCTCGGCATGGGTCTCGGCCACATCCGGATACCAGGCGTCCTCGCAGATCGGGCTGCCGATGCGGATCGGCCCCAGCGCATAGGGCCCGCCCATGGGCCCGGTGTCAAAGATCCGCTTTTCGTCGAACACCGTCTCGTTGGGCAGATGATGCTTGAGCTGGGTGGCGACGATCTCGCCGCCCTTGCAGATCAGATAGGCGTTGAAGAGCTCGGCGCCCTCGACCCAGGGCGCGCCCATGGCGATGGCCGGCCCATCGGCGCAATCCCGCGCCAGCGCCCGCACGGCCTCGATGGCGGCGGTGTGAAAGGCCGGCTTCATCACCAGATCCTGCGCATTGTAGCCGGTGATGAACATCTCGGGGAAGGCCACCAGATCGGCGCCCGCGGACTTGCCCGCCGCCCAGGCATCGCGCGCCAGCGCGGCATTGCCGGCGATATCGCCCACGGTCGGGTTGAGCTGTGCCAGCGTGATGCGGAATGTGTCGGCCATGTCCTGCCCCTTCGGTGTCATGCCTTCCCTTACCAGATCGACCGGCAGGGAAAAGACCTGCCACAGCCGGACCCCGGCAAAACCGCCCGCAGCACTCTGCCACCGGCGCAAACGCGCAAACTTCGGGCGCCGCCTCCCCTGCCCGGCCGGCCCGCCCTGCCCGGCGCGGCGCCGCCGTGATGGCGGCCGGCTGGCACGTCGGCCACCACTTCGTGAACAAACCCGTCAGATCAACCGCCTGCGATCAAAAGGCATTGTCTGCACTGGCCTGCTCCATTACCGTCCTCGGAAAGGACAGACCGGGGGCAAGTGGGGCCACATGAAGCAATCCATCCGCATCGCAGGCGTGACACTGGCACTTCTGGCCGCCTTGCCGGCCCTGTCACAGGATGGCGAGGTGCTGACCAAGCAATATGACGACGGCGGCGTCTACGAAGGCACCTTCCGCGACGGGCTTCAACATGGCGAAGGCAGCTACCGGCTGCCCAACGGCTATGAATACCGTGGCGAATGGGTGGCGGGCGAGATCAAGGGCAAAGGCGTGGCGCGCTTTCCCAACGGGTCGATCTATGAAGGTGAGTTTGCCAAGGGCAAGCCGCATGGGGTGGGCAAGATCACCTTTACCGACGGCGGCACCTATGAAGGCACATGGGCCGATGGCGAGATCACCGGCCAGGGCGTGGCGATCTATGCCAATGGCGTGCGCTACGAGGGCAGTTTCCGCAACGCCATGCACCACGGGCGCGGCGTGATGACCAGCCCCGGCGGCTATATCTACGACGGCGACTGGGTCAATGGCGTCAAGGAAGGCAATGCCACAATCTCCTATCCCGACGGCTCGACCTACGAGGGCCGGGTCTCGGACGGGCAGCGCGACGGTCAGGGCAAGCTGGTGATGATCGACGGGCTGATCTACGAGGGGCTCTGGCGCGAAGGCCAGATCTCGGGCGAAGGCAAGCTGATCCAACCCAACGGCGATATCTACGAAGGCGAGCTGGTGGCCGGCCGCCGCGAGGGCCAGGGCCGGGTGACCTATGCCAATGGCGACGTCTACGAAGGCAGCTTCCGCGACGACCAGCGCAACGGCAAGGGCGTGTTCACCGGTGAGGACGGCTATCGCTACGAAGGCGACTGGCAGGACGGCAAGATCCAGGGCGTGGGCACCGTGACCTATCCCGACGGCTCGATCTATGTCGGCCAGTTCCGCAACGATCTGGCGCATGGCCAGGGCAATATCACCTATCCCGACGGCTCCACCTACGAGGGCCAGTGGGTCGATGGGGTGATCGAGGGCGAGGGCCGCGCCACCTATCCCAACGGCCTGGTCTATGAAGGCGGCTTCCAGAACGCGCGCAACCATGGCTACGGCGTGATGACCTATGCCGACGGCTACCGCTACGAAGGCGAATGGGAACGCGGCCGGCGGCATGGCAAGGGCACCGCAACCTATCCCGACGGCACGGTCTATATCGGCCAGTTCGAAGACGGCCAGCGCCACGGTGAAGGCGAGATCTCGATGCCCGACGGCTTCAAATACATCGGCGACTGGAAGAACGGCGAGATCTCCGGCGAGGGCGTGGCGACCTATGCCAATGGCGATGTCTACGAGGGCACCTTCGTGGCCGGCAAGCGCCAGGGCGAGGGCACCATGCGGTATGCCGCCGGTCAGGAGGCCAGCGGCGAATGGAAGAACGGCGCCTTGATGCAGGCGGACGAGCCGGAGCCTGCGGCAGAAGAGAGCGCCGAGGACACACCGGACGCGCCGACTGCGGAGTGATCCGCTGCGCCTCCGGGGCCGTCCGCTCGAACTCCGGAGCGCCGCCAATTCCCGCGGTCGCGCCGATCAACGGCGCACGTGAGCGCATTTTGTCCGTCCTCGGCGGGCAAAATAGGCCGCCCGGCCCGCCAAACCCGGCAAAAAGACACTTTTCATTCGGAAACACCCGCGTATAGTCGCCTCATGTTGACCCGAGGCCATATCCCGACCCTGTCCCGCGCCCCCGGCGCGGCGCTGTCGCGCGGCCTGCTTCTCCTAATCCGCCTCTGAGCGTGCCGTCAGGCGCGACCGCTCAGAGGAGGCCCGTTCGCGCCCGAACCCCGGAGAAGATTTTTCAAGAGACGTGACCATGACCCAGACAGACAGAAACCGCGTGTTGATCTTCGACACGACCCTTCGCGATGGCGAGCAGAGCCCCGGCGCGACGATGACCCATTCGGAAAAGCTCGAGATAGCCGAACTGCTCGACGATATGGGCGTCGACATCATCGAGGCCGGCTTTCCGATCGCCTCCGAAGGCGATTTCGCCGCTGTTTCGGAGATCGCCCAGCGCTCGAAAAACGCGGTGATCTGCGGCCTCGCCCGGGCGCAGCTGCCCGACATCGACCGCTGTTTCGAAGCGGTGAAACAGGCCGCCCGGCCGCGTATCCACACCTTTATCGGCACCTCGCCGCTGCACCGCGCCATTCCCAACCTGTCGATGGATGAAATGGCCGAGCGCATCGAGCAAACGGTGAGCCATGCCCGCAACCTGACCGACAATGTGCAGTGGTCGCCGATGGATGCGACGCGCACCGAGTGGGATTACCTCTGCCGGGTGATCGAGATCGCCATCAAGGCCGGCGCCACCACGATCAACATCCCCGACACCGTGGGCTATACCGCGCCGCGCGAAAGCGCCGAGCTGATCCGCCGGCTGATCGAGACGGTGCCCGGCGCCGACGAGGTGGTCTTTGCCACGCATTGCCACAACGATCTTGGCATGGCGACGGCCAATTCGCTGGCCGCGGTCGAGGCCGGGGCGCGTCAGATCGAATGCACGATCAACGGGCTGGGCGAACGCGCCGGCAATACCGCGCTGGAAGAAGTTGTCATGGCGATGAAGGTCAGGAATGACATCATGCCGTTCCAGACCGGCATCGACAGCCGCAAGATCATGCATATCTCGCGCCGTGTCGCCACCGTCTCGGGCTTCAACGTCCAGTTCAACAAGGCCATCGTCGGCAAGAACGCCTTTGCCCATGAGAGCGGCATCCACCAGGACGGCATGCTCAAGAACGCCGAGACCTTCGAGATCATGCGCCCCGAGGATGTGGGCCTTTCGGGCACCTCGCTGCCGCTTGGCAAGCACTCGGGCCGCGCCGCCTTGCGCGCCAAGCTCAAGGAGCTGGGGGTCGACGTGGGCGACAACCAGCTTAAGGACATCTTCGTGCGGTTCAAGGAGCTTGCCGACCGCAAGAAAGAGGTCTTTGACGACGATATCCTGGCGCTGGTCTCGGCCACCACCGAAGGCAATGCCGATCAGTTGCAACTGGTCAACCTCAAGGTCGTCTGCGGCACCGGCGGCCCGGCGGAAGCGACGATCGAGATGGAGATCGGCGGCACGGAACACTCCGCGACCTGCCAGGGCGACGGCCCGGTCGATGCCGCCTTCAAGGCGGTGCGCGACCTGCACCCCAACACCGCGCGGCTTCAGCTTTACCAGGTGCATGCGGTGACCGAGGGCACCGATGCCCAGGCCACGGTTTCGGTCCGGCTGGAAGAGGATGGCATGATCGCCACCGGCCAGTCGGCCGATACCGATACGGTGGTGGCCTCGGTCAAGGCCTATGTGCAGGCCCTGAACCGGCTTCTGGTGCGGCGCGAAAAGCTCGGCCCCGGCGCCGATGCGCGCGAAATCAGCTACAAGGAGCTTGGCTGAGGCCCGGCGCCCGGCCCGAACTGGGGGGCCAGCCCCCCAGACCCCCCGGGATATTTCCGGCCAGAAGAAGCAGGGGGCCGGCGGCCCCGGGATCAGGCGGTCACGACCGCCCCTTCCAGGGCACCAGCACCCGCTCGGCCTTGCGCATCAGCATGTCGATGCCGAAGCCGATCACCCCGATCAGGATGATCCCCATCAGCACGATGTCGGTGAGCTGGAACTTCGAGGCCACCATGATCATCATGCCGGCGCCCTGTTCGGCGGCGACCAGCTCGGCGGCGACCACCGTCCCCCAGCAGACCCCCATCGCCACCCGCGCGCCGGTGAAGATCTCGGGCAGCGAGTTGGGCACGATCACATGTCGCATGATCTGCCATTTCGAAGCGCCCAGCGAATAGGCGGCATGCACCTTGGTGATGTTCACGCCGGAGACCCCCGACCGCGCCGCGATGGCCATGATCCAGAGCGCGGCGAGGAACAGCAGGATGATCTTGCCGGTCTCACCGATGCCGGCCCAGATGATCACCAGCGGGATCAGCGCCAGCGGCGGCACCGGCCGCATGAATTCGACGATCGGGTCGAACCAGCCGCGGAACCAGGCCGAGAGCCCCATGGCATAGCCCAGCGGGATGCCGACCAGCGCACCGGCGACAAAGCCCACCACCACGCGGAACAGCGAATAGCCCAGATGTTCCCAGAGCGTGCTGTCGCGGTAGCCGTCGCTGGCGATTTCGCCCAGGCGCTGCACCACCGCCTCGGGCGGCGGCAGCCAGATCGGCTCCATCTGCCAGCCCTTGGCAGGTTCAAAATTCAGCGTGCCTTTCTGCGACATGCCGACCCGGCCGAACTTGGTCAGCACCTCGCCGCCGGGCACGATGGGCTCGCCATTGACCGCCACCACCTGATGGCCTTGGTCACGGCCCTTTTCATCGTTGCGGTCGACCCGCATCAGGCCGGACCGCCAGGCGCCGATGGTATAGGCGTCGTTCTTGGCCCAGCCGTCGCCCGGATCGACCTCGGGCACCTCGGCGTCTTCGCCCACCGGATGCACCAGCACGGTGATCGTGGCCTCGTCGCGGCTGCCGTCGTCGGCCTCGGCGGTATAGGTCATCGTCGCCACGCCTTCGAACGGCCCCGGCGCATGCAGGAACCGGGGCAGCAGCGACGAGCCGGTGAAGGCGCCCCAGAGCAGAAAGATCGTCAGGATCGAGACCACGCTGGCGGTCCGGTTCGAAGTCACGGCGCTTTCGTCGCCGAAGGTCACCGTCTTGCGGGCGCTGTAGCCCTTGGCGGTCTGATCGACGATCAGCCGCACCAGAAAGAAGGAGCCCACGAAAATCGCGATATAGATCAGGAAGATGATCATTTCTCGTCCTCCGACCGGCCCATGATTTCCTCTTCCATGTCCCAGATCATGCCAAGGATCTCCTCGCGTCTTTCGGCGAATTCAGGGTGTTTCTTCACCTCGCGCAGATCCTGGCCGACGCCGAGATCGGCGAAAGGCAACCGGTATTCGCGGTGGATACGGCCCGGGCGCGGCGCCATGACAAGCAGGCGCTCGCCCAGCAACAGCGCCTCTTCGACCGAATGGGTGATCAGGATGATGGTCTTGCCGGTCTCCTTCCAGAGCTTGAGCACCAGCGATTGCATCTTTTCGCGGGTCAGCGCATCCAGCGCCCCCAGCGGCTCGTCCATCAGGATGACATCCGGGTCATTGGCCAGGCAGCGCGCCAGCGCCACCCGCTGCTGCATGCCGCCGGACAGCTCG
This sequence comes from Marinovum sp. PR37, assembly GCF_028807375.1. Classification (NCBI taxonomy): domain Bacteria; kingdom Pseudomonadati; phylum Pseudomonadota; class Alphaproteobacteria; order Rhodobacterales; family Roseobacteraceae; genus Marinovum; species Marinovum sp. PR37. The sequence continues at coordinate 140,776 of NZ_JARAML010000005.1, read as the reverse complement.
TAGATCGCCTTTTCCTTGAAATCCTGAAGCCCGACGATATCCAGCAGGTGATCGACCTCGGCGCCGTATTCCTTTTCGCCCTGGCCTTTCATCCGCGGCCCGAAGCTCACGTTTTCGCGCACCGACATCCATTCGAAGAGCGCGCCCTGCTGGAATACCATGCCCCGTTCGGCATCGGGGCCGGTGACGTCATGGCCGTTGAGTTGTATCTCGCCCGAGGTCGGCGCCAGAAAGCCCGCGACGATGTTGAGCAACGTCGTCTTGCCACAGCCCGAAGGCCCCAGCACCGACATCAGCTCGCCTTCGGCCAGGTCCAGCGACACGTCCTTGAGCGCCTGCACGTGACTGCCGTTCGGCAGGTCGAAGCGCATCGACAGTTTTTCGATCATCAGTCCCGACATGGCCGGCCCTACTGCCCCTTATTGGTGGGGCCGCTCCCGGCGCCCTGCGGGCCTCTTTCGAAGCAAGCCGCAGGGGCACGCGGAGCGGCCCGGTCTCGTTGCCGTCAGGCTTACATGCCGCTGGCGGATTGCAGCGGTCCGGTGTTCACCGCATCTTCATAACTGTCGAGCGCGCTGTCGATCGAGCCGGCCTCGACAAAGACATCCGCCACGCCTTTCATGAACTCCTGCGCGCCGCCGCCCAGCCATTTCTCGCCGAGCTGTTCGTCGACCGGCGGGAAGATGAAGGTCGAGATCGTCGACATCGTCGCCTCCTCGTCCATACCGGCATCCTTGGCGATCACCGGCAGCATCTTGCCGCGGTTGGCCTCGTCGGCCCACATCGCATTGGCCTCGGCCGTCACCTGAAGAAAGGCCGCCACGGTGTCGGAATTCTCGGCCACCCAGGAGGCCGGGCCGGAGGTCACGTCGAAGACCAGGATGCCGAGCTCTTCCTTTTCCGCCCCGGTGAGCAGGGAATTGCCGTGCTCGAGCATGCGGCGCAGCGACCCGCCCCAGCCGCACGCCATGTCGACCGAGCCCTGGGCGATTGCCGCGGCGCCATCCGGCGGCGCCATGTCGACCACATCGAGCGAGCCGACGTCGACGCCGAAATGGCTCATCTGCTTGAGGAAACCGTAATGCGCCGCGGTGCCCAACGGCACGGCGACCTTCTTGCCCTCGAGTTCCGCCGCGCTCATCTTGTCGATTTCAAGGTCTTCGCGCACCACGCAGTTGTCGTTCTCGGAATAGCTCACCGCCACGTCGAGGATCTGAAGATCCTGCCCGGCCGAGGTTGCCACCACGAAGGGCGGCACGCCCTGGCTGACCGACATCTGCACATCGCCCGAGGCCATCGCCGCCGACATCGCGGTGCCGGTGTCGAAGCTCACCCAGTTGACCGGCATGCCCAGCGCCTCGTCATACATGCCTTCCTGCTTGGCGTATTGGAACGGCATCGGCCATTCGAGGAAATAGCCGACCGTGATGCCGCCGCTGTGGCTGCCGGCAAATCCGGCCTGCGCCGAGGCCATCAGCGCCGCGGCGGCGACTGTCCCCATAACCCGTCGTTTGATTGTCATGTCTTCAGCTCCCGTGTTGGTCCTGCCCTTTTGCGGGCATGTGATCTGCCGGTTGGCCCGGCCACGTCGCGGGTGGCCCGGACGTGGGCACAATCCGAGCGGAAATCCTGTCAGCGATCAACGAAAAACTTTGCGCGCCGAAAGGTGCCAAAGGGCTTGCGAAAACCGGCCTGAAAAATTTCTGGCGCGAATTCAGCGTCTTGCCGGATTGGCTCTGAATTCAGCCGTTGGCGAACTTTCCATTGGACTCAAGGACTGGCCGGATGTGGCCCTATCATTCGCCGTCTTTCGCGGCTTCCTTGACAGGGACGACGGCCCGGCTTCACCGGGCCCGTCGGCCGTTGTTTCTTGACCTCGAAAACAAAAGGTGACGCCATGGATGGCACTCTGAGCGCAAATGATATCAGCCGTGTTGTCGAGGCCGACAAGGCCCACATCTGGCATCACCTGACCCAGCACAAACCCTTCGAGACCTCCGATCCGCGGATCATCATCGAGGGCAAGGGCATCCACGTCTGGGATCAGCACGGCACCCGCCTGCTTGACGCGGTTTCGGGCGGCGTCTGGACGGTCAACGTCGGCTACGGCCGCGAGCGCATTGCCAATGCGGTGCGCGACCAGCTGGTCAAGCTGAACTATTTCGCCGGCTCCGCCGGGTCCGTGCCGGGCTCGCACTTCGCCGAGGCGCTGCTTGACAAGATGCCGGGCATGAGCCGGGTCTATTACTGCAACTCCGGCTCCGAGGCCAATGAAAAGGCCTTCAAGATGATCCGCCAGATCGCCCACAAGCGCCACGGCGGCAAGAAGCACAAAATCCTCTATCGCGACCGCGATTATCACGGCACCACGATCTCCTGCCTGTCGGCCGGTGGCCAGGACGAGCGTGGCGCGCAATACGGGCCTTATACCCCCGGCTTTGTCCGGGTGCCGCATTGCCTCGAATATCGCCGCCACGAACAGGACGGCGCGCCGGTCGAGAACTATGGCGAATGGGCCGCCGACCAGATCGAACAGGTGATCCTGCGCGAAGGCCCCGATACCGTCGGCGGCCTCTGCCTCGAGCCGGTGACCGCCGGTGGCGGCGTCATCACCCCGCCCGAGGGCTACTGGCAGAAGGTTCAGGAAATCTGCCGCAAATACGACATCCTGCTGCACATCGACGAGGTGGTCTGCGGCCTGGGCCGGACCGGCGAATGGTTCGGCTATCAGCACTACGGCATCCAGCCCGACATGGTCACCATGGCCAAGGGCGTGGCCTCGGGCTATGCCGCCATCGCCTGCCTTGTCACCACCGAGGATGTCTTTTCCCTCTTCAAGTCGAACGCCGCCGATCCGCTCGACTATTTCCGCGATATCTCGACCTTTGGCGGCTGCACCGCCGGGCCGGCGGCGGCGCTGGAAAACATGGCGATCATCGAAGAGGAAGGCCTGCTGGCCAATACCACCGCCATGGGCATGCATATGTTCGAGGCGCTGAGCGAGCTTGCCGACCGTCACCCGGTGATCGGCCAGGTCCGCGGCAAGGGGCTGTTCCTCGGCGCCGAACTGGTCGCCGACCGCGACAGCCGGCAGCCGGTGCCGGAGGCGCAGGTCGGGGCCGTGGTGGCCGATTGCGGCCGTCAGGGCGTGATCATCGGCGCCACCAACCGGTCGGTGCCGGGCTACAACAACACCCTGTGTTTCAGCCCCGCGCTGATCGCCAGCAAGGACAACATCGACGAGATCGTCAGCGCCGTCGACCAGGCCCTGACCCGCGTCTTCGCCGGCTGATCCGGCGCCCCGGGGAAGTCCCTCTCCGGTCTCCTGCTCCCCGGCCGGGACGGTTCGGCACGATCCCCGTCCTGGCTTCTCTTGGCCCGTAAATATTCCTGGGGGGAGGCCGCAGGCCCGGGGGGCAAAGCCCCCCTCCTCAAAAAAACTGCGGGCAAAGCCCCCCTCCCAAAAAACTGCGGGCCAAGCCCGCCTTGTCAAACCCCAAGGTCGCAGGTCGCCATCAGTCCAGATTGCACCCACCATAAAGCCAGTCTACCCTGGGACATGGCCGTCCCAGTCGAAGCCTTCTTTCTCGATCCGCATGCCCAGGGCACGCTTCAGGTGCGCATCCAGCAGATGATCGCCCAGGGCATCCTGTCGGGCCGGATCAGACACGGCGAAAAGCTGCCCTCGACCCGCAAACTGGCCCAGCACCTTGGGGTCAGCCGGATCACCGTGACGCTGGCCTATACCGAGCTGGTCGCCAATGACTACCTCGCGGCGCGCGGCCGGTCGGGCTATTTCGTCTCGGAAAACGCCCCCACACCGCCGCCCGCCTTTGCCGGTCCCGCGCCCAGCGCCGACCGGGTCGATTGGGCGCGTGCGCTGGGCCAGCGCTTTGCCCAGACCTCCGAGGTGACCAAGCCGCTCGACTGGAACCACTACAAATATCCCTTTGTCTACGGGCAGGCCGATCCGGGGCTGTTCGATCACGCCAACTGGCGGCTCTGCGCCCTGCGCGCGCTTGGCGGGGCGGATTTCCATGCGCTGACCTCGGATTACTACGATCAGGACGATCCCGAACTGATCGCCTTCATCGCCCGCCACACCCTGCCCCGGCGCGGCATCCAGGCCCGGCCGCAGGAGGTCCTCGTCACCCTGGGCGCGCAGAACGCGCTCTGGCTGGCGACCCAGGTGCTGCTGACCCGCGACCGGGTGGCGGCGATGGAAAACCCCGGCTATCCGGCGCTGCGCGACATGTTGCTTCAGGCACGCTGCCGGCTGGCGCCGGTCGAGGTCGATGCCGACGGGCTGCCGCCCGCGGCGCTGCCCGAAGAGACCGACGTGATCTTTGTCACCCCCAGCCATCAGGCGCCGACCTCGGCCACCATGCCGATGGCCCGGCGGCGGGCGCTGCTCGAAAGGGCCCGGGCGCTCGATGCGCTGATCGTCGAGGACGACTACGAATTCGAGATGGCCTATCCGACGGCCCCGCAACCGGCGCTGAAATCGCTCGACCGCGACGGCCGGGTGATCTACGTCGGCTCGTTTTCGAAATCGCTCTTTCCCGGCCTGCGACTGGGCTATCTGGTGGGCGACGAGACCTTTATCCGCGAGGTCCGCAGCCTGCGCGCCAGCGTGTTGCGCCATCCGCCGGGCCATGTGCAGCGCACCACCGCGCATTTCCTGGCGCTGGGTCATTACGACGCGTTGATGCGGCGCCAGGCCCGCGCCCTGCACCAGCGGCGCGAGGCGATGGAGGCGGCGATCACCGCCCAAGGGCTGGAGGTGGCCGGGCTGCCGGGGGTCGGCGGCTCGTCCTTCTGGCTGCGCGCGCCCGAGCGGATGGACACCATCCGCCTGTTCGAGCGTTTGCAGGAACAATCTGTGCTGATCGAGCCGGGGCACAATTTCTTTGCCGGCCCCTCGGTGCCACGCAATTTCTACCGGCTGGGCTATTCCTCGATCCCGGTGGCGCGGATTGCCGAAGGCATCGCGCTGGTGGCAAAGGCGGTCACGGCGCTGAGCTGATCCGCCCCCAGCTTATCCGCGGATAAGTGTATGAATAATAAGTTAATTTTCCCTGAACGCCCGGTAAGGTTCTAACGGCGCCAATGCGTCGGCACGATGATCAGCGCGCCGATCGACGAAGCGATGGCGTTGAGCCCGGGCGAGGCAAAGCCCAGGCCGAACATGATACGGACGAAATAGAACAGAAAGGCGCCACCGACGCAGATGATGATGCTCTGAAGATAGCCGTTGTGGGTAAACCCCGACTTTTCAGAAACATAGCCCACGATCCCTGCAATCACCACGGTGCCGATCAGAACCGGAAACATCAGCTTTCCCCCAGGACGGTCCCGCGCGGCAGTGCCATGCCGCGCAGAAAGGTTTCGGCGTCCTGCGCCGCCTTGCCCGCCCGTTGCAGGGTATGCAGCCGCAGCGCGCCGGTTCCGCAGGCGACGGTGATGTCGTCGTCGAGCAGCGTGCCGGGGGCGCCCTGCCCCCCCGTCAGCTCCGACATCAGAAGCTTGATGCGGGTGTCTCCCGCCGTGGTCCAGGCGCCGGGAAAGGGCGAAAGGCCGCGGATCTGGCGGTCGATCTCTTGCGCCGGGCGGGTCCAGTCGATGGCGGCCTCGGCTTTGTCGATCTTGCGGGCATAGGTCACGCCGGCGTCGGGCTGCGGCTCCGGCGTCAGGGTGTCGAGCCGGTCCAGCGCCTGCACGATCAGCCGGGCGCCCATGGCGCTCAGCCGGTCGTGCAACCGCGCGGTGGTGTCCTGCGGGGTGATGTCGGTGGCCTCGCGCAGCAGCACCGGGCCGGTGTCGAGCCCGGCCTCCATCTGCATGATGCAGACGCCGGTCTCGGCGTCGCCGGCCATGATCGCGCGGTGGATCGGCGCCGCCCCGCGCCAGCGCGGCAAGAGCGAGGCGTGGATATTCAGGCAGCCCCGGCGCGGCGCATCGAGCACCGCTTGCGGCAGGATCAGCCCATAGGCCACCACCACCGCGACATCGGCGTTCAAAGCGGCAAACTCCGCCTGTTCCTCCGCGCCCTTCAGCGACACCGGATGGCGCACCGCGAGGCCCAGCGCCACGGCGCGGGCATGGACCGGCGTCGGCCGGTCCTTCTTGCCACGGCCGGCCGGGCGTGGCGGCTGGCAGTAGACGGCGGCGATCTCGTGGCCGGCGGCGACCAGCGCGTCGAGCACCGGCACCGAGAAATCCGGCGTGCCCACGAAAACCACTCTCATGCCAGTTTCCTCGCCTTGCGGATCAGCATGTCGCGTTTGACCTTGCTCAGCCGGTCGAAATACATCCGGCCGTTCAGGTGGTCGATCTGGTGCTGCACCGAGGTGGCCCAGAGGCTGACGAAATCACGTTCTTCGATCTCGCCATGTTCGTTCAGGAAGCGCACGGTCACCGCGCGCGGGCGTTTGACCTTGGCCGAGACGCCGGGAAGATTGGGGCTGGCCTCCTCGTGTTCGCGCAACTGCACCGAGGCATGCAGCACCTCGGGGTTGGCCATGCGCACCACCTGGCCGCGCGTCTCCGAAGCATCGACCACCGCCAGCCGCACCATCTCGCCCAGTTGCGGCGCGGCGAGGCCGACGCCGGGCATCGCCTCCATCACCTCGATCATCTGCTCCCAGAGGATGCGGTGAGCCTCGGTGAGGTCACTCACCGGTTCGGCGGGGCTGCGCAGGCGCTTGTCGGGCCAGGGGATCACTTTGCGGGTCATGCACGCCGGGGTAAGCCAGCGTTGGGCGCCGGGCAAGGCGATTTGTCAACAAATCGCCGCCGATCCGTCAATGGATCGGCGTATCCCGACCCGGCTCGACGGTCTCACCCCGTCCGCGCCATCTCGCGCTTGAGCTTGACCATCTTGCGGGTGATCATCTGGCGCTTGAGCGGTTTGAGGTAGTCGATAAAGAGCTTGCCGTCGAGGTGGTCGATCTCGTGCTGCACACAGGTCGCCCAGAGCCCGTCCATGTCCTGTTCCTGCACCTTGCCGTCGCGGTCGAGCCAGCGCACGCGGACCTCGGCCGGGCGGGTGACCTCGGCGTATTGGTCGGGGATCGACAGGCAGCCTTCCTCGTAGACATTGAGGTCTTCGGAGGTGTCGATGATCTCGGGGTTGAACATCACCATCGGTTTCGGCGGCTGGGTCTCGTCCTTTTCGCAATCCATCACGATCAGCCGGTCCATCACGCCCACCTGCGGCGCGGCGAGGCCGATGCCGGGCGCGGCATACATGGTTTCGAGCATGTCGTCGGCCAGCGCGCGCAGATCGTCCGAGAGATCGGCGACAGGCGTGCAGAGCTTCTTGAGCCGCGGGTCGGGGTGGATGAGAATGGGCCGCTTCATGCCGGTGATCTAGTGCAGCTTCGGCAAAAGCGCAACGGTCTCAGCCGCGCAGCACCGCGCCCGGGTTCATGATGCCGTGGGGATCGAGCGCCGCCTTGATCGCGCGCATCGTCGCCAGCTTGGCCGGATCGCCATAGCGTTCGAGATCCGCCACCTTGAGCCGGCCAAGCCCGTGTTCGGCGCTGAACGAGCCGCCCATCTCGACGCAGAGATCATGCACCGCCCGGCTGATGGCGTCACGCTGCGCCGCATAGTCGGATTTGCTGCGGCCCGGGGCCGGAAAGACGTTGTAATGCAGGTTGCCGTCGCCCAGGTGACCAAAGCAGTTGACGCGAATATCGGCAAATTCCGCCAGCGCCTCCGGCGCCCTGGCGATGAAGTCGGGCACCAGGCTCAGCGGCAGGGCGATGTCATGCGAGGCAATGGCACCGATCATCCGGTTGGCGGTGGGGATCTCCTCGCGCACCGCCCAGAGCCCGGCGCGCTGGCCCTCGCTCTGGGCGATGACGCCATCGCTGGCCAGCCCCTGCTCCAGCGCTTCGGCAAAGATCGTCTCGAGCGCAGCTTCAGGCGCCTGTCCGGCGCTCAGGCCAAGCTCGATCAGCACCGTCCATTCGGGCCGTTCGGCAAAGGGCTGGCGCACCTGCGGCAGCATCTCGGCGAGGAAATCGAGCCCGGTGCGGTGGATCAGTTCGAAGGCCGAAACGCCTTCGCCGGCGATGTCGCGGGCCAGGGCCAGCAGGCGCAGGGCGGCCGCCGGGCTTTCGACGACGATCATCGCGGTGCCGGTGGCGGCGGGGCGCGGCGAGAGCTTGAGGCTGGCGGCGGTGATCACGCCCAGCGTGCCCTCGGCGCCCATTAGCAGGTGCTTGAGATCATAGCCGGTGTTGTCCTTGTGCAGCCGCCGCAGCCCGTTCCACAGGCTGCCGTCGGGCAGCACGGCCTCGAGCCCGAGACAGAGCGCGCGGGCATTGCCATAGCGCAGCACGTTGACGCCGCCGGCATTGGTCGACAGGCAGCCGCCGATCCGGGCGCTGCCTTCGGAGGCGAGCGACAGAGGGAACAGCCGGCCGGCCTCGGCTGCGGCGGTCTGGATATCGGCGAGGATGGCGCCGGCCTCGGCCACCAGCACGTTTTCCTCGGGATACAGCGCGCGGATGGCGGTCATCCGTTCGAGCGAGAGGATCAGCGCCGGCGGACCTTCGGGCTGGATTTGCCCGCCCACCAGCCCGGTGCCGCCGCCATACGGCAGCACGCCGACGCGGGCGGCATGGCAGGCGGCAACGATCTGCGCCACCTGCGCGGCCGTGCGCGGCAGCGCCACGAGGCCCGCCTGCCCCTGCCAGCGGCCGCGCGGTTCCTCGAGATAGCGCGGCTCGGCGGGGCGGAGCGTGCCCTCGGGCAGCGCGGCCGCAAGACGGTCGGCGAATCCGGCATCGGCCGGCAATAGATCGGTCATCGGGGTCTCCTTGGCCGCGTTCTAGCGCGTCGGCGCGGCAATGGCTATTCGTCGCGCAGCCAGGAGGGGCGCAGGATCACCACGGTGGGGCGATCCGGCAGGGTGGCGAGGCTGACCTCGATTTCCGAAGTGCCGGGCCGCTGGATGTCGAATTCGTCGGCCATGCCGGCGACAAAGCGTTCGACGCCGTAATCGGAGAACCAGTGCATCGGCAGGACGATCGAGGATTTCAGCCGTTTGAGGACGCGGATCATCACCGGCAGCGCGAGGGTCATGCCGCCGTCGACCGGCGCCATCACCACATCCAGCCGGCCCAGCGCGGCATATTGCAGGTCGTCGGGTTCATGGTGCAGGTGGCCGAGATGGCCGATGCAGAGCCCTTCGACCTCGAAGACGAAGATCGAATTGCCCTTCGGCTCGATGCCGGCGCCCGAGCGGATGTCGGTCGAGACATTGCGCACCACCATTTCGCCGAGATCGAGATAATGTTCGATGCCGCTGCCGAACGGCTCGCCCCACCCGCGCAGGGCATGCGGGATCGCCGGATCGGGCGCGCGGGTGAAATGCGAGGAATGGGCGTGGTTCATGGTGACCACATCGGGGATCATCGTGGTGGTGCCGATGAAGCCGGTGAAATCGGTCACGGCATTGAGCCCGCCGCGGGTGCGGATCAAAAAGGAGGCATGCTGAATGTACTGAATGCCGACCGTGTAATCGGGCAGCGGATCGGTTCAGGCGGCCTTGTGGACAAAGCTGATCCCCGGTGCGGCATCGGCGATGGCGATGCAATGCGAGGGCCGGCGGTCCTGCTGGGCCGAAGTGACGGTGGCGGCGGTGGCGAAGACCAGAAACGTCAAAAGAAATCGGAACATGGGGCATACCTCTCTGGCGCGAGGATAGCGTGATTCGCCGATCGGTCACGGGCTGTTGATGGCGCCGGGCCCCATTTGCCCGGGCAGACGCCCCTCGTGCCTCAAAGACCGGCGTCGGTTTTGCCCCGGCGGTCGATGCGCAGCGCGGCATAGAGCACATGGGTACGCCAGCGGCCGTTGATTTGCAGATAGCTCTGGGCCACGCCTTCATATTTGAAGCCGGCGCTTTCCAGGAGCCCGCGCGAGGCGTGGTTTTCCGGCAGGCAGGCGGCCTCGATGCGGCTCAGGTCCATCTTGGTAAAGGCGTGATGCACCAGCGCGAGGATGGCCTCGCGCATGTAGCCCTGGCGGGCATGCGGCGCGCCGACCCAATAGCCGAGCGTGCCGGCCTGGGCCGGGCCCCGGCGGATGTTGTCGAGGGTGATCGCGCCCAAGAGCGCCTGATCCTCGCGGCGCACCAGGAACAGCGGCATGGCGGTGCCATTGGTGATGGCGCGCTGCGACCAGTAGACCCGGTTGGTAAAGCTCTTGCGGCTCAGGTGGTCGTTCGACCAGGTCGGCTCCCACCGAGTGAGAAACCCGCGCGAGCTGTCGCGCAGGGACGACCAGTCGCGGTAGTCCGAATGCAGGGGCGCGCGCAGGGTGAGACGGTCGGTCTCGAGCCGTATCCTGCGTCGGGCCAGAAGCATCAGGCGGCGCGCCGCGCGTTCAGCCCCGCGAGATCCGGGGCGGCCTCGACCGGGCCGTAAAGCGCCATGGCCACCGGCGCGCTGGCGGCAAGGTGCCCGCCGAAGTCGCGCACGCCCTGAACGGTGACCGCATCGATCCGCGCGATGGTTTCGGTGAGCGGCGGCACCCGGCCCCAGATCTGCACCATGCGGGCCAGCCGTTCGGCCCGGCTCGACGGGCTTTCCAGCCCCATCAGCAAGCCGGCCTTCATCTGCGCGCGGGCGCGGGCGACCTCGGCCTCGGTCATGTCATCGGCGGCGCGTTTCAGCTCGTCGATGGTGAGCCCGACCAGATCGGGCAACTGCTCGGCCGAGGTGCCAGCATAGATCGTCATCATGCCGGTATCGGCATAGGCGCCGGCCTGGGCAAAGATCGTGTAGCAGAGGCCACGGTTCTCGCGGATCTCCTGAAACAGCCGTGAGGACATGCCGCCGCCAAGCGCGACGGAATGGATCTGCGCGGTATAGATGCTTTCGTCGCGGTAGCCGGGGCTTTCCAGCGCCAGGGCGAAATGCGCCTGCTCCAGCGATTTCACCGTCCGGCTTTCGCCGCCGCCAAAGCGGGCCGGGCTGTCGAGCTCGGCGTGGCGCGGGGCGAGGTGGCCAAAGAGCGCCTCGGCCTGTTTCACCAGCGCCGCGTGATCGACGGCGCCGGCCGCCGAGAGGATCATCTGGTCGGGGCCGTAATGCTCGGTGACAAAACGCGCGAGGTCTTCGCGGGTGAATGCCTGAACCCGCTCGGGCGGGCCGAGGATGGTGCGGCCCAGCGCCTGATCGGGATAAGAGGCCTCTTGCAGCCAATCGAAGATCACGTCGTCGGGCGTATCGTTGGCCTGGCCGATCTCTTGCAGGATCACCCCGCGCTCGACCTCGATTTCGCGCGGATCGAACACCGGGTTGAGCAGGATGTCGGCCACCACGTCCACCGCCAGCGGCACGTCGTTTTTCAGCACGCGGGCGTAATAGGCGGTCACCTCACGCGAGGTATAGGCGTTGATATAACCGCCGACGTCCTCGATCGCCTCGGCGATCTGCAACGCCGACCGGGTCTCTGTGCCCTTGAAGGCCATATGCTCGAGGAAATGCGCGATACCGTTCTGGTCTTCGCGTTCGGCGCGGCCGCCGGCGCCGACCCAGATGCCGACCGAGGCCGATTCAAGCCCCGGCATATGTTCGGTGACGATGCGGAAACCGTTGGCGAGCGTGTGCAATTCTACCGTCAAGAGGCGATCTTCTCCCGGATGTGGGTTTCGAGGGCGGCGAGGTCGTTTGGCACTCGGGTCACCCGTTCCGCACGCTCATACAGATCTGCCATGCGTTGGGGAAGCCCCGGCCGCTGGCCCGATGCTTTTTCCACCGCATCGGGGAATTTCGCCGGGTGGGCCGTGGCCAGGGTGATCATCGGAGTGGCCGGATCGCGGTGCTCTTCGGCCACCTTCACGCCGACGGCGGAATGCGGGCAGAGCAGTTCGCCCATGGTCTTGCGCGCCGCCGCGATGGTGGCCAGGGTTTCCGCTTCGCTGGCGCGGCCGCTGTCGAAATGCTCGCGCAGGCGTTGCAGCGCGCCCTGGCTGACGTTGAAACCGCCCTGCCCCAGCTCGTCCATCAACTGGCCGATGGCATTGCCGTCGCGGTCATAGGCGTCAAACAGCGCACGTTCGAAATTCGAACTGACCTCGATATCCATCGAGGGCGAGATCGAGGCATGGACGTCGCCCTTGCGGTAGTCGCCCGACGACAGGCAGCGGTGCAGAATGTCGTTCTGGTTGGTCGCGATCACCAGCCGATCGATCGGCAGCCCCATGCGCTTGGCGATGTAGCCGGCAAAGATGTCGCCGAAGTTGCCGGTGGGCACGGTGAAGCTGACCTTGCGGTCCGGCGCACCAAGCGAGACGGCGGACGAGAAGTAATAGACCACCTGCGCCAGCACCCGCGCCCAGTTGATCGAATTGACCCCGGCGAGGCGGACTGCGTCGCGGAAGTCGAAATGGTTGAACATGTCCTTGAGCCGGGCCTGGCAATCATCGAAATTGCCATCCACCGCGAGGGCGTGGACATTGGCCTCGGCGGGCGTGGTCATCTGCCGGCGCTGCACCTCGGAAACCCGACCATGCGGGAACAGGATGAAGACATCGACGGCATCGAGCCCGCGAAAGGCCTCGATCGCGGCCGAGCCGGTGTCACCGCTGGTGGCGCCGACGATGGTGACCCGCTCGCCCCGGCGTTTCAGCGCATCCTCGAACAGCTGGCCGATCAACTGCATGGCGAAATCCTTGAACGCCAGCGTCGGCCCGTGGAACAGCTCGAGCAGGAAGTGGTTGGGCGCCAGCTGCACCAGCGGCGCGCGGGCGCCATGGCCAAATCCGGCATAGGCGCGGGCGATGATATCGCCGAAGCTTTCGTCGGTGAAGCTGTCGCCGACAAAGGGGCGCATCACGCGAAAGGCGGATTCCTCGTAGCTGAGACCGGCCAGCGCCGCGATATCGGCGCGTGACATCTGCGGAATTTCGGCCGGCACATAGAGACCGCCGTCACGGGCGAGGCCGCTGAGCATTGCCTCTTCGAAGGAAAGTTCCGGGGCGCGGCCCCTGGTCGAGATGTATTTCATCGCTCAAGCGTCCTTGGTCTGGCGTGCGCGGAAGATGTAATAGCCGGTCATCCCGAGCCAGATCGCGGCGAGGGAGAACCATGTGACGGCATATTGCAGGTGATCGTTCGGGATGGCCGAGCTGTCGACCGGCAACGGCGCGATCCCCGGCGCCGGGGGCGTCTCGCTGCGCAGGATGACAAGCAGCGGCTCGGTCTTCAGGGCCTTGGCCATGTCGCCGACGTCGCGGGCATACCAGATGTTGGCTTGCCGATCGTTCTCGGGGGTCGCGGAGGTGCGGTCGTCGGGCCAGTGGATATTGCCGGTGATCTCGGTCGGGCCGGTGCGCCGGGCGGCGTCGCGGGCGGCAACCGGGATAAAGCCGCGATCAATCAGGATGTGGCGGCCGGTATTGGTCAGGAACGGGGCGATGACGCGGTAGCCGGCGCCCTTGTGTTTTTGCGAGACCAGCACAAAAAGCTCGGCGCTGCCGATCTGCCCGCTGAGGGCGACCGGGGCATAGGTATCGGCGGCAATGTCGGGCACCTCGGGCAGCGGGATCGGATCGGCGGCGATGCGGGCATCGATCGCGGCGAGGATGTCTTCTTTCCAGGCGAGGCGCTGGAGTTGCCACGTGCCCAGCCAGACCAGCAGCGCGGTGCCGGCCACTCCGATGATCAGGGCAAAGAGAATGCGTGTCATGACGTCCCGGTGTCGCACGGAAATGGCGCGCCCCGTGTTTTCCATGGTTCCGGCAGGTTATGCAACCGCAAAGGCGGCCGGCGAGCCGGGCCGGCGCTGGCCTCGCCTTGTTCCGGGCCGGGTGTGTCACGGCCAGCCCCTGGAAAGGAAAACGCCCGCCGATGCGGCGGGCGTCTAGACATTCAATTCCGGCTCGGCTCAGCCGCCCCAGATGTAGACTGCGGCAAAGAGGAAGAGCCAGACCACATCGACGAAGTGCCAGTACCAGGCGGCGGCCTCGAAGCCGATGTGCTTTTCGGGGGTGAAATGCCCCTTCAGCAGCCTGAGCAGGCAGACGAAGAGGAAGATCGTGCCGATGATCACATGCGCGCCGTGGAAGCCGGTCGCCATGAAGAAGTTGGCGCCGTAGATATTGCCGGAGAAGCCGAAGGCCGCGTGGCTGTATTCATAGGCCTGGAAGATGGTGAAGATCACACCCAGGACGATGGCGATGATCAGACCCCATTTCATGTCTTCGCGATTGTTCTCGTGCACCAGCGCGTGGTGCGCCCAGGTGGCAGCGGCGCCCGAGCAGAGCAGGATCAGCGTGTTGATCAGCGGCAGGTGGAAGGGATCGAAGGTCTCGATGCCCACCGGCGGCCAGACGCCATCGACGGCCGGGCTCATGCCCCCCGGGTCCATCGGATAGAGCGCGTGCTTGAAGAAGCTCCAGAACCAGGCGGCAAAGAACATCACTTCCGACATGATGAACAGGATGAAGCCGTATTTCAGGCCGATCCGCACCACCGGCGTGTGGTCTCCGACGCGGCTCTCGGCGATCACCTCGGACCACCAGCCGAACATGACATACAGCACGCCGACAAAGCCGATCAGGAACATCCACGGACCATTGTCGTGGAACCAGAGCACCGCGCCGAACAGCATCACGAAGCCCGAGACCGACCCGAGCAGCGGCCAGATCGAGGGGTTCAGAATGTGATAATCGTGGTTTTTTACATGGGCCATTGTCGTGTCTTCCCTCGTGCAAAAGGCTCAATTCGTTTGTGTTGTTTCCGTCGCCGCGTCAAGCGCGGCAGTCTCGGGCATGTCGATTTCGTAGAAGGTATAGGACAGCGTGATATGCTTGGTGTACTTCGCATCGCGGTCTTCGACAATCTCGGGATCGACGTAGAAGGTCACCGGCATCTCGACCCGCTCGCCCGGCATCAGCACCTGTTCGGTGAAGCAGAAACATTCGATCTTGGTGAAAAAGGCCCCGGCGTCATACGGCGCCACATTGTAGCTCGCCTGCCCGGCGATCGGCCGGTCGGTGGGGTTGTAGGCCTCGTAGAAGGCCAGGCCGGTCTCGCCGAGACGGATTGTCATCTCGGGTTGCAGCGCCTTGAACTCCCACGACATCTCACGCTCGAGCGAGGCGTCGAAGCGGATCTTGATGGTCTTGTCGAGGATCACGTCGCTGCCGGTCTCGGAGACATTGGTCACGCCGCCAAAGCCGGTCACCCGGCAGAACCAGTCGTAAAACGGCACCGAGGCCCAGGCCAGCCCGCCCATCAGCACAACCACCGATACGGTCTGGGCCACGGTTTTCGCGGGTCCGCTCAATGCCATCATTCAGCTCCTTCACTGGTCGCGGAGTCGCGGAAGCCCTGGCTGGTGACCTTGACGTAGGTCAGTCCAAAGACGATCACGATCAGCGCCGCCAGCACCAGGCCGACGCCAAGGTTGCGGCCCTTGCGGCGCTGGTGCAGCTCATGTTCGGGGGGAAAGTTCACAGCAGGCCTCCAAGCGACAGCGCCACGCCGGCCCGGTCCAGCCCGGCCTCGACGAGGATCGCACCGAAATGGGCAAAGAGATAGAGCAGCGACAGCTTGAAGAAACCGCGCTCGGCGGCGAAATTGTCGGCCTCGGCATCCTCTTCGGTGCGGCGCCAGATGCGGAGCGCGCCCTTGATGAACAGCGCGTTGAGCACCACCGCAACCACGAGGTAGACCGGCCCGCCCGCCCCGGTAAAGGCGATGGCCACGGCCAGCGCCGCCAGCAGCAGGGTGTAGACGAGGATATGCGCCCGTGTCGCCTTGCGGCCGTGGGTCACGGTCAGCATCGGCACGCCGGCGTTGTCATAGTCGCCGCGCATGAACAGCGCCAGCGCCCAGAAATGCGGCGGTGTCCACATGAAGGTCAGGCAGAACATCAGCACCGATTCCACCGCGATGCCGCCAGTGGCCGCGGCCCAGCCGATCATCGGGGGGAAGGCGCCGGCGGCGCCGCCGATGACGATATTCTGCGGCGTCCAGCGCTTGAGCCACATGGTGTAGATCACCACGTAGAAGAAGATGGTGAAGGCCAGCAGCCCCGCCGCCACCCAGTTTGTCGCCAGCCCGAGCAGCAGCACGGCGAAACCGGACAGGCCAATGCCGAGCGCCAGCGCCTCTTCGGGCGCGACCTTGCCGGCGGGAATCGGCCGGCCGGCGGTGCGTTTCATCACCGCGTCGATATCGGCGTCCCACCACATGTTGAGCGCGCCGGAGGCCCCGCCGCCGACCGCAATGAACAGCACCGCGCAGAAGGCGATGAAGGGATGCACCGGAACCGGCGCGGCCAGCAGGCCGACAAAGGCGGTGAACACGACAAGCGTCATCACCCGCGGTTTCAGCAGGGCGAAATAATCCCCGAACTGGGCTTCGCTGTCGCGGCTGGCACTATGAAGGCTGGCGTCGGTCATCTTGGTCTCCGGGGCGCCGGGCGGACGCCCGGCCTACGGCGGATGGGTAGGCCGGGCGGCTGCCCGGCCCGGTCACTTACTTGGCCGAAGCCAGATCGTAGGGCAGCGGCAGGCCGGCATATTCCTCGACCGCGCCGGCGAGCCATTCTTCGTAGGCCTCTTCGCTCACCACCTTGACGGTGATCGGCATGTAGGCGTGGTCCTTGCCGCAGAGTTCGGAGCACTGGCCGAAGTAGACGCCTTCGCGCTCGGCCTCGAACCACAGCTCGGCGATCCGGCCGGGCACGCCGTCCTGCTTCACGCCAAAGGCCGGGATGGTCCAGGAGTGGATCACGTCGGCGCCGGTGACCTGCATCACCACGGTCTTGCCGACCGGCACGACAACGGCGGTGTCGGTGGCCAGCAGGTAGAGATCGTCGGAATAGCCGGCATCCGCCAGACCTTCGCGGCCCAGCATGAAGCTGTCGAACGCGATGACGCTGGGCTCGACACCCTCGACGCCGGGATCGACATATTCATACCCCCAGTACCACTGATAGCCGGTGGCCTTGATCACGATGTCGCCTTCGGGAATTTCCTGCTGCTTGAACAGCACCGGCAGCGAGAACGAGCCGATCAGCACCAGGATGGCGATCGGCCCCACAGTCCAGGCGACCTCGATCGGGGTGTTGTGGGTAAAGGCCTTGGGCGTCGGGTTGGCCTTGCGGTTGAAGCGCGCAAAGCAATACACCATCAGGCCGGCGACGAAGATGCAAATGATGGTGATGACCACCAGCAGCATGCCGTCGAGCCATTGCAGATCGCGCGCCAATTCGGTGGCCGCGGGCTGAAAGCCGACCCCGTTCGGGACCGGCTTGCCCACGATCTCGAGATCCTGCGCAAGGGCAGGCGCCGCGGCGAGCGAGGCCGCAAGGCCGGTGAGCAGAGATTTAAGTTGCATCATATACACCCTGGTCGGTTCATGCTGTTCGTCTGTTCGGGGGGCGGGCGCGGGAAATTCGCGCATACGAATCCATTGCCGCGCCGCCCATTGTAACGCAGGCGTTTAAAATCATATTCTTGATACGAGATAAAGCACCACGCCCGCGTCAAAGGGCCGCTTTTTTGATTTGGATCAAACTTCCCGAGGCATATCCCATGGCAGAGACCGCGTTTCGCCCCTTTCAGACATCGCTCGACCCGGACCGGGCGCTGGCGCTTGTGCGCGCGGCCACGGACGGCGCCGAGGATGGCGAGCTGTTTCTGGAGCGGCGCCGCTCCGAAGTGCTGCATTTCGACGATGGCCGCGTGAAAACAGCCAGTTACGACGCCTCCGAAGGCTTCGGCCTGCGCGCCGTCAAGGGCGAGGTGGCGGGCTATGCCCATGCCACCGAGATCTCCGAACCGGCGCTGAAACGCGCGGTCGAGACCGCGCGGCTGGCGGTGGGCGATGGCGGCGGCGTCATGGCGCCCGGCCCCAAGCCCACCAATCGCAGGCTCTACACCGATGCCGACCCGATCGCCGGGGCGGAGTTTCCGGTCAAGATCGAGACGCTGCGCGAGATCGATGCGTTCGCGCGCGATCTCGATCCGCGGGTGGTGCAGGTCTCGGCCACGATCATGGCCTCGCATCAGGAGGTCGAGATCCTGCGCCCTGACGGGCTGCATGTCACCGACGTGCGGCCGATGACGCGGGTCAATGTCTCGGTGATCGTCGAACAGAACGGCCGGCGCGAAAGCGGCGTGGCCGGCGGTGGCGGCCGGCTGGGCCTTGACGGGCTGCTCGATCCCGCGGACTGGCAGGCCAAGGCGCGCGAGGCGCTGCGCATCGCGCTGGTCAACCTCGACGCCGAGCCGGCGCCGGCCGGCGTAATGGACATCGTGCTTGGCCCCGGCTGGCCCGGTATTCTCCTGCATGAGGCCATCGGCCACGGGCTGGAGGGGGATTTCAACCGCAAGGGCAGCTCGGCCTTTGCCGGGCTGATGGGCCGGCAGGTCGCGGCGAAAGGCGTGACCGTTCTGGATGACGGCACCCTGCCCGACCGGCGCGGCTCGCTCTCGGTCGATGACGAGGGCACGCCCTCGGGGCGCAACGTGCTGATCGAGGACGGCATCCTGACCGGTTTCATGCAGGACCGTCAGAACGCGCGTTTGATGGGGGTCGAGCCCACCGGCAACGGCCGGCGCGAGAGCTTTCAGCACATTCCCATGCCGCGGATGACCAACACCTACATGCTGGGCGGCGACACCGATCCGTCAGAGATCGTGGCGGGCCTGGAGGATGGCATCTGGGCGGTGGGCTTCGGCGGCGGCCAGGTCGACATCACCAACGGCAAGTTCGTGTTTTCGTGCACCGAGGCCTATCGGGTGAGGAACGGCAAGGTCGGCGCGCCGGTCAAGGGCGCGACGCTGATCGGCGACGGGCCTTCGGCGCTGATGCGCATTCAGGCGCTGGGCAACGACATGGCGCTCGATCCCGGCATGGGCAATTGCGGCAAGGCCGGGCAATGGGTGCCGGTGGGCGTCGGCCAGCCGACGGTGCGCATCGGCGGGCTGACCGTCGGCGGCGCGGCCGCCTGAGCCGGCCAACGTGACACGGGGCGGCCTGCCGGCATGTTGCCGGCGGGCCGCAGACCTCCGATCCGGGGCGCCGGGACGAAGAGGCCTCCCCTCCCGGTCAAGCGATTACGGTTTACCGTCCGTTAACCAGCCACATTGTAGACATGATTCTGCAAGCAGGCGGGATCAGGATGGCCGACACAGTTTCTTCTTCCTCTCACCCCCTACTCCCACCCACCTCGGAAGATGACCGGCTGGGCTGGCTCCGCCTCTTGCGCTCTCATCGTGTCGGTGTCTCGACCTTTTACCGGCTGATGGCCGAACATGGCACGGCCGAAGCCGCGCTTGCCGCGCTGCCCGATGTGGCGCGGGCCGCCGGGATCGACAGATACACCCCCTGTTCGACAGCCGATGCCGAAGGTGAATACCGGCGCGGCAAGGCCGTTGGCGCCCGGCTGATCTGCCGGGGCGAGGCGGAATACCCCGCCGCGCTGGCGCAACTGGCCGATGCGCCACCGTTTCTCTGGGCCCGCGGCCGGATCGACCTTCTGGACAAACCGCTGATCGCCCTGGTCGGCGCACGCAATGCCTCGTCGCTGGGCACGCGGATGGCCCGGGCGCTGGCGGCCGAGCTGGGAGAGGCCGGATTTGTCGTGGTCTCGGGCCTGGCCCGCGGCGTCGACACCGCCGCCCATCTCGCCGCGCTCGACAGTGGAACCATTGCGGTCTTTGGCGGCGGCGTCGACGTGATCTACCCGTCGGAAAACACCAAGCTGGCCGAGGATATCCTGGCCCGCGGGCTGGTGCTCTCGGAACAGCGGCCGGGACTGGCGCCGCAGGCCCGCCACTTTCCCCAGCGCAACCGGATCATTTCGGGCCTGTCGCGTGGCGTGGTGATCGTCGAGGCGGCGGCGAAATCCGGCAGCCTGATCACCGCGCGCAATGCGCTCGACCAGGGCCGCGACGTGCTTGCGGTGCCCGGCCATCCGTTCGACGCGCGCGCCAGCGGCTGCAATCTGCTGATCCGCGATGGCGCCCGCCTGGTGCGCAACGCCGGCGACGTGATCGAGGCGCTGGGCCCGATCTGCGCCGCCGCCGCGCCGCAACCGGAGCTGCCGCTGGTGCCCGAGGCCGCGCCGCAGAAACGCAGCCTGCGCGACACCGCGGCGCTGCATGGCGAGATCCTGGCGCGGCTCGGCCCCTCGCCGCTGGCCGAGGATCAGCTGATCCGCGACCTCGACGGCCGCTCGCGCGAAGTGGCGGCACAATTGACCGATCTGGAGCTCAGCGGCCGGATCAAGCGGCATCCCGGCGGCCTGATCTCGCTGGCCTCCTGAGACGCAAGCGCTGCCCCCCGCAGCCCCCCGCCCCGGACCTGATCCGGGGCCTCCCGGCCGGCCGCGCCGCCCCCGGCCGGGCACGCAAATCCCCGGGCCCGGCCCGTCAGAAACAATAATCCGAAATCACCGGCCGGTATTCCTCGCAGAGCGGATCCCAGGCGAACCAGACATCCGTGGCGCCGATGGCGTGATGCACCGCCACCCAGGTCGCGCCACTCTTGCGATAGAGCACCTGAATGTTGGTGCCATCCATCATCCCCGGATCGAGCGTGCCGCGCAGAAAGCCCGGTGTGTCCCGCAGATCGATCGCCGCGCCGCCGGCGCGCTGAGCGGCCAACGCGGCAAAGGCCAGATCTCCCGCCACGCGCAGCTCGCCGACGACAAATTCCACCGGCGCGCCCAGCTCCCATTCGGCATGCGGCCGCAGCGCGTCCATCAGGGCGCTGCGGGTGGCGCTGCCGCGGGCCGGCTCGGACCATTCCTGGGCCGGGGCCGCCCCGGCCCCGAGGCCGCAACCCAGAACCAGAACGGCGCAACATGTCAGATGGCGCGGCATGACCTCTCTCCCCGGATACCGCAGACTAGCGGCAGGCGCGGGCGTTTCACAACTCTGATTTGCCTGCATTGACTTTTGCACCACTCCACCCACATGTTCCGCCGCCAGAGCAGGCGGTTTGAGTCGAAAGGAAATTTCATGCCAGTTGTTGTTGTCGAATCTCCGGCCAAGGCCAAGACAATCAACAAATATCTCGGCTCGGATTACACCGTTCTGGCGTCTTATGGCCATGTGCGTGACCTGCCCGCCAAGAACGGATCGGTCGATCCCGAGGCGGATTTCGAGATGAAATGGGAGATCGGCGCCGACAGCCGCAAGCACGTCAAGGCGATCGCCGACGCGCTCAAGGACGACAATGCGCTGATCCTCGCCACCGACCCCGACCGCGAGGGCGAGGCGATTTCCTGGCATCTGGAAGAGGCGCTGCGCAAGCGCCGGGCGATCAAGAAGGACACGCCGGTCAGCCGCGTGGTGTTCAACGCGATCACCAAGACCGCCGTCACCGAGGCGATGCAGAATCCCCGCCAGGTCGATGCGCCGCTGGTCGAGGCCTACCTCGCCCGCCGGGCGCTGGACTACCTCGTCGGCTTCAACCTGAGCCCGGTGCTCTGGCGCAAGCTGCCCGGCGCGCGCAGCGCCGGCCGGGTGCAATCGGTCTGCCTGCGGCTGATCGTCGAGCGCGAGATGGAGATCGAGGCGTTCCGGCCGCGCGAATACTGGTCGGTCAAGGCGCTGCTCACCACGCCGCGCGGCCAGGACTACGAGGCCCGGCTGACGGTGCATGCCGGCAAGAAGCTCGACAAATACGACCTGGAAAACGAGACCGCCGCCGAGCTCGCGGTGCAGGCTGTCACCTCGCGTGATCTCTTCGTGAAATCGGTCGAGGCCAAGCCGGCCACCCGCAACCCCTCGCCGCCCTTCATGACCTCGACCCTGCAACAGGAGGCCAGCCGCAAGTTCGGCATGGGCGCGCGGCAGGCGATGAACGCGGCGCAGCGGCTCTACGAGGCCGGCCATATCACCTATATGCGGACCGATGGCATCGACATGGCGCCCGAGGCGGTCGACGCCACCCGCGCGGCGATCAAGGATCGCTACGGCGCCGAGTTCGTGCCCGACAAGGCGCGGATCTACAAGAACAAGGCCAAGAACGCGCAGGAAGCGCATGAATGTATCCGGCCGACCGACATGAGCAAGGACATGGAGGCGCTGAAACTGCGCGAGAGCGACCAGGCCAGGCTCTATGACCTGATCTGGAAGCGGACCATGGCCTGCCAGATGGAAAGCGCCCGGCTCGAGCGCACGGTGGTGGAAATCGCCAGCCAGGACGGCCAGGTCGGGCTGCGCGCCAATGGCCAGCGCATCGCCTTCGAAGGCTTTCTCAAGGTCTACGAAGAAGGCCGCGACGACGTGGCCGAGAGCGATGACGACCGTATCCTGCCGCAGATTATGGAGGGCGAACCGGCAAAGTTCGCCAAATCCGGGCTGGAGGGCGACTACACCAAGGCCGGCGACAGCGCCCCCGCGGTGGTCGAGACCTCGGGCATCCAGCGCAACGGCAAGGCGCTGCTCAGCGAAAACACCGCCGTTCTGGCCTTGCAGCACCACACCCAGCCGCCGCCGCGTTATACCGAGGCCACGCTGGTGAAAAAGATGGAAGAGCTCGGCATCGGCCGGCCCTCGACCTATGCCAGCATCGTCACCACGATCCAGGAGCGCGGCTATGTGCTCAAGGAGAAGAACCGGCTGATCCCCGAGGACAAGGGCCGGATCGTCACCATCTTCCTGCTGAATTTCTTCCGCAAATACGTGGGGTATGAATTCACCGCCGACCTCGAGGAGGATCTCGACAAGGTTTCGGCCGGCGAAGGCGACTACAAGGAACTGCTCAAGCGCTTCTGGCAGGATTTCTCGGCCGCGATTGCCGAAACCTCCGATCTGCGCATCGCCCAGGTGCTCGACGTGCTCGACGAGGCGCTTTCCGATCAGCTCTACCCGCCGCGCGAGGATGGCACCGATCCGCGGATTTGTCCGAAATGCGGCACCGGTCAGTTGCACCTCAAGACCTCGCAGACCGGCGGTTTTGTCGGCTGCGGCAATTATCCCGAATGCACCTACACACGGCCGATTGCCGGCGAAGGCGCGGATGGCGAGGAAAAGCTGCTGGGCGAGGATCAGGGCGACGAGATCTGGCTGAAAGCCGGCCGCTTCGGCCCCTATGTGCAGCGCGGCGAACCGACGCCCGAGAACAAGAAGCCGCCGCGCGCCTCGCTGCCCAAGCAGAAAGGCCAATATGTGCCCGGCTGGGGGCCCGATGACCTGACGCTGGAGAAGGCCGTGACCCTGCTCAGCCTGCCGCGCGAGATCGGCGAACATTCCGAAGGTGGCATGATCAAGTCGAACTTCGGCCGTTTCGGGCCCTATGTCATGCATCAGAAGCCGGACGAGGAAAAACCGGTCTACGTCAATCTGAAAGACCCGATCGAGGTCTTCGAGATCGGCATGAACCACGCCGTGGAACTGCTCGAGCACAAGCGCGCCAACCCCGGTCGCGGCCGCGGGCGCACCGCCGTCAAGCCGCTGAAAGAGCTGGGCGATCACCCCGACGGCGGTCCGGTCAACGTGATGGAGGGGCGTTACGGGCCGTATGTGAAATGGGAAAAGGTCAATGCGACCCTGCCCAAGGACACCGAGCCCAAGGACGTGACCATGGAGATGGCGGTCAAGCTGATCGAGGAAAAGGCCGGCAAGAGCAAGAAGAAGGCCCCGGCGAAGAAAGCCGCCAAGAAGCCCGCGGCAAAAAAGGCGCCCGCCAAGAAAACCGCGCCGAAAAAGGCCGCCGCCAAGGAAGAATAACGCCCGCTTACGCAGGCCCAGAACGGCGCAGGGCGGCCCGAGGCCCCGGGTCGAGCCCGGGGCGCGAGGACGCGCAAGCCTCTCCACACACACCACCCGTCCCGGCCCCCGCGCCGGGACCCCGCCGCCGCAAAAACCCTCACGCACAAAACGCAAGAGGCCCCGGATCAAGTCCGGGGTGCGGGGACGCGCGAGACCGTCCGCACACCCCACCCGTCCCGGCCCCCGCGCCGGGACCCCGCCGCCGCGAAAACCCTCACGCACAAAACGCAAGTGGCCCCGGGTCAAGTCCAGGGCGCGAGGACGCGCAAGCCCCTCCGCACCCCCCAACCCGTCCCGGCCCCCGCGCCGGGACCTCGACACCGCAAAAACCCTCGCGCACAAAACGCGAGCGGCCCCGGATCAAGTCCGGGGCGCGGGGACGCGCGCGGCTCTCCACCCCCCGCGATGTGCCCTTTCCGCACTCACATTCACGCTCGCGAATACGTGAGTGGCCATGTCCGGCGCTTTCGGGTTCATGTCACGCTGCACGGAACGACAATCAAAGGGTCCTGACATGCACAAGAGTTTCAGCCGCCGCCGCCTGTTGGCCGTCTCCGGCGCGACGCTGCTTCTGCCCGCCGTGGCGCGGGCCGCCGAGCCGGTCCGACACAATGTCTCGGGCTTTGCCCAACAGGACTGGCGCGACCATTTCAGCGAGCTGGGCCAGGGCGCCATTGTCTGCGACACCCTCTCGCGCGCCCTGCATTTCTGGGCCGGCGATGGCAGCGACTACCGGGTCTATCCGACCTCGGTGCCCAAGACCGACGAGCTGACCAAGCGCGGCTATACCAAGATCGTGCGCAAGAAGGTCGGCCCCTCCTGGACGCCGACCCCCAGCCAGATGGAGCGCTTTCCCGATTGGCGGCCGGTGGCCGGCGGCGCGCCCGACAATCCGCTGGGCAGCCATGCGCTCTATTTCGACTGGCCAGCCTATCTGATCCATGGCACCCATGACACCCGAAAGATCGGCCGCCGGTCTTCGGATGGCTGCATCGGGCTCTACAACGAAAAGGTCGCCGAGCTTTTCGAGATCACCCGGATCGGCACCCAGGTCCGCCTGATCTGAGGCAGGATGCGGGCCGGGGCCAGACGGCCCCCGCCCGTCCCGCCAGCCCGGCGCTCAGGCCAGCGCCGTATCGAGCGCCGCCAGGATCGCGCTCCAGCCGGCCTTGTGATTGTCGCGCATCTCGGCATCGGGAAACCGCACATGGGTCAGCGTCACCCGCGTGCCGTCGCCTTCGGGCGCAAATTCCAGCGTCACCTCGCTGTCGGTCTCGGTGGAATAGGGGCTTTCCCAGGTAAAGACGATCCGCTCATGCGGCGAGATCTCGCGGTAGGTGCCGGCATGGGGCATGTCCTTGTCCCCCGCCCGCATCACGATCTCGAAGCGGCCGCCCTCGCGGGCATCGACATCGGCGCGCGGCACCGTCATGTCCTGCCCCGGCAGCATGAAGCGGCGCAGCATCTCGGGATCGAGCCAGGCCCGGAACACCGCCTCGCGCGGGGCGGCAATCGAGCGTTCAACTTGCATCGTCAGTTCGGTCATCTCTCTTTCCTTCCGTTATCACCCGGTCCAGGGCGTCCAGCCGAATTTCCCAGATCGACCGCAAGTCGCGGAACCAGCGATCGACCTCCGTCAGCGGCACCAGTTGGACGTCAATCAGATGCTCGCGCCATTCGCAGCGCCGCCGCACCAGCCCGGCCCGTTCCAACACCTTGATATGCTTGGAAACGGCATTGAGGCTGATGTCGAACCGCGCGTGTATATCCCCCACCTTCAGCGGTCCCTCCTGCGCCAGAAGCGTCAGGATATCCCGCCGCGTGGGATCGCTGGCGGCTTTGAGAATTGCGTTCAGATCGTGAGTCTCGGGTCGTTTAGCCATACGGTTGAATAATAGATTCGCAACCCCTCAGTCAACCTTTTGGATGAATGATAGGGCGTTCCGCTGCTAACGCTAACGCTCTCTGCACTGCGGCAATCCATTTGACTCTCCGTCGTCCAACGCCCACAAACTGCCCAATCATCACTTTCATGGGAGATTTTCGATGAAGAAGGTCTATGGCTCGGCGTCGGAGGCGCTGGATGGCCTGTTGCACGATGGCATGCTGATTGCCGCCGGGGGCTTCGGTCTCTGCGGCATTCCCGAGCTGCTGATCGATGCGCTGGTCGAAAGCGGCGTCAAGGATCTGACCGTGGCGTCGAACAATGCCGGCGTCGATGGTTTCGGCCTGGGCAAGCTGCTCGAAACCCGTCAGATCAGGAAGATGATGTCGTCCTATGTGGGCGAAAACGCCGAATTCATGCGCCAGTATCTCTCGGGCGAGCTCGAGCTCGAATTCAATCCCCAAGGCACCCTGGCCGAGCGCATGCGCGCCGGCGGCGCCGGCATTCCGGGTTTCTACACCAAGACCGGCGTCGGCACCCAGATTGCCGAAGGCAAGGAAGTGAAGCAGTTCCGCGGCGAGGATTACATCCTCGAAGAGGGCATCTTCGCCGACATCAGCATCGTCAAGGCCTGGAAGGCCGATGACACCGGCAACCTGGTGTTCCGCAAGACCGCGCGCAACTTCAATCCGCCGGCGGCGATGTGCGGCAAGGTCTGCATCGTCGAGGTCGAAGAGATCGTCGAACGCGGCACGCTCGACCCCGATCACATCCATCTTCCGGGCATCTACGTGCACCGGATCATTCAAGGCCAGCACGAGAAGCGCATCGAACAGCGCACCGTGCGCAAGCGGGAGGAAGCCTGATGCCCTGGGACCGCAATCAGATGGCCGAACGGGCCGCGCAGGAACTCGAAGACGGCATGTATGTCAACCTCGGCATCGGCATTCCGACGCTGGTGGCGAACTACGTCGGCGACAAGGACATCACCCTGCAATCGGAAAACGGCATGCTCGGCATGGGCCCCTTCCCGATCGAAGGTGAAGAGGATCCGGACCTGATCAACGCCGGCAAGCAGACCATCACCGAACTGGCGCGCACCTCCTATTTCGACAGCGCAACCAGCTTCGGCATGATCCGCGGCGGCAAGATCGCGGCGGCGATCCTCGGCGCGATGGAAGTGGCCGAGAACGGTGATCTGGCAAACTGGATGATCCCCGGCAAGTTGGTCAAGGGCATGGGCGGCGCGATGGATCTGGTGGCCGGCGTCGGCCGCGTGGTGGTGGTGATGGACCACCAGAACAAGCACGGCGACAGCAAGTTGCTCAAGCAATGCACCCTGCCGCTGACCGGCACCGGCGTGGTCGACCGGATCATCACCAATCTCGGCGTGCTCGACGTGGTCGAAGGCGGGCTGAAGATCGTCGAATGCGCCGACGGCGTGACCGAAGACGAGATCCGCGCCGCCACCGAGGCGACCGTCGTCTGACACCCGACCGGGGCAGCCCCGCGCTGCCCCGATCCCTCTTCTGTTCGAAAATACCGCGGGGAGGCCGCAGGCCGGCGGCTGAGCCCCCATCCGGCCCCGCAGGGGCTGAGCAGGCCGCCCCAGAGGGGCGTCCATGCCATATTGAGGCGGCTCAGTTCATCGTGACAAAGACGCAGCCGTCAGAGATGAACATCGGCGGGGTCTTGCACAGGCCCTGCGCCACCTTCCAGGCCGCCAGCACCTTGGGAATATAATCGCGGGTTTCGGCAAATGGCGGCACGCCACCGTGCTGGCCGATGGAATTCTCGCCCGCGTTGTAGCCGGCCAGGACAAGGATCGGGTCGCCCTCGAACTTCTCGACCAGGAAATCGAGGAATTTCACCCCGCCCCGGATATTGTCAGCCGCAACCGAGGCATTGCTCACTCCGAACCGGGCGGCGGTGGCCGGCATCAGCTGCATCAGCCCCTGCGCCCCGGCCGAAGACACCGCATCGACCCGCCCGCCGCTCTCGACCGACATCACCGCCAGCGCAAAGGCGGGCGAGACCCGGGTGCCGACCGTGGCCTTGAGGATCTCGATCCCCTGCGCCGTGGCGATCGCCTGCAACTCCGACAGGCGCGGCGCGCGCACCGCCTGGCCGGCGGGAGCGGCGTCCAGCGCCGCCAGCGCCTCTTCCAACCGGCCGGGGTTCCTGGCCTCGTATCTGGTCGAGACCCGGTTCCAGAACCAGCCATAGGCCGCGCCGTCGCCGTCATCGCGGGCGGCGGGATCGGGCGCGGGGGCCACGGGCTTGCGCGGCGCCGGCGCGGTGATCTGCACCAGGATGCGTTTCTTGGCGCCGGGCTTCGGCGGCTTGACCCGGCGGGCCTCGAAATCGGGAAAGGCCGGCGGCTCGGCCCGGGCCGGCCCCACGGCCGCCATCAGGGCGCACAGCACAAGGCCTCTTGCGAGATGTCTCATCGGTCTACCTGCTCTGCCTCGTTGGGCTATGTGATTGTCTCGACCCTCGCAAAAAACCCGCCTCGGGGCCAGTTTTGTCGGCCGCAAAAGCGGCACGCGCGCCATATTTGCCAGCAATTTTCCCGATCCGACGGCGCGGAAAACTTTCGCAAAAACTTGTTTCCCAGCAGAATCAAGTACTTCACGATAAAATCACAAAAGTGGCCCGAGACCCGGAAATCGCGCGATTGCTGCCCAACTGCCGCCCCAATCCGCTGGCTTATTAGCGTCATACCAAGTCGGACAGACCTGAGGTGAGAGGCAGTTCTGAGCACCCCGGCAAGGTTAACGAAACGCAAATCGACCTACGGAGACCAAAACCATGATCAAGTTCATCAAAAACTTCCGCAAAGACGAAGACGGCGCCGTGACTGTTGACTGGGTCGTCCTGACCGCAGCCATCGTCGGCC
Organism: Marinovum sp. PR37; assembly: GCF_028807375.1. NCBI lineage: Bacteria > Pseudomonadati > Pseudomonadota > Alphaproteobacteria > Rhodobacterales > Roseobacteraceae > Marinovum > Marinovum sp. PR37. Next base: position 112,228 of record NZ_JARAML010000005.1, on the reverse strand, counting down.
TGGCCATCGCCGCATACGGCGCGATCGAAACCAACGCCACCACGCTGTTCAACGCCACTGCCGGCGCCATCGGCGGCCAGAACGACTTCTGATCGACCGCCTGAGCATCTGACATGAGGGTCTTGCCGCGGCAAGACCCCGCCACAAACATCGGGCCCGTGAGCCCTACCCGGAGAAAAACCATGATTAAGTTTATCAAAAACTTCCGCAAAGACGAAGACGGCGCCGTGACTGTTGACTGGGTCGTCCTGACCGCAGCCATCGTCGGCCTGGCCATCGCCGCTTATGGCGCGATCGAAACCAACGCCACCACGCTGTTCAACGCCACTGCCGGCGCCATCGGCGGCCAGAACGACTTCTGATCGCTTAGTGCCTGAACATCGACAGGTGCCCCGATTTCACGCTTGGGCACCTGTCGGATCCGCTTCGCCGTATGGCGCCGGCCGCCCGTGTGGCGGCCGTTGCATGTCGGGACAGGGCGGATCGGATGATCGGACCGGGCGCAAGCGCCAGGTCCGCTGCGCCCCGACGTTTCGGGGCAGTTTCAGCTCGGCGCGGATGTCAGGCCAACCCCTGGCGGCGCCTCCCGCGGGTATCAAGAGTTAGGAGAGAGAGCTATGCAAAGGCTTCTCAAACAATTTTACAAGTCCGAAGATGGTGCCGTGACCGTGGATTGGGTCATTCTGACCGCCGCGATCGTCGGGCTGGCCTCGGTGGCCTATGTGACGATCGAGGGCAACACCAATACCCTGTCCACCGCAATTGGCGGCGCGATCGGCGGCCAGAACGATTTCTGACACCTGACAGAACGCAGGACCAAGTTTCGACGGCCGGCCCGATCCCTGGGCCGGCTTTCGCATGTACGTGCAGGGCGTGATCGGCGCCGGCCGCTGCGGCCGGGAAAGGCCGGCGCGCCGCCAGGACGCCCGCTGCCGGGCTTAGTTTCACCACATTTTCCCGGCATAAGACCGGGACGCTTCAAAGGAGAGGGCAGGATATGCGGGTGGTATTCGGATTTGTGCTGATTCTCGGCATCGCATTGGCCGGATTCGCGGTTTATCTGGCAAACGGCTATGTGAATTCCTATCGTGTCGCGCTGGCCAAGGCCAAGGGCGCCGAAGGCATCGCCACGGTCGAGGTCTTTGTCGCGACCAAGCGGATGAACTACGGCGACAAGCTGGACAAGGACGCGGTGCGCGTGGTCAAGTTTCCCCGTACCTCGGTGCCGGAAGGCACCTTTCTGCAACGCGGTGGCGCCGTGCCCTATCACAAGCCCTGGGACGAGCTCGACGAAGAGACCCAGGACCGGCTGCGCGAAAACCCGCAGCCTGGCGTGCACCCGCGCCGCGACGGCATGAAGATCACCGAGATCGCCGATCTCTTCCCCGAAACCGGCGAGGAACGGTTTGTGATGCGTACAATCGAGCGGGGCGAGGCGGTTCTGGCCAGCAAAGTCACCCTGCCCGGCCAGGATGCCGGCATCACCTCGCGGCTGAGCCCGGGCATGCGCGCCTTTGCGATCAAGGTCGACGTGGCATCCGGCGTTTCCGGCTTCCTGCGTCCCGGCGACCGGGTCGACGTCTACTGGACCGGCCGTGTCGCGTCCTTTGCCGACGAAAGCGGCCGCAGCTCGACCGATGTGACCAAGCTGATCGAGACCGGCGTCAAGCTGATCGCCGTCGATCAATCGGCCTATGGCGACAAGACCGCGACCACCATCGCCCGCACGGTGACCGTTTCGGCCAAGCCGCAGCAGGTGGCGGCGCTGGCCCAGGCACAATCGACCGGCCGGCTGTCGCTGGCGCTGGTCGGCTCGGGCGACACCAGCGAAGTGGGCCCGGTCGAGGTCGACCAGATGAGCCTTCTGGGGCTCGAGGCGCCGGAAGAGGAAAAGATCGTCGAGGTGGAAAAGGAAGAAGTCTGCACCATCCGCACCCGCAAGGGCGGCGAAATGATCGAAATCCCGATCCCCTGCACAAACTGAGCGACTCACCCCATATCCGGTAGGACAGCAAATGAAAAACGCCGCATCCTGTAATGTGGCGTTTTCTTTTTTCTGCGCCTGTTGCGAGATACCCACATAAACACAGGGTCGGAAGCCATTGAATATTGCAAAAAATCCAAAGTTCCCGCAAGGTGGCGCCAAATGCAGGCAACAAGACCTGCGCGTGTGAGGCGTGATCGGAAAGGCAGGTCACAGATGACAGTGAAGATGTTCCTCGGGGCCGCCCTCATGGGCGCCGCTCTGGCCACCGGGCCGTTTGCGCCAAGCGCGGAGGCCGAAACCCTTCGCGTGGTGCGGCAAGGCACCTCGTCCAAGCTCTCGGTGCCGATCAACCGCGCCGTCGTGGTTGAAAGCGACGTGCCCTTCGCGGAACTTTCGATTGCCAACCCCGCGATTGCCGATATCTCGTCGCTGTCCGACCGCACCATCTATGTGTTGGGCAAGGGCACCGGCACCACCACGCTGACCCTGCTCGACGCCTCGGGCCGGCTGATCACCAATGTCGACGTGCATGTGACCTTCGACCTGACCGAATTCAAGGAACGCCTGCGCCAGATCATGCCGGGCGAAAAGATCGAGGTGCGCAGCGCCGATGACGGCATCGTCCTGTCTGGCGTCGCCTCCTCCACGCAAAAGATGACGCGCGCGCTCGATCTTGCCGAACGCTACGCCCCCGACCGGGTGTCCAACCTGATGAGCGTCGGCGGCGTGCAGCAGGTGATGCTCAAGGTCCGCTTTGCCGAGATGTCGCGCAACGTGTCGAAATCGTTGTCGTCCTCGCTGGCGCTTGGCGGCGACATCTTCGGCGGCGATGTCGGCGTGCGGCTCGGCTCGGGCCAGGCGGCGCGCAACTCGGCGCTTCAGGGCATTCTCAACGGCACGATCCCCGGTTCGACCTCGAACGAGCTCTCCTCCTCGATTGGCTTCAACATGGGCGCGGTGGAAGTGGCGGTCCTGCTCGAGGCGCTGGAAAGCAAGGGCATGGTGCGGATGCTGGCCGAGCCCAACCTGACCGCGCTGTCGGGCCAGGAGGCGACCTTTCTGGCCGGTGGCGAATATCCGGTGCCGGTCTCGGCCGAAAGCGACCTGATCCGCATCGAGTTCAAACCTTTCGGGATCGAGCTGAGCTTTATCCCGCGGGTGGTCGACAATGACGTCATCAACCTTGAACTGAAGACAGCGGTGTCGGCCATCGACCCGACAAACGGATTTGTCAACAACGACTTCCAGATCGATGCCTTCACCCGCCGCGAAGCGACCACCACGGTCGAGATGCGCGACGGCGAGAGCTTTGCCATCGCCGGCCTGCTGAAGGACGATTTCCGCGATCTCAACGGCCAGGTGCCCTGGCTGGGCGATGTGCCGGTGCTGGGCGCGCTGTTCCGGTCGGCAGAATACAGCCGCGAACAATCGGAACTGGTGATCATCGTGACGCCGCATCTGGTAACCCCCACCCGCGGCGAGGCGCTGGCCCTGCCCACCGACAAGGTGCGCCCGCCCTCCGAGAAAGACCTCTTCCTGCATGGCCGCGTGGCCAGCGACACGGCATATAAAAAGGGCCCCGTTGCCGAGGTTGCCAAGCAGGATTTCTCCGGGTCCTATGGCTATGTGATGGATTGATCGGATGCAGCAGCCGCGCTTGACATATCTTGTGGCTTCGGTCGCCGCTCTCGGCGTCCTGGCCGGATGCTCGCCCGATCGGGGGCCGGTTCAGAGCTCGTTCTTTCGCGAATCCGGCGCGCTGATCGACACCGGCCATTTCGGCACCGCGACGCTGAACAACCAGGCCTATCAGACCGGCGAAAAGCAATGGGTCTACAACATGGCCCAGCGGTTTGCCGACGAGGTGCCGACCACGGTGAACTTTGCCTTCAACTCGTCGCAGCTCGAGGCCGGCGCACGCGCCATCCTGCGTCAGCAGGCGGCGTTCATCCGCCGCTTCCCCGAAGTGCGCTTCCGGGTCTATGGCCATACCGACAAGGTCGGCTCGAATGCCTACAATCGCCGGCTGGGCCAGCGCCGCGCCGATGCGGTGGTCAATTTCCTGATCGGTCAGGGCATTTCGCGTGCCCGGCTCGAGGCGGTGGTGAGCTTTGGCGAGACCCAGCCGCTGATCGTGACCCAGGGCCGCGAACGCCGCAACCGCCGCACCGTGACCGAGGTTTCCGGCTTCGTGGCGGGGCATCCGATGCTGCTCGACGGCAATTATGCCGCCGTCGTCTATCGCGAATACCTGGTGTCCGGCGAACCGGCCTCGACCTTTACCACCGGCGTGTCGACCGGCACGCAGGCGGACACCTCCGACAGTTCTGCCAACTAGACTACCTCGTCCGGCGGCACGCAGAAGGAGGCGGATGTTCCGCCTCCTTTTTGGTTTTCGGAGCCGGTGAACAATGCCTGGTCAGGCCCGCGATTGAACCGAATTCGCGAAATGACGATCTTTTGGCCGCAAATTCGCCCGAATTTTCCATCACCTTCGATCCAGTGAAATGTGCCACGCGGGACGATGAACCTGCGGGACGGTCCCGGATCCTCGCTGCTGCAACAGGCGCTTCATGTAGCGGCAGACGGCGAAGACAGAGGGCGAGTAGAGCTTGGTAAAGGATAACAAGGCCATGACCGACGAAACAGCGCTTGAGATGGACATCCCCCCCATCATTGCCTGCACCATCAGCCGGAATGTGCAGGAATTCGAGCTCCTGATCGAAGACATGGAAAACGCCCTGGGCGAGCAATGGGGCGATCTGGGCTTTGAAGAGGCGGCGCCCTTCTTTGCCCAGGAAGACGCCGGCTCGCTCGAATTCATCGCCATCGCCATGGATGCCGAGGACGAGGCCGATCTGCCGGTGCTGGCCGAAATCATCGAGGCCGCCAAGGCGCGTGGCATCAAGGTGATTCTGATCACCGAGGATGTCTCGCCCGCCGCGTTGCATCACCTGATGCGCAAAGGCGCCGACGAATTCGTGCCGTACCCGCTGCCCGAGACCGAACTGCAATTCGCCATCGACCGGGTCCGGGCCACCCCCCCCTGCCCCGGCCGAGACCGCCGCCGCCGTGGCGCTGGCCGATGTGAGCGACGCTCCGGTGGCCGAAGAGCCCGCGTCCGACGAGACGAACGAGAAGAAGGTCAAGCTTGAAAAGGGCGCGGCGCGCAACGGCGTGCTGATCGCGGTGCAGGGGCTTGTCGGCGGCACCGGCGCCACGACCTTTGCCACCAACCTCGCCTGGGAACTGGCCACCATCGCCAAGACCGATGCGCCCAAGGTCTGCCTGATCGACCTCGATCTGCAATTCGGATCGGTGGCCACCTACCTCGATCTGCCGCGCCGCGAATCCGTCTACGAGCTGCTCTCGGACATCGAGAACATGGACGAAGACAGCTTCAGCCAGGCGCTGATGGATTACGAAGAAAAGATGCAGGTGCTGACCGCGCCGGCCGACATGCTGCCGCTCGACTTGCTGCCGCCGCAGGATGTGGAAAAGCTGCTGGCCACCGCCTGCGCGCATTTCGACTATGTCATCGTCGACATGCCCAAGACCCTGGTGCAATGGTCCGAGACGGTGCTCAACATGGCGCATGTCTATTTCTCGATGCTCGAGATCGACATGCGTTCGGCGCAAAACGCCCTGCGGCTCAAACGTGCGCTGCAATCGGAGGATCTGCCCTTCGAAAAGCTGCGGTTCCTGCTCAACCGCGCGCCGAAATTCACCGATCTGACCGGCAAGAGCCGGGTCAAGCGCATGGCCGAGAGCCTCGGCATCTCGATCGACGTGCAATTCCCCGACGGCGGCAAGCCGGTGGTGCAGGCCTGCGACCACGGCCTGCCGCTGGCCACCGCCGCCGCCAAGAACCCGCTGCGCCGTGAAATCGCCAAGCTTGCCAAATCTCTGCACGAAATCGGTGCAGATGCGGCAGAAGCAGCCTGAGGACAAAGCCCGATGTTTTCCAGATACCGCAAGCCCGACGCCGCCAAACCGGCGCCCAAGCCCGACAATGTCGCCAAGATGCCGGTCCAGGAAGAGGCCCCGGCCAAGCCGGTCTCGATGCGCCGGCCGGTCGTCAAGACCATGGCCGCGCGTCCGGTGGCCACCGACAAGGAGCAGAAGCGCAAGGAAAAGATGGGCGATCTGAAGCTCGAACTTCACCGCGCGCTGCTCGACAATCTCAACCTCAGCGCGCTGGAACATGCCTCCGAGGCCGACCTCAAGGCCGAGATCAGCGACATCGGGCAGGAGTTGCTCAACGAAAAGGGCGTGGTGCTCAACCGCGACGACCGCACGACGCTGATCCAGGAACTCTACAACGAGGTCAAGGGCCTCGGCCCGCTGGAACCGCTGCTTCAGGATGACACGGTCAACGACATCCTGGTCAATGGCCCGCAGCAGGTCTTTGTCGAACGCAATGGCAAGCTGACCCTGTCCGACGTGACCTTCAAGGACGAAAAGCACCTGCTCAGAATCATCGACAAGATCGTCTCGGCCGTGGGCCGGCGGGTCGATGAGAGCAACCCCTACGTCGACGCCCGTCTCGCCGATGGCTCGCGTTTCAACGCCATGGTGCCGCCGATCGCCGTCGATGGCAGCCTGGTTTCCATTCGTAAGTTCAAGAAGGAAAAGCTGGCGGTCGACGATCTGGTGAATTTCGGCGCCTTCACCGAAGAGATGGCCGCCTATCTTCAAGCCGCCGTCGCCTGCCGGCTGAACGTCATCGTCTCGGGCGGGACCGGCTCGGGCAAGACCACGACGCTCAACGCGCTGTCGTCCTTCATCGATGACAGTGAACGCATCCTGACCATCGAAGACACCGCGGAACTGCAACTGCAACAGACCCATGTCGGCCGGATGGAAAGCCGCCCCGCCAACGTCGAGGGCAAGGGCGCTGTGTCCCAGCGCGACTGTCTGCGCAACGCTCTGCGGATGCGCCCCGACCGGATCATCGTCGGCGAGACCCGCGGCGAGGAAGTGATCGACATGTTGCAGGCGATGAACACCGGCCACGACGGCTCGATGACCACGATCCACGCCAACAGCGCCCGCGACGGGGTGAGCCGGCTGGAAAACATGATTGCCATGGCCGGGATCGAGATGCCGATCAAGGCGGTGCGCTCGCAGATCTCTTCGGCGGTCAACCTGATCGTCCAGGCCTCGCGCCTTCAGGACGGCTCGCGCCGCATGGTTTCGATCACCGAAGTGACCGGCATGGAGGGCGAGGTGATCTCGATGCAGGAGGTGTTCCGGTATCAGCGCGTCGGCCTGACGCCCGACAACAAGATCATCGGCCATTTCACCGCCACCGGCGTCCGCAGCCATTTTTCCGAGCGCTTCAAGCTCTGGGGCTACGACCTGCCGCCCGCCATCTTTGAACCCTTTGCCGCGGAGTAGATCGCATGGAGCTCTCAGCAGAACCGATTATCTACGGGTTGATCTTTGTCGGCGTCCTGGCGCTCGTCGAAGGGGTCTACCTGACCGTTTTTGGCAAATCGATCAGCCTCAACAGCCGGGTCAACCGCCGGCTGGAGATGATGGACAAGGGCGCGCGCCGCGACGAGGTGCTGGAAAAGCTCCGCAAGGAGATGACCCAGCACGTCAAATCGCGCAAGATCCCGCTCTATTCGCTGCTGGCCACCAAGGCGCAGAAGGCGGCCATCGCCTTTACGCCCGGCCAGCTCATCCTGATCATGGTGGTGGTGAGCTTCCTCGCCTTTGTCGGGCTGACGCTGGGCACCGAGGCCGGCCTGGCCGTGCGCGTGGCCGGCGCCATCGCCATGGGGGTCGGCGGGGTCTATACTTGGATCAACCACAAGGCCGGCAAGCGGATGGCGATGCTCGAAGAGCAGCTGCCTGACGCCATCGAACTGATCGTGCGCTCGCTGCGCGTCGGCCACCCGTTTTCCTCGGCGCTGACCATCGTGTCGAAAGAGGTCAAGGATCCGCTGGCCTCGGAGCTGGGCATCATCGCCGACGAGGCCGCTTATGGCCGCGACGTCGGCGAGGCGCTGCGCGAGATGTCGGACCGGCTCGACATGCAGGATCTGCGTTTTCTGGCAGTGGCGGTGACCATCCAGCAGCAATCCGGCGGCAACCTGGCCGAGGTGCTGGCGGGGCTGTCAAAGGTGATCCGGGCGCGCTTTCGGCTGTTTCGCCGGGTCAAGGCGATCACCGCCGAGGCCAAGTGGTCGGGCAAGTTCCTCTCGGGCTTTCCGATCATGTGCCTGATCTTCATCCAGCTTACCGACCCGAACTATTATGACGAAGTGATCGATCACCCGCTCTTCATCATTGCCTGTTTCGTGGTCTTCGGCTTCCTCGCGGCGAACCTTGTCGTCATGCGGATGCTTGTGAACATCAAAGTGTAAAGGAGCCCGTCATGTTCGAACCCGGCGGAGTGTTCTACGAATTGTTTGGTCCGATGGCGCCGGTGCTGATCGTCGGTGCCATGGCGGTGCTGCTTCTGTTGCTGGCGGTGTCGATGCTGTTCAAACAGCGCCCCGACCCGATGGAAAAGCTGGCGGCGCAGACCCGCCAGCAAAAGGTCAGCAAGAACGAGACCTTGCGTTCCGGCGGCACCCGCAACGAAAAGCTGGAGAAATACGGTGCCTTCCTCGAGCCGCAGGACCAGGAAAGCTATTCCGAGATCCAGAAGAAGCTGATGCAGGCCGGCTATCGCGGCCGCGACGCGGTGCGGATGTTCCACGCGGCGCAGGTGATCCTGGGCGTGCTCGCCCTCGGGCTGGGCCTGGCCTATTATTACCTTGTGCTCGGCCCGGAGAATGCCACCACGCAGCAAATGGTGATGTATATCCTCGGCCCCGGTGCGGCGGGTTATTTCCTACCCAAATACTGGGTCTCGCGCCGCGCCGGCAAACGTCACGAAGAGATCGAGGACGGGTTCCCGGACGCGCTTGACATGATGCTGGTCTGCGTCGAGGCCGGGCAGTCGCTCGACCAGTCGATCCTGCGGGTGAGCAAGGAAATCCAGTCGTCTTATCGAGAGCTTGCCTATGAATTTCAGGTCGTCAGCCACGAAATCAAGGCCGGCAAGGACAAATCCACCGTGCTCAACGACATGGGCGAACGCTGCGGCGTGCAGGATATTTCGTCTTTTGTCACCGTGCTGATCCAGGCTCAGGTTTTCGGCACTTCGATCGCCGAGGCGCTGCGGGTCTATGCCGGCGAGATGCGCGACAAGCGGGTGATGCGGGCCGAGGAAAAGGCCAACAAGCTGCCCACCAAGATGACGCTGGTGACCATGGGTCTGACCGTGCCGCCGCTGCTGATCATCCTGGTCGGCCCCTCGGCGATGGGCATCATGAAGCTCGGCTCTCTGGCGGGGTGAGGTGGCGGTGGGTTGAACACCCACCCGCCACTCGGGCGCAAAGCGGTGGGTTGGAAACCCACCCTACAGTCAGGCATGGGGCGTATCCCCCTTTGTCCTGCGGCGGTGGCTGGGCTGGCGCCATCGGCAAATCCGCAACGTGGACGGGGTTTTTGCGGCCGGGATCAACAAACCGGTCCCGTTTCTGCGCCGGCTTGCGCTAGGCTCGGGCCAAGCCGGGCCGCCGCGAGGCGAGACACCGGCATGAACCGAGGCAGTCAACGAGCAGGAAAGAAGGTGTCCCTTTCCAGAACAGCCGGCCTTCTGGCCGTGATCCTGGTGTCCGCCGCCTGTTCCCAGGGCGGCTTTGAGCGTGACCGCAATTCGCCCTATGCTCCGCAGGTCAATCGCCGCGCGGAGCCGGTGGATCAGCTCCTTGTGGGCCACAGGCTGCTCGCTGCCAAGGAATACGAACTGGCGATCTCGGCCTTCAACCGCGCCGCGCTGGAACGCGGGATCGGCGATGCCGAGGTGCTCTCGGCGCTGGGCACCGCAAATCTGGCACTCGGGCGGCTCGGGCAATCCGAGACCCTGCTGCGCCGCGCGGTCAAGAAAGAGGAAAGCTGGCCCGAGGTCTGGAACAATCTGGGCGTCGTTCTGATGGAGCGCGGCAAACATGCCGAGGCCGCCCAGGTGTTCCGCCGAGCCTATGCGCTCGACGATGGGCAGAGCGACTCGATCCGGGACAACCTGCGGTTAGCCCTCGCAAAACTGGACAATATCCAGTACGGTATCGAGCAACAACAAGACTATAAATTGGTGCGGCGGGGCAGTTCCGACTACCTGATCCGAACCGCACTCTAGAGGCACGAGCAGAAAAGGACGCAAGAATGCGCCACCCTATCTTTGTGTTCGCCGGTCTGGCCGCCGTGCTGGCCCTGGCCGCCTGTGAGAAAGAGATCGACAGGGACGCCGTCGACCGCAAGCTGCAAGACATCAACGTGATCGACGAAAGCAACCTCAACGAGGTGATGCTGACAAATTCCGACCCGAACGAGGCGGTGAGCTATTTCCAGCGCGCCGCCGCCAGCCAACCGAAACGGATCGATCTGCAACGCGGCCTCGCGGCCTCGCTGATCCGGGCCAAACGCCCGACCGAGGCGGTCTCGGCCTGGAAGAAGATCGTCCAGCTCGAAGACAGCGAAGCCGATGACAAGGTGCAGCTCGCCGATGCCTATATCCGCAACAACCAGTGGCAAGAGGCCGAAGAGGTGCTCGACAGCGTGCCGCCGACGCATGAGACCTTCAAGCGCTACCGGCTCGAAGCGATGATCGCCGACAGCAACAAGGAATGGAAAAAGGCCGACAGCTTCTACGAAACCGCCATCGGCCTCACCACGACGCCGTCGAGCGTGATGAACAACTGGGGCTATTCCAAGCTGAGCCGGGGCGATTACCCGGGTGCCGAGCGGATGTTCGTGCAGGCGATCCGCCAGGACACCTCGCTCTTTACCGCCAAGAACAACCTCGTTCTGGCCCGCGGCGCCCAGGGCAACTACACCCTGCCGGTGGTGCCGATGAGCCAGCAGGAGCGCGCCGAGCTGCTCTATACCCTGGGGCTCTCGGCGATCAAACGCGGCGATGTCGAGACCGGAAAGGGCCTGTTCCGCGACGCGATCGAGACCCATCCGCAGTATTTCGAGGCCGCCGTCCGCTCCCTGAGCGCCCTGGAAAACAACACGGCGAACTGACCGATGGGCCTGCATGTCACCGCCTGGTCGGCCCTGTGGTTCCTGCCCTTCGCGGCGCCGGTCTGCGTTTATGTCTGCTGGTCGGACATGCGGATGATGAAGATCCCCAACAATGCGGTTCTGGCGTTGACGGCGGTGTTTGTCGTGGTCGGGCTGATCGCCCTGCCGCTGGCCGATTATTCCTGGCGGCTCTTGCAGCTGGGGGTCGTGCTCTTGCTGGGCATCGTGATGAATGCCACCGGGCTGGTCGGTGCGGGCGACGCCAAGTTTGCCGCCGCTGCCGCGCCATTCATCCATCCCGGCGATTTCATCTTTCTGATGATGCTTCTGGCGGCGACACTGCTGGGCGCCTTTGCCGCCCACCGGCTGGCGAAATACAGCCCGCTGCGCCGCATGGCGCCCGGCTGGCAGAGCTGGGAGACCGGCAGCGATTTTCCCATGGGCCTTGCGCTTGGCGGCACGCTGGCGCTCTATCTCGCGCTTGGCGCGGTTTACGGGAGCTGAGCGCCATGCGCTTCATGATTTCTGAACCCCTGCCCGCAACCATGGCCCCGCATTGAGAGAGGTATCTGCAATGAACATGGCCGTCGGAAACGTCACAGCCCCGCCCGCCCCCAGGCGACTGGAGGAGATGGCCCTGCCGATCGTGATGATGCGGGATATCCTGCTCAAGACCATGTTCCGTTCGAACCTCGACGTGGTGACCGAGATCGCCCGCGGCATCTGCCTGCCGATCCCGGTGACACAGGAGCTGGTCGATCTGGCGCGCGGCCAAAAGCTGTTGCAGGCCACCGGCACGCTGAACGCCAATTCCGGCAACGAGATGGGTTACGAGCTGACCGATGCCGGCAAGGCGCGGGCGCTGGATGCGCTGGCGCAGTCGGAATACTACGGCGCCATGCCGGTGCCGCTGCATGTCTATCAGGAGCAGGTCAAGCGCCAGTCGATCCGCAACATCCAGATCACCCGCAGCCAGCTGACCGCCGCCATGGGCGAGCTGATCCTGCCCGACACGCTGATGGACCAGCTCGGCCCGGCGGTCTCGGCCGGCCGCTCGATCCTGATGTATGGCCCGCCCGGCAACGGCAAGTCCTCGATCTCGAACGGCATCCGCAAGGCGATGGGCGACAAGATCTATGTGCCGCGGGCGATCGAATACGCCGGTCAGGTGATCACCGTATATGACCCGATCGTGCATTCCGCCGCCGAGGAGCAGGAGGACGACCCGACCCGGCTTCGGCGCTCGTCGAACCGCTATGACACCCGCTACGTGCGCTGCGAACGCCCCACGGTGGTGACCGGCGGCGAGCTGTCGCTGAAGATGCTCGACCTGGTCTACAACCCGACCGCGCGGACCTATCAGGCGCCGTTGCAGCTCAAGTCCTCGGGCGGCATCTTCATCGTCGACGACCTGGGCCGGCAGGAAGAGCCGCCGCAGGCGCTGGTCAACCGCTGGATCGTGCCGCTGGAGGAAAGCCGCGACATCCTGGCGCTGCAATCGGGCGAGAAGTTCGAGGTGCCGTTTGACACGCTGGTGGTGTTTTCGACCAACTTCCACCCGAACGAGATTTTCGACCAGGCGGCGCTGCGGCGGATCTTCTTCAAGATCAAGATCGACGGGCCGGGGCAGAAGGATTTCCTCAAGATCTTTGCCCTGGTGGCGAAGAAGAAGGGGCTGCCGCTGGACGAGGCCAGCCTGATCCATCTGTTGCAGGTGAAATATCCGACCATCGACAATGTCTATGCCAATTACCAGCCGGTCTTCCTGATCGATCAGATCCTATCGATCTGCGCCTTCGAAGGGGTCGCGCCGCGGATGACGCCGGACTATGTCGATCGCGCCTGGGCGAATATGTTCGTCAAGGACGAGAAGATCGTGAAGTGAGACCGACCGCAGCCGGGGCACCCCCGCGCCAGGAAGATCCCCCCGCGAGAGGCTTGGCAGGCGGGGTCTGGGGGCGCTGCCCCCGTCCCTGCGGGACTCCCCCGGCGGTATTTTCGAAGAGAAGAAGACCGGGGCGGTCTTACATCCGGCGGGGGCGCCCTGGATTTTTCCGATGAAGTCGCTGCCCGCCGTCATCACCGATTGGTTTGCCACCCGCGGCTGGCAGGTGCACCCGCACCAGCAGGCGATGGTCGACCGGCGGGCGGAGCCGGCGGTTCTGCTGATCGCGCCCACCGGTGGCGGCAAGACCATGGCGGGGTTTCTGCCCACCCTGGCCGAACTGGCGGCGGGGCGGCATGAGGGACTGCATACGCTTTATGTTTCGCCACTGAAGGCGCTGGCGGCGGATATCAAGCGCAACCTGACCGGGCCGGTGACGGAGATGGGCCTGCCGATCCGGATCGAGGACCGCACGGGCGATACCTCTTACACCCGGAAGCGGCGGCAGCGCGCCGATCCGCCGCATATTCTGCTGACCACGCCCGAGAGCCTGGCGCTGATGTGTTCTTACGAGGATGCGCCGCGGATTTTCAAAGGCTTGCAGCGAGTCATCGTCGACGAGATCCATGCCCTGGCCGAGAGCAAGCGCGGTGATCAGCTGATGCTGGCGCTGGCGCGGTTGCAGGGGCTCTGCCCCGGGCTGCGCCGGGTCGGGCTTTCGGCCACGGTGGAAGATCCCGACGCGATCGCGCAGATGCTGGCGCGGCATCCCGATCCCTGCGCCATCGTCGCCGCCGATCCCGGCCCCGACCCGGACATTGCCATGCTCGCGCTGCCGGCGGCGCCGCCCTGGGCCGGGGGCGGCGCCGCCTATGCCATTCCGCAGGTGATGGCGGCGGTGAAGGCGCATCGCACCACGCTGATCTTTCACAACACCCGGGCACAGGCCGAGATCTTCTTTCACAACCTGTGGCTGGCCAATGATGACAGCCTGCCGATCGGCATCCACCACGGCAGCCTGGATCGGGCGCAGCGCGAAAAGGTGGAGGCGGCCATGGTGCGCGGCGACCTGCGCGCCATCGTCTGTACCGGGTCGCTCGACCTCGGCATCGACTGGGGCGATGTCGACCTGGTGATCCAGATCGGCGCGCCGAAGAACGTCAAGCGGCTGATCCAGCGCATCGGCCGCGCCAATCACCGCTACAATGCGCCGTCGAAGGCGCGGCTGGTGCCGGCCAACCGTTTCGAGGTGGTGGAATGCCATGCCGCGCTTCAGGCCGCCCGCGCCCATGCGCTTGATGGCGATCCGCGCGGCCCCGGCCCGCTGGACGTGCTGTGCCAGCATATCCTGATCGCCGCCTGTTCCGGGCCGTTCGAGGCCGGGGCGCTTTATGCCGAGATGACGACGGCGGGGCCATATGCCGGGCTGACCCGGGCGCAGTTCGACGATTGTCTGGAATTCTGCGCCACCGGCGGCTATGCGCTGCGCGCCTATGACCAGTGGCAGCGGCTCCAGCGGCGCGCGGACGGGCAATGGCAACTGCGCGATCCGCGGTCGGCGCGGATCATCCGCATGAACATCGGCACCATCCAGGACAGCGACCTGCTGAAGGTGCGGTTCAAGGGCCGCGGCGGCAAGCCCCTGGGCGAGATCGAGGAAGGCTTTGCCGCCACCCTGACGCCGGGCGACACCTTTCTGATCGGCGGCCAGATCGTGCGCTATGCCGGGCTGCGCGAGACCGTGGTGGAGGTGACGCGGGATGCGGCGAAAAAGCCCAAGATCGCCACCTTCGGCGGCACCAAGTTCGCCACCTCGACGCAGCTCAGCCAGCGCATCCTCGACATGTTGCAGGCGCGCGACTGGCCGTACCTGCCCGATCACACCCGCGACTGGCTGCACCTGCACCGACAGGTCAGCCGGTTGCCGGAGCCCGGGCGGCTGCTGATCGAGAGCTTTCCGCATGACGGCCGTGCCCATGCCTGCATCTACGGCTTTGCCGGACGCAATGCGCAGCAGACCCTCGGCCTGCTGGTCACCAAACGGATGGAGGAGCTGGGGCTCGATCCGCTGGGCTTTGTCGCCACCGATTATGCCACGCTGATCTGGGGGCTGACGCCGCTGACCGATCCGGCGCCGCTGTTCGACATTGAAGCGCTGGAGGCGGGGCTGGATGGCTGGCTGGCCGGCAACGCGGTGATGAAACGCACCTTTCGCGCCAGCGCCACCATCGCCATGCTGATCAACCGCAACATGCCCGGGACCAGGAAAAGCGGGCGGCAGGCGACGTTTTCCAGCGACATCCTCTATGACACGCTGCTGAAATACGATCCCGATCACCTGTTGATGCGGATCACCCGGGCCGAGGCGATGCGCGGGTTGGTGGATTTCGCCCGCATCCGCGAGATGGCCGAACGGGTGCAGGGGCGAATCGATCTGCACCGGCTCGACCGGGTGACGCCGTTGGCCGCGCCGATGCTGCTCGAGGTCGGCCGGGTGCCGGTGACGGGCGCCGCGCGCGAGCGGCTGCTGGAGGAAGAGGCGGCGGCGCTGATGGCCGAGGCGGGAATCGACCGGCTGTGATCGCTTGCGCCCGGGCGCGGCTTGCGGCAAGGGACAGAGCATGAACACCTACGATTTCACCTTTGCCGGCCAGCGTCTGGTGGCGCGGCCCTCGGGCGCCTTGCACTGGCCCGCGGCCGGGCTGCTCTGCGTGTCTGACCTGCATCTGGGCAAATCGGCCCGGCAGGCGCGGCGCAATGGCGTGCAGCTGCCGCCTTATGACGTCGAGGACACGCTGGCCCGGCTCGAGGCCGAGGTGGAGGCGACCGCGGCGGCGACGGTGATCTGTCTCGGTGACAGCTTCGACGATTTGCAGGCCTTTGACGCCCTGCCCCTGACGGCGCTTGACTGGATCACCCGGTTGCAGGCCGGCCGGCGCTGGATCTGGATCGAGGGCAATCACGATCCCGGTCCGGTGGCGCTGGCCGGCGATCATCTGGCGCAGTTTCGCCACCTCGGGCTGACCTTCCGCCATTTCGCCAGTGACGAAGACCGGGGCGAGATTTCGGGCCATTACCACCCCAAGCTGCGGCTGCGGGCCGGGTCGCGCGCCTGTTTTCTCGTCGATGATGCGCGGCTGATTCTGCCGGCTTTCGGCACCTACACCGGCGGGCTGCGCAGCGACGATCCGGCGCTCGACCGGTTGATGGCGCCGGGCGCTCTGGCAATCCTCACCGGAGCCCGGGCGCTGGCGGTGCCGATGCGTCAGAACAGATCGGGCCGGGCCTCTTCCAGACGCGGGCGATAGGTGCGGCTGACCGGCAGCTCATCGCCGTTCACCAGCTTGACCAGGAGCTTGCCGCCCCGGCGCTGCACCGCGTCGACCGCATCCAGCGGCACCCAGTGCGAGCGATGCACGTGGCAGCCCGGCATTGGCGCCATCTCGCCCACCGCATCGGCAAACCGCATGCGGATCTGCTCCAGCCCGCGGTCGGTGGCGACATCGGTCAGGTGATCGTTGGCCGATAGGCGATAGACCGTCGCCTGCGACACTTCCAGCCGATCGAACAGCCGTGGCAGCGGTTCCTCTTCGGGCGCGGCGGCGGCCGCTTCGGGCGCGCGCAGATGCGGGCGCACCACATGGATCACAGAATAGACGGTGAGCGTGGGCACCAGGACATTGAGCGCGATCGATGGCATCTGCGGGTCAAGCGTGCCGCCCAGAACCGCCATCGCGCGCGACCACAGATAGACGAAAGGCGCAAAGATCAGCGTCATCAGAACCGAGGCCACCAGCGCCGCGCGCCAGGCCACCAGCGGGCGCACCAGGCGATAGGAAATCTCGTCGAAGACCGCGCCGCACATGATCGACACGCCGATCAGGAAGGACCAGAAGAAAATCCGCAGACCAACGCTCAATTGCCCATCTGTGCCAAAAGGTTCCGCGATCACGGCGACGGCCGTCAGGCCAAAGAACACCGCCAGAGCAATGCGCGAGTGGCGCAGGCTCTGAACCCGGTTGATAATGGCCGTCAGAGGGGGGTGGTCTGTGTCGGTATGGGAAATGTCGGTGTCTTCTTTCAACATCGTTGAATAATGCGTCATGTCTGCTCTTTGCAAAAAACTTGCCGCTTTGGCATCGTGATTTCTACAGTGAGTGTTTAATACCATCGGGCTAAGGGAAAACCATGGAATTGTCCCCCCAAAAAAGGGTTGACCTAAGGGCAAGCTTTGCCCGGCAAAGCCTGATGACCACCTTCGAGGCGGAACTGGCCGAGATCGCCCCGGGGCATGTGGTGATCGGTGCGCCCATCGGGCCCGGAGCGCGCCAGCAACACGGCTTTGGCCATGCCGGGCTGACCTTTGCCCTCGGCGATACAGCGGCCGGCTATGCCGCCCTCACGCTGATGCCCGAGGGGGCCGAGGTGCTGACGGCGGAAATCAAGATCAATCTGCTGGCCCCGGCCCGCGGCCAGAGCCTGCGGGCGGTGGGCGAGGTGCTCAAGCCCGGGCGGCGGCTGATCGTGGTGCGGGCCGCGGTCTGGGCGCGCGACGGCGACCGGGAAACCGAGATCGCCGCCCTTCAGGGCACCATGGTGCCCGTCCTGGCCGAGGCTTAGGCGGTCAGCCCCTCGGGTGCCGCGATGCCATTGGCCCGGCAACAGGCGGTCAGCGTATTGGCCAGCAGGCAGGCGATGGTCATCGGCCCCACTCCGCCGGGCACCGGGGTGATCGCGCCCGCGACCTCGGCGCAGCTGTCAAAGTGGCAATCGCCCACCAGGCGGGTCTTGCCTTCGCCCTTTTCCGGCGCGTCGATTCGGTTGATGCCGACGTCGATCACCGTGGCACCGGGCTTGATCCAGTCGCCGGTGACCATTTCGGGCCGGCCGACGGCGGCGACCACGATATCGGCGCGGCGGGTGACCTCCTGAATGTCCTTGGTGCGCGAATGCGCGATGGTCACGGTGCAGCTGTCGCCCAGCAGAAGCTGCGCCATCGGCTTGCCGACGATGTTCGACCGGCCGACAACCACCGCGTTCATCCCCGACAGGCTGCCGTGAAAATCGCGCAGCATCATCAGGCATCCCAGCGGCGTGCAGGGCACCATGCTCTCCTGCCCGGTGCCCAGAAGCCCGACGTTGGAGATGTGAAATCCATCGACATCCTTGGCCGGATCGATGGCATTGATCACCAGATCCTCGTCAATGTGATCGGGCAGCGGCAATTGCACCAGAATGCCATGCACCGCCGGATCACCATTGAGCTGCTCGACCAGCGCCAGCAGCTCCTCCTGCGAGATCGAGGCGTCACGCTTGTGCTCGTAGGAATTCATGCCGGCCTCGACCGTCTGTTTGCCCTTGGAGCGTACATAGACCTGGCTCGCCGGATCTTCGCCGACCAGCACCACCGCCAGCCCCGGGGTGATGCCATGCTCGTCCTTGAGCCTTTTCACATGGCGCCCCACTTCGACCCGCACCTTGGCGGCAAACCCTTTGCCGTCGATAATACTCGCCGTCATCCGTCTTTTCCTTCCTTGCCCATCACCTGCTCTTCGCGGGCGATCATGGCATCGATCAACAGCGCCCACATGGCCTCGGCCAGATCCGCGTCAAACCCCGTTCGGTCCGCCTCGGCCCGCACCTTGGCCAGCACATCCGCCACCCGCGAGGGGGCGCGTGCCGCGATGCCGTCCGGCGCCTTGAGCACCGGCGCGCGGTCGATGTACCCCACCCTTTCCACATGCAGCGCGATCAATGCGCGGTCGATGTCATCGATCGTGTCGCGCAGCTCGGCCATGGTCTCGATCTCGTCGGGGGTCTTGCGCATGCCTGTCCTTTTTCGATTGTCCTATATCCCCGCCAGAGGCAGGCGCCGCCCCAGCGGCGACCGGACCGGAGGAGGCAAGATGCCCCCCGCGGCCCGCCCCCTTTTAGAACAATCCTTCGACCTGGCCACCCTCGTTCAGCCGGATATTTTCCGACGCTGGAACCGACGGCAGGCCCGGCATGGTCATGATCTCGCCGCAGATCACCACCACAAAGCCGGCCCCCGCAGAAAGCCGCACTTCGCGCACCGGCACCGAGTGGCCGGTGGGCGCGCCGCGCAGGTTGGGATCGGTCGAGAAGCTGTATTGCGTCTTGGCCATGCAGACCGGCAGATCGCCATATCCCGCCTTCTCCCAGTCGTGCAGCTGGTTGCGGATCTTGGCATCTGCCAGCACCTCATCGGCGCGGTAGATCGACTTGGCGATGGTCTCGATCTTCTCGAAGAGCGGCATCTCGTCACGATAGAGCGGGGCGAATTGCGACACACCGGCGTCGGCAATCTGCGCCACGCGGGTGGCCAGTGCCTCGGTGCCCTCGGAGCCCTTGGCCCAGTGTTGGCAGAGGATCGCCTCGGAGCCCTGGCTCTCGACGTAGTCCTTGACCGCCTGGACCTCGGCCTCGGTGTCGGTGACGAAATGGTTGATCGCCACGACCACCGGCACGCCAAAGCTCTTCACGTTCTGGATATGCCGCCCGAGGTTGGGGCAGCCCTTGCGGATCGCCTCGACATTCTCGGCACCGAGATCGCCCTTGGCCACGCCGCCGTTCATCTTCATCGCCCGGCAGGTCGCCACCAGCACCACGCAATCGGGCGCGAGGCCGGCCTTGCGGCATTTGATGTTCATGAACTTCTCGGCGCCCAAATCGGCGCCAAAACCGGCCTCGGTCACTACGTAATCGGCCACCTTGAGCGCCGTCGAGGTCGCCATCACCGAGTTGCAGCCATGCGCGATATTGGCGAACGGCCCGCCATGCACGAAGGCGGGATTGTTCTCCAGCGTCTGCACCAGGTTGGGCTGCATCGCGTCCTTGAGCAGAACCGTCATCGCGCCATCGGCCTTGATGTCGCGGCAGGTCACCGGTTTGCGGTCGCGGGTATAGGCGACGATGATGTCGCCCAGCCGCCGCTCGAGATCCGCCAGCGACGTCGCAAGGCAGAGAATCGCCATGACTTCCGACGCCACGGTGATGTCAAAGCCGGTCTGGCGCGGAAAGCCGTTGGCCACGCCGCCGAGCGAGGTCACCACATCGCGCAGCGCCCGGTCGTTCATGTCCATCACCCGGCGCCAGACCACCCGGCGGGGGTCGATGTCGAGCGCATTGCCCCAGTAGATATGGTTGTCGATCATGGCGCTGAGCAGGTTGTGCGCCGCGGTGATGGCATGGAAATCACCGGTGAAATGCAGGTTCATGTCCTCCATCGGC
This sequence comes from Marinovum sp. PR37, assembly GCF_028807375.1. Taxonomy (NCBI): domain Bacteria; kingdom Pseudomonadati; phylum Pseudomonadota; class Alphaproteobacteria; order Rhodobacterales; family Roseobacteraceae; genus Marinovum; species Marinovum sp. PR37. The sequence continues at coordinate 92,021 of NZ_JARAML010000005.1, read as the reverse complement.
ACCACCTGGGCATAGCCGCCGCCCGCGGCGCCGCCCTTCATGCCGAAGTTCGGCCCGAGCGAGGCCTCGCGGATGCAGATCGCCGCTTTCTTGCCGATCCGGTTGAGCCCGTCGCCCAGGCCTACGGTGGTGGTGGTCTTGCCCTCGCCCGCCGGCGTCGGGTTGATCGCGGTGACGAGGATCAGCTTGCCGGTCTTGTTGCCCTGCACCGAGGTGATGAAATCCTGGCTGACCTTGGCCTTGTCATGGCCGAAGGGCAGCAGATGTTCCGAGCCGATCCCGAGCCTTGCGCCGATTTCCTGGATCGGCTTCTTGTTGGCGTCGCGGGCGATTTCGATGTCGGATTTATGGGACATGGGTGCACTCCAGTTGGCTTTGGCCCTGCATAACGCGGCATCCCGCCGCAGCCCGAGGTGAATCCGACATTTTGACCGCAGCTTGCGGCGGCTTTGCCCGAAGACACGGCAGTTCGAAAACCCGCCGCTCCGGGTCTCGGCGTGCCGCCGCCCCGGAGCGGCTCGGCCTCTGCCCTGTCCGCTCTCCCGGCCGCCGACCGGACCGCGGGGCCCCGGCGCAGGGCCGGGGCGGGTGCGGGCGCGGCGTGGGCTGCGGCCTGCATCCTGGATCGTGCCCCGATCCCCGACAGCTCATCAAATGCGCCACCGCCCGACGTCCAGATGACCCGCCCCGGACCCCGCTCCGGGGCCTCCCCCTGCCCTGGCAACCGAAACGTCAGACCCCTCCGGAAAAACAAAACCCCCGCAGCATCGGCTGCGGGGGCGTCCTTGACTGATCTGCCGGGCTCAGGCCGTCGGTTCCGGCTCCATGTCCCCGGACGGCTTGGCCTTGGGCTTGGTCTTGGGGATCGCCGTGACCGAAGGCGCATTGCCCTGATCCGGCGTGTCGTCCTCATCCTCGCCCAGTTGCGGCGGCTCGCCCTTCATCACGCGGCGGATTTCCTCGCCGGTCAGCGTCTCGTATTCCAGCAGACCCTGCGCCAGCCGCTCCCATTCCTCTTTCTTCTCGGTCAGAATCTCGAAGGCACGGTCATAGGCGTCCTGGATAAAGCGCTTCACCTCGTCCTCGATCATCTCCTTGGTATGGGCCGAGACCGACAGGCCGGCGGTATTGCCGCTGTAGCCCTCATGCGCCTCAGAGTAGTCGATATTGCCCACCTTTTCCGACATGCCCCAGCGCAGCACCATGGCCCGCGCCAGCGCCGACGCCTGCTGAATGTCGCCCGCCGGCCCGTTCGAGACATTGGACTCGCCATATTTGATGATCTCGGCCGCCTTGCCGGCCATGGTCATTGCGAGCTTTTCCTCGCATTCCGACTTGTGCCAGTTCAGCCGGTCGATCTCGGGCAGCGACACCACCATGCCCAGCGCACCGCCGCGCGGAATGATCGTCGCCTTGTAGACCGGGTCGCATTGCGGCAGCGACAAGCCCACCACCGCGTGGCCGGCCTCGTGATAGGCGGTCTTTTCCTTCTGATCGTCGGTCAGCACCATCGAACGGCGCTCGGCGCCCATCATCACCTTGTCCTTGGCGTTCTCGAAGTCTTCCATCGTCACGAAACGCCGGCCGACGCGCGCCGCCATCAGCGCCGCCTCGTTCACCAGGTTGGCGAGGTCCGCACCGGAAAATCCCGGCGTGCCGCGCGCGATGATGCGCATGTCGGCGTCGGGGCCCAGCGGAATCTTGCGAGCGTGGACATTGAGGATCTTCTCGCGGCCCTTGATGTCGGGGTTGGGCACCGTCACCTGCCGGTCAAAGCGGCCGGGGCGCAGCAGCGCCGGGTCCAGCACGTCCTTGCGGTTGGTGGCGGCAATGATGATCACGCCTTCATTGGCCTCGAAGCCGTCCATCTCGACCAGCAGCTGGTTGAGCGTCTGCTCGCGCTCGTCGTTGCCGCCGCCATAGCCCGCACCACGATGACGGCCGACAGCGTCGATCTCGTCGATGAAGACGATGCAGGGCGCGTTCTTCTTGGCCTGTTCGAACATGTCACGGACGCGAGAAGCGCCGACACCGACGAACATCTCGACGAAATCCGAACCGGAAATTGTAAAGAACGGCACGCCGGCCTCGCCCGCGATCGCGCGCGCCAGGAGCGTCTTACCGGTGCCCGGAGGGCCCACCAGCAGCGCGCCTTTCGGGATCTTGCCGCCAAGGCGCGAGAATTTTTGCGGGTTGCGCAGGAATTCGACGATCTCTTCCAGCTCTTCCTTGGCCTCGTCGATCCCGGCCACATCGTCAAAGGTGACGCGGCCATGTTTCTCGGTCAGCATCTTGGCCTTGGATTTACCAAAGCCCATCGCGCCGCCTTTGCCGCCGCCCTGCATCCGGTTCATGAAATAGATCCAGACCCCGATCAGCAGCAGGAAGGGCAGCAGGCTCAGGATGAAGGACTGAAAGCCCGATTGCTCCTGCGATTCGGCATTCACCGCCACGCCGTTGTCGATCAGAACCTGGGTGACTTCGGCATCCTCGGGCTTGATGGTCACGTAATCGCGCCCGTCCTTGCCCCGATAGCGGATCGTCTCGCCATCGATCACAGCCGAGGAGACCTTGTCCTCCTCCACCAGTTGCACAAAGTCCGAATACGGCGTGCTCTGGCTTTGCAGCGTGCTGCCACCGCCGGAAAAGAGATTGAAGAGCGTCAGGATCAATACGAAGAGTACGACCCAGAAGGCGATGTTACGCAGGTTGCCCAAGAAAGTTCTCCCGAAGATTGGGTGTGGCCCGCTCTATAGCGTGCCCTTGTGGTGAAAAATAGGGGTTTGTGCGGCACATTCAATGCGTCGTGAGGAAAGCGGCAAAGCCATGCTGCCCGGTCAGGCGGCAGATGTCGTATTCGGGGCCAAAGCCGGCCGGGAGAAAGGCCACCAGCCGGTCGCCATCAAAGACCGCAGGGTGCGCGATCAGGCTCTGATAAGGCAGGCCCTCGGGCCGCGCCGGCAGCTGCGCGGCGCCGGCCTCGCCCAGGGCGCGCACCGTCAGCCCGGCAATCGCCGCGCCGCCCAGCTGGAACCGTCCGTCCCAGGGCGCCCCCACCGGCGCCCGGGTTTCGGCCACCGCGGCATATTCGCGACAGAGGCGAATCTCGGCCCGCTCGGCCCGCATCAGGCAGCCGTGCAGGCTGGCGCTGCCGCCCGACAGCACCCGGTCGGCGGCCGCCGCCAGTGCGCGGGCGCGCGGCCGGTAGACCCGCCCCGAGACATATTGCAGCCCGCCCGCCAGGAGCCGCAGCCGGGTCTCCGCCTCCAGCGCCGCCAGAGCGTCGCGATCCATGAGCAGATCGCCATGCTGCACGCGCACCGCGCGCGTCGCGGCCTCGGCCGCCCGTGCCCGCAGCGCCGCCTGCGCCCGTGCCATCCGGCCCGCGGTCTCCGCCAGGGCCGCTGCGTCGATCCCGAGCGGCGCCAGAATCTCCAGCGCCTGGCGCATGCGCACCCGGTCGAACCGCGGGTCGGCATTCGACGGATCCTCGACCCAGGCCCCCTTGAGCACCGTCAGATAATGCCGCAACTCCGCCCGCCGCACCGTCAGCAAGGGCCGCATCAGCCAAAAGCCGCCATCCTCGGTCGCCTGCGGCACGAAGCGGCGATCCGCCATGCCCGCCAGCCCGTCGACCCCGGAGCCGCGCGCCAGCCGCATCAGAACGGTCTCGGCCTGATCGTCCAGCGTATGCGCCATCAGCACATGCCGCAGCCCGCCGCGCCACCGGCCGATCAGCCGCAGCCGCGCCGTCCGGGCCGCTTCCTGAAGGTTGCCGCTGCCGTCCCAGCCCTGCCAGCGCAGCACGTCATGGCGATGTCCCAACGCCGCGCATTCCGCCGCCACCAGCGCGGCCTCGGCGCCGCTCTCCGGCCGCAGCCCGTGGTCCACGGTCACCACCCGCAGGCCGACACCCATGTGCCGCGTCCAGTTGTGCGCCAGGGTCAGCAGCGCCATACTGTCGCCGCCGCCGGACACCGCCAGCCCGATCTCATCCGGGAACTCCGGCCCCAGAAGATCGCCCATCACCCCGGAAAAATGGCTGTCGAGACTGAAAGAGGTCATCCGGCGCGCCGCGCCCCCTGCTTCTTCTGGCCCAAAATATTCCCGGGGGAGTCGCCGGAGGCGACGGGGGCAGAGCCCCCTCTCCCTTCGGCCCGGGCCGCCCCGGTCAGGAACAGCCCAGCCGGCCCATCTCGGTCTGCGCCTCGGTCAGCTCGGTCGCCGAAGGAAACCGCGGCGCGATCTCGGCCAGCATCTGACAGGCGGCGTCGTTCTGGCCCAGCGAGGCCAGCGCCCGGCCCAGGTTCAGCAGCGCCGGCGCCGCCGTGGCCTGAGCGTCGCGGGCCAGCGAATAGGCGTCGAGATAGGCCCGGGCCGCCTCCTTGGTATTGCCCATCTTCTCCAGCGCCTCGCCGCGTCCGAGCAAGGCGCCGGGGCCCAGCGGCCCGCCGGGATAAGTCTCGTTGAAGGTGCCGAAAAGCTCGGCGGCGCGCTGATAATCGCCGGCGGCCAGCGCCTCTTCGGCGCGGCGGAAATCCTCTTCCTCGCTCATCGCCAGCGCCGGGCCCTCGCCTTCGGGCGGCGCGATCGGCTGCGGCGCGGCCGGTGTCGCCACCTCCTCGCCGCCCAGAGTCGAGGTCTCGCCCAGGGCGCCCACGTCGCCGCCTTCCAGCTCGACCAGCCGGAACTCGAGATCGCCGATCCGGTTGGTGCCGTCGGTCACGATCCGGTCGATGCGATATTCCAGCTCCTCGGTCTTGCCGGTGAGCCGCGACAGCTCGGCCTCGATCACCTGCACCCGGTCGAGCAGCGTGCCGCTGCCGGCCGAGACATCCGAGCCGCCAGTGGTCGACAGCTCGCGCCGCAGGCGTTTCACCTCGATGTTCAGAAGCGTCAGATCCTGCCGGATATCGGCCAGCGTCTCGGCCCTGTCCTGCGCCGCCGCCGACAGCGGCAGCGCCAGGCCCAGCCCGAAGATCACAACAAATCGCACCAGAAGTCGCATCGTCCTCTCCTGCCCCGGGGGGCCTTGTCCCAGCGTGCCGGCTTCAGCTGACCGCGCTGCCGGCAATCACCGTCACCGCGCGGCGGTTCTTGGCATAACAGCTTTCATCCGAACAGATCTCGATCGGGCGTTCCTTGCCGTAGCTGACAAACCGCAGCCGGCTGGCCGGCACGCCCCGGGAGATCAGGTACTCGCGCACCGCATTGGCCCGGCGGCCGCCGAGCGCGAGGTTGTATTCGCGGGTGCCCTGCTCGTCGGCATGACCCTCGATCACCGCCTGATAATCGCTGTTGGTCAGCAGCCATTCGGCCTGCTGGTCCAGCGTCGCCTGCGCCTCGGCGGTCAGCGACGACTGATCGACGAGAAACAGCACCCGGTCGCCGATCGCCTGCTGGAAATAGGCCGGGCTCGAGGGATCGCCGGCGCCACCGGGCACAAAACCCGCTCCGGCGCCCGCACCGGCGCTGCCGTCGAGCCGCGGATCGTCCTGACCGAAGCGGCCGGCATTGGTACAGGCCGAAACGGCCAAAGCGCCCACGAGAAGCGCGATCTTGGTGAGATGTGTCATAATTCCTGTCCTGCTCCGTGGCATTTCGCCATTGTTGCCTGCGAGCCTAACATATGCCTGCCCGCCTTGACATCCTAATTGCCGATCCCGCGACCGGCCTATTGCAACGGCCCCCAGCTCGGGTCCGAGGCCGCATCGGGGGTGCGCACCCGCCGCAGGCTGCGCCCCGAGACATCGACCGAATAGAGGCTGGCCTGCCCGCTGGCGCCCTGGGTTTCGCGGGTGAACATGATCACCCGGCCATTGGGCGCCCAGGTCGGGCCCTCGTCAAGAAACGAGGCGGTGAGCAGCCGCTCTTCGCTGCCGTCGGTGCGCATCACGCCGATATGGAACCGGCCCTTGTGCTGTTTGGTAAAGGCGATCAGGTCGCCGCGTGGCGACCAGACCGGCGTGCCATAGCGGCCGGGCCCGAAGGAGATGCGCTCGGCCTCGCCGCCGCCGGCCGGCATGATGTAGAGCTGCTGGCTGCCCGAGCGGTCGCTTTCAAACACGATTCGGCTGCCGTCGGGGCTATAGGACGGCGCGGTCTCGATCGCCGGAGTGTTGGTCAGCCGCGTGGTCGCGCCCGAGGCCAGGTCCATGGTGAAAATATCGGTGTTCGAGCCTTCCGAGATTGAAAACACCGCCGTCTGCCCGTTCGGCGCAAAGCGCGGCGCAAAGGACATCACCCCGGTCTGGCTCTCGAGGATGCGGCTCTGGGTGTTGCCGACATCGAGTACATGGATGCGCGGAAAGCCGGTGGCGTAGGAGGTATAGAGCACCCGGTCGCCGGTGGGCGAGAACCGCGGCGCCAGCACGATTGACGAACTGTCGGTCAGGTACTGCACGTTGGCCCCGTCGTAATCCATGATCGCCAGCCGCTTCTTGCGGTCGTCCTTGGGGCCGGTTTCGCTGACATAGACCACGCGGCTGTCGAAATAGCCGCTCTCGCCGGTGATCCGGCTGTAGACCGCATCGGCCACCTTGTGCGCCATGCGCCGCCAGCCTTCTGTGGTGCCCTGGAATTGCAGGCCCTTGCCCAGCTCCTGGCCGGAAAACACGTCATAGACCCGGAATTTCACCGTCAGCTGGCCATTGTCGGCGACCGAGACCGCCCCCATGATCAGCGCCTGGACATTGATCGCCTTCCAGTCGTTGTATTGCACCGGTGCGGCAAAGCTGGTGGGGCGCGAGATGAAGGCATCCTGCGGTGTCTGGATGAACAGCCCGGTGCCGTTGAGGTCGTCGGCCACCACCTGCGCCAGCTTGCCGCCCCATTCGCCGGCGGCGGCGGTTTCGGGGATGAAATCGGGCACGGCAAAGGGCAAGGGTTCGACAACCCCCTCGGTGATCTCGATCCGCAGCGGCGCGGCCTGGGCCGGCAGGGCCAACAGCAGGGCCAGCGCGGCGGTCAAGGCGGTCAGGACCTGGGTCACTCGGTGGTTTACACTCATCTGCTTACCTTCTCGGGATTAAAGGTCATCTCGATTTGCCGCCATTGGTCGTATTTGTCGACCGGCAGTTCATAGCCGTCCTTCTGACAGCGGATAATCGCGCGTCTGGCGGCCTGAAAGGCCACTTCAGTGGCCCGTGTGTCACCGCCTTCGCTGCCGGTCAGCCGGATCGAGCTGGTGATGACGCGGCCGGATTGCTCCATCTCCATCGAGACCACCACCGTCACCCGGGCGGCGGCAGAGCCGACATCCACGACCCAGCAATCCTGCACCGCCAGGCGCAGGTTCTCGCGCTCGCCGGCGGTGAGCGGCGGGCCGCTGGCGGCCGTGGGCGCCGGTGCCGCCGTGTCGCCGCCGCCCAGCGCCTCGGCCAGAGCATCGGCCACCGCATCGGCGGTGCCGTCGGCGGCGGGCGCCGGATCGTCGGCGGGTGCCGGGGCCTGCCGCGGCGTTTCCGGGCTTTCCTGCGGCGCTTCGGCCACGGTCGGCGGCGCCGGCGGGCGGCCCCGCGGACGCACCGAGCGTTCGGGGGCGCCCGAAGGCGCCTCGGCGGCCTCGGTGACAATCTCGCTGGTGGCCTCCTCCTCGGCGGTGGCCTCCTGTTCTTCCTGCGGCTCCGGCGTCGGGCTGTCCTCTTCGGCCACCACCGCATCCCGGGTGGTGTCCTCGATCGCGACCTCGGGCTCCGGCGGCGCCACCGGTTCCGGCGCGACGCGCGGCGCCGGCCGGGGCTGCGGCCGTTGCGAGACCTCGGGCAGCACCACGGCCACATCCTCGTCGGCCGGCGGCGCCGGTTCAGGCGGCGGAATGTCGTCTGGTTCGCTCAGCACCGGCGCCGGCGGCTCGGGCACGTCAGGCAGGGTCTCCGGCGCGGGGGCCGGCGGCTCTTCGACCGGCTCCGGCGGCGTCACCGGGGCCGGCGGTTCCTCGACCGGGGCCGGCGGCGGCGTATCCTCGGCGGCGGGCGGCGCGGGTTCTTCCGGCGCGTCGGGCACCGCGGGGGCAACCTCGGGCGTGGCGTCTTCCGGCGTGTCCTGCCCGGTCAGCGCGGCGTAGTCCGCTTCGCTGATGGTGGTCACGCTGGTCACGTCGAAGGGCAGCGGCTCGACCTCGAACAACGGCCCGATCAGCAGCCAGCCGATCAGCCCGACATGCGCCGCACCCGACACGTAAAAGCCGAAGTGAAGCCTGCGGCGGCCCGCTTCGGGGATATCCTGATCAGCGCTCACGGCGAACCCGGCCTAGCCTTCATCCTGCCCGTCGAGCCGTGGCCCGCCGGTATCGGTCACCAGCCCGATGTTGGAAAAGCCGCCGGCATTGAGCGCCCCCATGACTTCCATCACCTGGGCATAGGGCACCGCCCCGTCGGCGCGCAGGAACACCCGGTCGCTGGTCCGCTCCTGGGCGATGGCGCGCAGCTTGCCGACCAGTTCGTCCGAGGGCGTCTCGGTGGTCTGGATCATGATGCCGCCCTCGGCGGTCAGTGTCACGGTCAGCGGCTCTTCCGAATCCGCCGCCAGGGCGCTCGCCGCGCTCTTGGGCAGCTCGACCGGCACGCCCACGGTCAACAGCGGCGCCGAGACCATGAAGATGATCAGCAGCACCAGCATCACGTCGACAAAGGGCGTGACGTTGATTTCGGACATCGGCTTGGCCCCGCCCCTGCGCCGTCTGCGGCCCGAGCCGCCACCGCCCGGTTTGACGATATGCGCGCCCATGGCCTAGCTGTCCAACTGGCGGCTGAGGATGGTGGCGAATTCGTCGGCAAAGCTTTCGTAGCCCGACAGGATCCGGTCCGCATCCGCGCTCAGCTTGTTGTAGAAGATCACCGCCGGGATCGCCGCCAGAAGCCCCAGCCCGGTGGCCAGCAGCGCCTCGGCGATGCCGGGGGCCACGACGGCGAGCGAGGTATTCTGCTGCTCGGCGATCTCGACAAAGGCGTTCATGATGCCCCAGACGGTGCCGAAGAGGCCGACGAAAGGCGCGGTCGAGCCGACGGTGGCCAGCACCGAAAGGCCGTTCTGCAACTCGTCGCTGACCTGGGCGATGGCGACATTCATCGAGCGGTCGATGCGGGCCTGGGCGCCGGGGATCAGCCCGCCGTCCTCGCGGTGCGAGCGGCGCCATTCCAGCATGCCGGCGGCAAACACCCGCTGGGCGCGCCCCTTGGGCCCCGGCCCCATCTGCTCGAACAGCTCGTCGAGCGGCTCGCCGGACCAGAAGGCGCGGTCAAAGCGGCGCGCCTCGCGCTTGGCGCGGCGATAGGTGGCCAGATTGTAGACGATGATCGCCCACGACCAGAAGCTTGCCACGATCAGCGCGATCATCACCAGCTTCACGGTCAGGGTCGCACGGGCGAAAAGGCCCCACATGGAGAAATCGATCTCCTGTGCGAGCGCGAGGGTCTCTGTTTCCATCAGCCTGCTCTTTGTTATGGCCGTTTCTCTGCGGCCCAATTGAGCGCGAGCGTAGCCGAAAGAAAGGGGGAAAGCCAACACGAAGGCGTCAGCAGAGGGGCATTGTCATGGGAATGTCGTGCCGGCTGGCGGATATTTGCCAAGCCGCTGTAACATCCCCCGGGCGCCGTGATCAGGCCGCGCCGCGCCGCCTCCGGGCCAGTGTCAGCGAGAGCGCGGCCAGCGCATAGGCGACAAGCGCCAGCAACGCCGCCCCCGCCAGATAGAGCACGAATGCCGCGCCCAGCCCCTGCCCAAGCGCCTCCGGCACGAGCGTCGCCAGCGCCTCGGGCAGCGCGCCGGTGACCACCACCGCGCCCATGGTCGCCGCCAGCCAGCCGAGGACCGCCAGCGTCGCCAGCACGAGCAGCGCCCGGATCGGCGCCGCGCGGAACCGCCAGCCGCGCCGCAGGGTGGCATGGATCCGCCCAAGGTCCTGCTGGATGGCAATCAGCGCCGGCACCACCAGCAACACAAGTCCCATGCCGAAGCCCAGGCCATAGACCAGGGTGATCACCGTCGGCTTGAGGAATTGCGCCTGCGAGGATTTCTCGAACAACAGCGGCGCCAGCCCCAGCACCGTGGTCAGCGTGGTCAGCATCACCGGCCGCAGCCGGTCGGCGGCGCCTTCGATGATCGAGGGCACGAGGCCCCGGTCCCTGGCGTAGTCATCGATGGTCGAGACCAGAACGATCGAATCGTTGATGATGATCCCGGTCATCCCCAGCATTCCGACCACGGTGAACATGCTCAGCGGCACGTCCCAGTAATTGTGGCCATAGATCGTGCCGACCAGACCGAAGGGAATGATCGACATCACCACCAGCGGCCGGGTCCAGCTGGCAAAGACCCAGGACAACACGAGATAGATGCCCAGCAGCACGAGGATCAGCCCGGTGCGGGCATCGTTGAGAAAGTCGTTCTCCTGCTCGGACAGACCGGAGAGCCGGTAATCCACCTGCCGCTCTTCGGCGATCTTCGGCAGGATCTCGGCCTCGAGCACCTCCTGGATCTCCTGTGCCCGCGCCGGATCATCCTCGGAGATATCGCCGGTGACCGAAATCAGCCTGATGCCGTTCTCGCGCCACACGGTGGAAAAGCCGGTGCGCCGCGCGACGCTGACGATATCGGCCAGCGGCACATAGGCGCCCGAGGCCGCACGGAGCTGGGTGCGTTCAAGGAAATCGGCGGTCAGTTCGCCCTCGGGCAGTTCCACCCGGATCGCGGCGCTGCGCGGCCCGTCGGGATAGGTCGCCGCCTCGATGCCGCCCAGCCGGTGGCGCAGCACCGTGCCCAGCCCGTCGATGGTAAAACCCAGCGCCTGACCCTGGGCGGTCAGCTCGAGGATCAGCTCTTCCTTGTCATAGGCCAGGTTGTCCTCGACCGCCGAAACCTCGGGGAAGCGCGCCAGCGCCGCCTTAAGGTCTTCCGAGGCGCCCTTGAGCACCTCGGAGGAGGCACCATAGAACTGCACGTCGAGCGCGTCGCCACCGGGGCCCGAGCGCCAGCCGCGAAAGCTCACGGTTTCCAGCATCGGATGGCGGCCCACGGCGTCTTGCAGCGCGGCTACGAACTGAAAGCTGGAATAGGGCCGGAGGTCGGGATCGATCAGCTCGATCGAGATCGCGCCGAGCTGATAGCTCTCCTTGGTGTCGGTGCCGGCCAGGCCGCGGCCGGCGTTGCCGCCGATCTCGGCGATGACATAATCGATCGGGTTGCGGCCATGTTCGGCCTCGTATTCCGCGCCCAGCGCCTCGGTGGCGCGCTGCATCTCGCGCATCATTTCCAGCGTGTCTTCGCGGGTGGCGCCCGGCGCCATGGCGAAATTGCCGGTAACCGAGCTCCGCTCGGGCGCGTTGAAGAAGCGCCATTGCACCTCGCCCCGGATGAAGAGCGCCACCTGGCTGGCCAGAAGCACCACCGCACCGGCGAGCACCGCGTAGCGCGCCCAGACGACGACGGCCATGATCCGGCGGAAGATCACGTCGCGCACCCAGCGAAAGCCGCGATTGACCTGGCGCGACGGCCAGTCGTACCAATGCTCCTTCGACTGGTGCACCAGCGCATGTGCCATGTGGTTGGGCAGGATCAGGAAACATTCCACCAACGAGGCCAGCAGCACCACGATCACGGTAAAGGGAATGTCGGAGATCAGGTCGCCGAAGCGGCCCGAGATGGCGGTGAGCCCGAAAAACGCGATCACCGTGGTCAGCGTCGAGGCAAAGACCGGCATCGCCATGCGCCGGGCGGCATTCTCTGCCGCCTCGACCGGGCTTTCGCCCAGCCGGCGATAGCGGAAATCGGCATGTTCGCCCACGACAATGGCATCGTCGACCACGATGCCCAGCGTGATGATCAACGCAAAGAGCGAGATCATGTTGAGCGTCAGCCCGGCCAGGAACATCAGGGCGATGGTCGCCGCCATCGCCACCGGAATGCCCGCCGCCACCCAAAAGGCGATGCGGGCATTCAGAAAGAGAAACAACAGCGCCAGCACCAGCGCCAGCCCCATCGACCCGTTGTCGAGCAGGATGTCGAGCCGCCCGGTGATCGCCTCGGCGCGGGTGCGGATCAGGTCGATCCGGGTGCCTGCGGGCAGCGTCGCCTCGAGCGCTTCGGCCACCTCTTCCACGGTGTCCTGAATCTCGATGGCGTCGCCTTGATTGGAGCGGTCGACGCGCACCGAAATGGCCGGGTTCTCGCCGACGAAATAGCTCCGATCGCGGTCGATGCCCTCAACCCGGACCCTGGCGACATCCCCGATGGTAAGCTTGGAGCCGTCATCGTTCGAGCGCAGGGCAATGGCCTCGATCTGATCGGCCGACCGTTTCTCGACGCCGGTGCGCACCCGAGTATTGGCGCTGGTGACATCGCCGGCCGGATCGGCATCGACCTCGGCGGCGATGGCATCGGCGATCTGGCGCATGGTGACGTCATGCCGGATCAGCGCCACCGAAGGCACCTCGACAATGGTCTGCGGCGCGGCGAGGCCCCGGATGGTCGCGCGGGTGACGCCCTCGGCAAAAAGCCGCACCACCATTTCATCTGCGAAGCGGGCCAGCTGATCGACACCCACCGGGCCGGTGATCACCACGTCGGTCACCCGGTCCCGCCAGCCACCCCGCCGGACGCTGGGATCATCGGCCTCCTCCGGCAGGTTCGAGACCGCATCGACCGCCGCCTGCACATCGTCGCCGGCGCGGGCCATGTCCCAGCCCGGTTCGAATTCGAGATCGATCGCGGCGCGGCCCTCGCGCGAGGTGGATTGCGCGCTCTCGACACCTTCGACGGCCAGCAGCGCCGGCTCAAGGATCTGCACGATGGCGGCGTCGACATCCTCGGCCCCCGCCCCGTCCCAGTTCACCGAGACCGAAACCTCGTCGATGATGACATCGGGAAAGAATTGCGCCCGCATGTTGGGCGCCGCCAGGAGGCCGGCGGCAACCAGAAGGACAAGCAGCAGGTTGGCCAGCGTGCGGTGGCGGGTGAAATAGCTGAGAATGCCGCCCGGGCCTGGCGGAAGATCGCGGGTCATGCTGGTATCCTCCGCGCGAAATCGCGGCCGCAGGCCACCGCACGATCGTCATGCCAGAGGCAGGCCTTCGGCATGACCCGCCCCCCGGGGCGGCGATGTGGCTCGGCGGGGCGTTGCATGGCGCTGTTGCGGCGGCTGGCATCCCGTATCATTGCCTCAACCCCCCATCCGTTCCTCGATCCGTCGCACCACCTGCGCCGGCACCTTCTCCTGCTCGAGCTGCGCGAGGATGCGCGCCTTGGCTTCGTCCGGCATCCGCGCATTGGCCTCGACAAAGGCGCGGATCTTCGCCCGCCGCTCGGCGCTCAGCTCCAGCATCTCGGGCTCCTCGGGCGCGGCCGCCGCGCCCGGCCGCAAGGCCCGCACCTTGATCCCGGCACCGAGCAGCGGCGTGCGCTCCGCCACCACGCTGCGCCCCGCCAGATCGGGCGCGCGCACCAGAACGTCATCGCCCTGGCGCCGCAGAAGGGTGACCGGCCGCTCTTCCAGCCGCTGCTCGGCGTCCAGCACCAGCACCCGGCCACCGGCATCCAGCGCCGAAGACGGCAGCCGCACCACCCGCTCCAATGGCGGTTCCTCGATCTCGACGGTGACGAAATCGCCGGGCTTCAGCCCGCGCGGCGCCTCCAGCCGGGCAAACAGCAGCCGGCCGGTCTGGCCTTCGCCGACGGCGGCGCTGTCGCGCACCAGCACGCCCTCGCTGACCAGCCCGGTGCCCAGCACATCCAGCGTCACCCGGACCGGGGCGCGCGCCAGGGCGCCGCTGCCGTCCAGCAACCGGGCATATTGCGCGGTCGAGACCCGGAACGACACCTCGAGCGCCGCCGGATCGACCAGCCGCGCCAGTTGCTCGTTGTTCGACACCAGCCGGCCCAGCGTGGCGTTCACATCGGCCAGCGTGCCGGCGAAACGCGCCACGATCCGGGTGTCGTCTAGCCGCCGCTGCGCCTCGGCCAGGGCGATCTCGGCGCGTTGCAGCGCAGTGGCGGCCTGGCTGACACGGCTTTCGGCCTGGGCCACCGCCTGGCGCCGGGTGAGCACCGATTGCCGCGCCGACGAGGCCGCCAATTCGGCGGTCTCGACGCTGGCCGCGGTGCCGACGCCACGGCTCAGCAGGTCGCGCTGCCGATCATAGGCCTTTTCGCGCAACGCCGCCTGTTCCTCGGCCGAGTGCAGCTCGTCCCGCGCCAACAGCAGCGCAGCCTCGGCCTCGGCCTGTTCGGCCCGGGCATCGAGAATGTCGGATTGCACCCGGCTCAGCGCCAGTTCGGCATCGCCGGGATCGATCTGCACCAGCAATTCGCCCGCGCGCACCTGGCCGCCTTCCTCGAAGGTCTCGGCCAGTTCGACGATCTTGCCGGCGCTGGCGGCACGCACCTCGAGCGCACGGCGGCTCTGCACCTCGCCAAAGGCGGTGAGCACCGGGGTCACGGTCTGCGGTGCGGCCTCGACCACATTGACGGCAAACACCCGTTCGCGCGCCTCCGGCACCCGCCGCTCCTGGCTCATCCGCGCCTCGACGGCCTCGCGCACCAGCAGGCCGGCATAGACCAGAAGGCCCAGCGTCAGCGACAGCAGAAACAGACCGGTCAGGCTCTGGCGTAGGAACCGCATGCGCGACATCCCCTGATCGTTGAACACAAGTCGCCGGCGGCGTTCCGGCGCCGCCGGACGCACCGCTTCGGCAGTGATACGGACTTATCCGCTATTTCCGTCGCTGATGCTCGGTCAATCGCGGCAAAATCTCGACAAAGTTACAGGGACGGTGCCGGTAATCGAGCTGATAGGCCAGAATTTCATCCCAGGCGTCCTTGCAGGCCCCCGGAGAGCCGGGCAGCGCAAACATGTAGGTTCCGTTCGCCACCCCGCCGGTGGCGCGGCTCTGCACGGCGGAGGTGCCGATCTTGGCCATCGAGACATGGGTGAAGACCGTGCCGAAAGCCTCGATCTCCTTTTCATAGACATCGCGGTGTGCCTCGACCGTCACGTCGCGCCCGGTCAGCCCGGTGCCGCCGGTGGTGATCACCACATCGACCTCTGCATCTCGGCTCCAGTCGCGCAGCAGCGCCGCGATCTCCGCCCGTTCATCCGGCAGGATCCTGCGACAGGCCACCACATGCCCCGCCGCCTCGATCCGGGCGGCAAGGACATCGCCGGAGCGGTCCTCGGTCAGCGAGCGGCTGTCGCTCACCGTCAGGACGGCGATGCGGACGGGAATGAAGTCTCGGCTGTCGTCGATGGGGCGCATGGGGTCTCGCAGGTCTTTGGCTCAGCCGAGGCGGGCCTTGAGGGACAGAAGATCGGCCCAGGCCTCGCGCTTGAGATGCGGCTGGCGCAGCAGATAGGCCGGGTGGAACATCGGCAGGGCGGGCGTGTCATAGGCTTCGGCCCAGCTGCCGCGCAGCCGGGTGATGCCGCGTTTGCCCAGGCCCGCGTCACAGGAGATATTGCCCATCAGCACCAGAAATTCGGGCTGCGCCAGCGCCACGTGCCGCGCCACGAAGGGCCGCATCATGGCTATCTCGGCAGGCAGGGGATCGCGGTTCTGCGGCGGCCGCCAGGGCAATACATTGGTGATATAGACCGAACTGTCGCGGCTCAGCCCGATGGCGGCCAGCATCCGGTCGAGAAACTGCCCGGCGCGGCCGACAAATGGCTTGCCCTGCCGGTCCTCGTCGCGGCCCGGCGCCTCGCCCACGATCATCACCCGCGCCCCCGGCACACCGTCGGAAAACACCAGATTGCGCGCGCCGCGTTTGAGATCGCAATGGTCAAAGGCCGCCATCGCCGCCTGAAGCCCGGCCAGATCCTGCGCGGCCGCCGCCATCCGCTGCGCCTCGGCCACCGGATCGGCCCGGACCGGCGCCGCGAGCTGTGCCGGCGCGGCGCCAGCGACTGCGGCCCGCTTGGGCTGCGCGGGCGCGGCGGGCACGGCATAGCGGTCGACTGGCTCCTCGCCGATGGTGTCGAGCACCCCGGCCTCGATCTGCCAGTCCAGCGCCGCCCGCAGGCTCATGTGTTCGAAATAATCCATCACCGCGATCCTATCCCGCCCGGCCCCCGAATGAAAACGTCCGAATAAACCCGCCCCTGCTTCTTCTCTTTGACAAATACGCAATTCCGACGCCAGCCCAAGGCGCCCCCATTGAACGCATCCGCCCCCGCTCCTATAACCGCAGCCAACCCGAACCGGAGCAGGTCATGACCTTTACCCAGCGCCATCTTCTCGGCATCGAGCCGCTCCACCCGTCCGAGATCACCACGCTCCTCGATCTGGCCGACGATTATGTCCGGCTCAATCGCGGCAAACGGCACGGCGACGCCCTGGCCGGGCGCAGCCAGATCAACATGTTCTTCGAGAATTCCACCCGCACCCAGGCCTCTTTCGAACTGGCCGGTCAGAGGCTTGGCGCCGATGTGATGAACATGGCGATGCAGGCCTCGTCGATCAAGAAGGGCGAGACGCTGATCGACACCGCGCTGACGCTGAACGCCATGCATCCCGACCTTCTGGTGGTGCGCCATCCGCATTCCGGCGCGGTGGACCTGCTGGCGCAGAAGGTCAATTGCGCGGTGCTCAACGCCGGCGACGGGCGGCACGAACACCCGACGCAGGCGCTCCTGGACGCGCTGACCATCCGCCGGGCCAAGGGCCGGCTGCACCGGCTCAATATCGCGATCTGCGGCGACATCGCGCATTCCCGCGTCGCGCGCTCCAACATCCTGCTGCTCGGCAAGATGGAAAACCGCGTGCGTCTGGTGGGGCCGCCGACCCTGCTGCCCGCCGGCATCGCCGACTTCGGCGTCGAGGTCCATGACGACATGCGCGAAGGTCTCAGGGATGTCGATGTGGTGATGATGCTGCGGCTTCAGAAAGAGCGGATGGACGGCGGTTTCATCCCTTCCGAGCGGGAATATTACCACCGATACGGGCTCGATGCCGAAAAGCTGAGCCATGCGAAACCCGACGCCATCGTCATGCACCCCGGCCCGATGAACCGCGGCGTCGAGATCGACGGCGAGATCGCCGATGACATCAACCGCTCGGTCATTCAGGAACAGGTCGAGATGGGCGTGGCCGTGCGCATGGCGGCGATGGACCTGCTGGTCCGCAACAGGACGGCCACCACCACGACAGAAGGGATCATGGCATGAGCGACGTCCTCGAAATACCCTCGGACGAACACGGTCTGGTGCGGGTCTTTACCGTCGATCTGCCGCTCGACGAGGCGCAGATCCTGCTTGATGACGAGGCCCGCGCGCTCCAGCAGAAGACCGGCGCCATCGCGCTCGATCCCGACCATATCGATCTGTTCGACATGAACGACCTCTCCGGCCTGCCGCTGGCCGATTACCTGGCCGAGGGCCATGGCATCCCCGACGAGGAACTGGCGCCGATCCGCGCCCAGCTCGAACGGGTCAAGGGGCGGGTGATGGTGATGCGCTCGGCCGCCTTCGAACGGATCGGCCAGCAGTTGCGCGTCACCCATCCGCTGCGCTGGATCGCCACCTTCGGCGAGGCGCGCGACCCGGTACCGCTGGAAAAACCCCGCGCCGAGAGCGCCAGGCCGCCGGAACCGGAGGCCCCGCCGGCCGCTCCGCCGCCGCCCGCCGCCGCGGCGCGGATGATGCGGCCCGGCCTGATCATCGGCCTCGTGGTGACGATGGCGGTGCTGGGCGTGGTGCTCTGGGCGCTGGCCTGACAGCCGCTTGGCGGCGCAGCAAATGACACGCATGCAAAGGATGCCTGATGCAGGAACCCAAGGACCCCAAGATGTCGGGCCGCGTCGCCACGGTGGCGCTTCTGGTGATGTTTGCGCTGGTCGGCGTGATGATCTGGATCGCGGGGTGAGGCGATGACCGACCTGTTGCTGACACACGCCCGGCTGATCGACCCCGAAGCCGACAGTGATGCCCCCGGCTGGCTGCACATCCGTGACGGGGTGATCGCGGCCAGCGGCAACGGCGCGGCGCCGCAGGGCATCGAGCAGGTGCTGGACTGTCGGGGCAAATGCCTGGCACCGGGGATCGTCGACATCGGCGTCAAGGTCTGCGAGCCGGGCGAGCGCCACAAGGAGAGCTATGCCTCTGCTGGCCGGGCCGCGGCGGCCGGCGGCGTGACCACGATGATCACCCGCCCCGACACCACGCAGGCCATCGACAGCCCCGAGAGCCTCGAATTCGTTGCTCGCCGCGCCCAGGCCGATGCATCGGTGCATGTCCGCCACATGGCGGCGCTGACCAAGGGCCGGCAGGGCCGCGAGATGGCCGAGATCGGCTTTCTGCTCGACGCGGGCGCGGTGGCGTTCTCCGATTGCGATGCCGTCACCCGCAACACCAAGGTGCTGAGCCGGGCGCTCACGTATGCCCGCTCGCTCGACGCGCTGGTCATGCTGCATCCGCAGGAACCGGTGCTCTCGGACGGCGCGGTGGCCACCTCGGGAAAATTCGCCTCTTTGCGCGGGTTGCCGGCGGTCTCGGCGATGGCCGAGCGCATGGGCCTCGACCGCGACATCGCGCTGATCGAGATGACCGGCGTGCGGGCGCATTTCGACCAGATCACCACCGCCCGCGCCCTGCCCGCGCTGCAACGCGCCAAGCGCAACGGGCTCGACGTCACCGCCGGCATCTCGATCCATCACCTGACACTGAACGAGATGGACGTCGCCGATTACCGCACCTTCTTCAAGGTCAAGCCGCCGCTTAGGGCCGAGGACGACCGTCAGGCGATGATCGAAGCGCTGCGCGACGGGCTGATCGACGTGATCTGTTCGATGCACACGCCGCAGGACGAGGAAAGCAAGCGCCTGCCCTTCGAAGAGGCGGCCGCCGGCGCGGTGGCGCTGGAAACCCTGTTGCCGGCGGCGCTCCGGCTCTTTCACGCCGAGGCGCTGACCCTGCCGCAGCTGTTCCGGGCACTCAGCCTCGCCCCGGCGCGGCGCCTGGGCCTCGCTGCCGGCCGGCTTGCCGCCGGGGCACCGGCCGACCTGGTGCTGTTCGATGCCCATGCGCCCTTTGTGCTCGACCGCTTCAAGCTGCACTCGAAATCCAAGAACACCCCCTTTGACGGCGCCCGCATGCAGGGCCGCGTGCTGGCCACCTTCGTGGCCGGCGCCCGCGTCTACGGAGAGCCCTGATGCCGGTCCTGGAAACCACCCTTGCCGGGCTGCTGCTCTGGGCGCTGATCGGCTATCTGCTGGGCTCGGTGCCCTTTGGCCTGGTGATCGCCCGCCTGCTGGGTCTGGGCGATCTGCGCAAGATCGGCTCGGGCAACATCGGCGCGACCAATGTGCTGCGCACCGGCAACAGGCCGGCGGCGCTGGCGACGCTGATCCTCGACAGTTTCAAGGGGGCGATCGCGGTGCTGATCGCCCGCTGGCTGGCGGCGGAAGATGCGGCGCAACTGGCCGGTCTCATGGCCTTTCTCGGCCATTGTTTCCCCATCTGGCTGGGGTTCAAGGGCGGCAAGGGCGTCGCCACATTCCTCGGGTTGCTGCTCGGTCTGGCCTTTCCGCTGGGGCTGGCGGCCTGCGCCACCTGGGCGGCGGGCGCGGCGCTGACGCGGATCTCCTCGGCCTCGGCGCTGCTGGCGGCGGCGCTGGCGCCGGCCTGGGCCTGGGGGCTGGGCTATCCGTCGATGGTGGCGCTCTGCCTGGTTCTGGCGGCGATCGTCTGGGGGCGCCACCACGCCAACATCCGGCGTATCCTGAAGGGCGAAGAGCCGCGGATCGGCAAGAAGAGCTGAGGTTTCCGGCGCTTCGCGTCCCGGGCCTGCCCCGGGACCCCGCGCTCACAACGCAAGCGCCGGCGCAGTAAGGCAAGAGGCCCCGGCGCGGCGGCCGGGGCGGGCGACAGGCTCTTGCGGTTGTTCCGCGAAGCAGGGGGCGTGGCCTTGCCTCTTGCCCCGCGCGTCCCGGGCCTGCCCCGGGACCTCGCGCTCACAATGCAAGCGCCGGCGCAGTTCGGCAAGAGGCCCCGGCGCGGCGGCCGGGGCGGGTGACAGGCTGTTGCGGGTGTTGCGCGAAGCGGGGGGCGTGGCCTTGCCCCGCGCGTCCCGGGCCTGACCCGGGACCCCGCACTCACAACGCAAGCGCCGGCGCGGTTCGGCAAGCGGCCCTGGCGCGGCGGCCGGGGCGGGTGACAGGCTCTTGCGGGCATTGCGCGAAGCGGGGGGCGTGGCCTTGCCCGCGCGTCCCGGGCCTGCCCCGGGACCTCGCGCCCACAACGCAAGCGCCAGCGGGGTTCGGCATGCGGCCTCGGCGCGGCCCCGGGCCGGGTTACAGGCTCTTGCGGGCGTTCAGCGCGGCGGTGATGGTGCCGTCGTCGAGGTAATCGAGTTCGCCGCCGATCGGCACGCCCTGGGCGAGCGAGGTCAGCGTCACCCGGCCCTCGAGCTGGTCGGCGATGTAATGCGCGGTGGTCTGGCCGTCGATGGTGGCATTGAGCGCAAGGATCACCTCGGTGACGCTTTCGGCCGAGATCCGGTCCACCAGCCGCGGGATCGAGAGGTCCTCGGGGCCGACGCCATCAAGCGCCGAGAGCGTACCACCCAGCACGTGGTAGCGGCCGCGGAAGACGCCCGAGCGCTCCATCGCCCAGAGATCGGCCACGTCCTCGACCACGCAGATCATGCCGTTGCCGCGTTTCTCGCTTTCGCAGATGTCGCAGATGTCGGTGGTGCCGATATTGCCGCAGTTCAGGCATTCCCGGGCCGAGGCGGCAACCTCGCTCATCAGGTCGGCCAGCGGCGTCATCAACAGGCCGCGCTTGCGGATCAGGTGCAGCACCGCGCGGCGCGCCGAACGCGGGCCGAGACCGGGCAGCTTGGCCATCAGCTCGATCAGCGCATCGATGTCGCGGGTGGCGGTCATGGGGCGGCCTCGCCGGGCAGCGGAATGCGGGTGACGGTGAACCCCTGGCGCCGCAGCCGCGCGATCAGCCCGGCCTGCCCCGGCAGGTGAAAGCTGCCGACCGCCAGAAACACCCCGCCCTCGGCCAGGTCGGCGCGCGCGGTATCGATGAAGGCCTGATTGCGGGCGTCGAGCAACACGCGGTTGACCCGCGCGAGGGTGGCGCCACCATCCTCCAGAACCGCACTCACGACGGCCTTGTCCCAGGCCAGCATCAAGCCGAGTTCGCCGGCGAGATACAGCGCCATGCGGGTGGCCCGTTCTGCGCGGCTGGTGCCGGGGTCGAGATAGGCGCCGTAGACATTGAGGAAATCCACCGCGAATTCCGCGTTGCCGGGGCTGTCGAGGTACTGGCGGATGCGCTCCCGCGGCTCCAGCGGGGCGATCGTGGCGCCGCCGATCAGCCCCAGCATCTGGATACGGCCGTCCTGAACCGGCAGCACGCCGGCGGAAAAATCATCGCAGGGATCGGAGAGGAGCACCTCGGCCAGAGCGCCGGGGGTCAGCCGTTCGGGCGCGCCACGCCCCCAGCCCAGCCCTTCGGTGCGCTGACGGATCCAGTCCAGCACCGCGGGATGCAGCCCCGCCGGCGGCCCGTCGAGCCGGTCCTGACGGTACCAATCGCGCCTGACCCGCCGGGCGTCAAAGGCGGCGCGCGAGGGCAGGACCGGATCGATCTCGAGGGCCACGATCCGGGCCTCGGCAATGCGCTGCTCGACCAGGTCGGGCAGCGCGAGGATGCTGGGATCGGCGGAATGCATCGTGCCCCAGAGATGCGACACCGCGCCCGAGGGGGCCACCACCCGCCAGAACCGCCCGGTGCCATGCGGGATCGCCGCCGCGGCCGCCCGGAGCCCGGCCAGATCGGCCGGCGCGAACGCCCCGGCATGCAGCGCTGGTTCGACCGGGCTACAGAGCGCGTGATCGGCCCAGTCCTGCGCTTGCGCCGCGCCGCCGCCCAGCAGCGGCGCCGCCGCCAGCCCCAGAATGACGCCCCGGCCCGTCATCGCCTCAGAACGGCAGTTTCATGTCTTTGGGCAGGCCCATTTCCTCGGTCAGCTTGGACATCTCGTCCTCGGCCTTCTGGGTGGCGCGCTGCTGGGCGTCCTTGATGGCGGCGAGGATCAGGTCTTCGACCACTTCCTTGTCATCGCCGTTGAAGATCGACGGATCGATGTCGAGCCCCTTGAGTTCGCCCTTGGCCGAGGCCGTGGCCTTGACCAGACCTGCGCCGCTTTCGCCGGTGACCGTCATCGAATGCAGGTTGTCTTGCAGTTCGGCCATGCGGGTCTGCATCTGCTGCGCCTTCTTCATCATCCCGGCCATGTCGCCGAGATTGCCAAGACCTTTGAACATCGGGAGCTCCTCATCTGTGTGCTTGGGGGTTAGATACGGGGCGCGACCGGCGGCGACAAGGGGCCGGGCCGCGGCGTCCGGGGGTTTGCGACAGAGCTGGGGGCTCTGCCCCCGGCCTGCGGCCTCCCCCGCCGTAGTTTCAAACAAAAGAATTCCAGGATCGGTCCCCGGCGGCGGGGGTCAGTCTTCCTCGAAGGGATCCCATTCGTCCTCGACCTCCTGCAAGGCCTCGGCCTGGGCTTCGGCCTCGGCCGCCTGGGCGGTGTGGATCGCGGTGATCCGGGCCTTGGGAAAGGTGGCTAGCGCGGCCTGCACCAGCGGGTGTTCGCCGGCCTTGGCCTCGAGTGCCAGGCGGTCGGCGTCGCGGGTCTCGACGATGGTGGGCGTCTTGGCGCCATTGACCAGGGTCACCGCCCAGCGATTGCCGGTCCAGCGTTGCAGCGCGGTGCCGAGACGCTGGGCGAGGTCGGGGGCGGCGCCCTCGGCCGGGGTGAATTCGATCCGGCCGGGCTGATAGGCGGCAAGGCGCACGCCGGCCTCGACCTCGACCAGCAGCTTGACGTCGCGGTTGGAGCGGATCAGCTCGATCACATGTTCGAAGCTCGGATAGCGCGCCAGTGCCTGGTCGGCGGCCAGGGCCACGACGGCGCTGCCGCCGGCGGCCGAGGGGCCGGACGGGCCGGGATGGGTGGCGCGGGGCATGGCCTGGCCCTGCGCACCGGTCCGGGCGTTGCCGGCTGTCGGCACGCCGCCCCCGCCCGAGGGCGGGGGGGAAACCGGGGCCTCGCCCAGCTTGCGCACCAGTTCCTCGGGGCTGGGCAGGTCGGCGACATGGGTCAGCCGAATCAGCGCCATCTCGGCCGCCATCATCGCATTGGGCGCCAGCGCCACCTCCTCGATCGCCTTGAGCAACATCTGCCACATGCGGCTGAGCGCGCGCATCGGCAGGTCGGCCGCCATCTGCTGGCCACGGGCGCGTTCGTCGGGGGCGATGGTCGGGTCTTCGGCGGCATCCGGCGTGATCTTGACCACCGAGATCCAATGGGTCACCTCGGCCAGGTCGCGCAGCACCGCCATCGGATCGGCGCCATCGGCATATTGCGCCGAGAGCTCGGCCAGCGCGCCGGCGGCGTCGCCTTTCATCACCAGATCGAAGAGATCCATCACCCGGCCGCGGTCGGCCAAGCCCAGCATGGCGCGCACCTGTTCGGCGGTTGTCTCGCCTGCCCCGTGGCTGATCGCCTGGTCGAGCAGCGAGGTGGCGTCGCGTGCCGAGCCTTCGGCGGCGCGGGTGATCAGCGCCAGCGCATCCTCGGCGATCTCGGCGGTCTCGGCGGTGGCGATGCGGCGCAGCAGGCCGATCATGTCCTCGGGCTCGATCCGGCGCAGGTCGAAGCGCTGGCAGCGCGACAGCACCGTCACCGGCACCTTGCGGATCTCGGTGGTGGCAAAGATGAACTTTACATGCGCGGGCGGTTCCTCGAGCGTCTTCAGCAATGCGTTGAAGGCCGATTTCGACAGCATGTGCACTTCGTCGATGATGTAGACCTTGTAGCGCGCGGCCGAGGGCGCATAGGCCACCGAGTCGATCACCGTGGAACGGATGTCATCGACGCCGGTGTTCGAGGCGGCGTCCATTTCCAGCACATCGACGTGCCGGCCCTCGGAAATCGCCAGGCAGTGTTCGCACTGGCCGCAGGGCTCGGTGGTGGGCGCGCCCTGGCCGTCGGGGCCGATGCAGTTCATTCCCTTGGCAATGATCCGCGCCGTCGTCGTCTTGCCGGTGCCGCGGATGCCGGTCATCATGAAGGCTTGGGCGATGCGGCCGGTCTCGAAGGCGTTCTTGAGGGTGCGCACCATGGCGCCCTGCCCGACCAGATCGGCAAAGGTCTCGGGCCGGTACTTGCGGGCCAGAACCTGATAGGCGGGCTGCTGCGGATCGCTCATGATCGCGGTCTTTCCTGTCCTGAGCAGAAGTCGGCCGTCAGGCTATTGCCTGCCGGCGCGGAGGTCCAGCCGATGTTGGGCAGAGCCGGTGCCGGGATCGGGGCGGCGCACGCCCCGGACCTGATCCGGGGCCCCTGCGACGGGATCGGGCGCGCGGCGCCGGCAGGCCGGATGCGGGGCTTCGGGCCGGGAGGTCCCGGATCAGGTCCGGGACGCGAAGGGCCAAACGCCCGGCGCCGTCCTGCAACCTCACCCGGGGCAGTCACGCGCTAGCGCCGACGGTCGCGGCGCGAGGACATCGGCTGAAAGGCCACGCCGACATGCGCCTCGCAATAGGGTTTGCCCTGCTGCACCGGCAGGCCGCAGAACCAGAAATCCTCGGTCGCGGGATCGCCCACCGGCCATTTGCAGGTGCGTTCGGTCAACTCCATCAGCGACAGCCGCTTGGCCTTCTTCTCGATCTCGCTGACCTTGGCAAGCGCCTCGGGGCTGATCTCGTTGGCCGAGGGCTGCGGCGGCAGCGGCTGGCCGGCCGGAATGATCTGACGGCGCGCCGGGGTCGCGGACTTGGCCACCGCGGGCTCTTCGGTGGCGGGGACCGGTTCGGCCTTGGGCCGGGTGTCGGCCTTGGGGGCGGGCTTGGGCTTGGCTTCGGGTTTCGGTGCCTTGGCGGGCTCGGGCTTGGCCGCGGCGCCCGTGCCGGCGCCGGCGCGGTTGGACAGGCCGAGGCGATGCACCTTGCCTATCACCGCATTGCGCGTCACGCCGCCCAGCTCCTTGGCGATCTGGCTTGCGGACTGCCCTTCGCCCCACATTTTCTTGAGCAATTCGACGCGTTCATCGGTCCAGGCCATGGATCATCCTTACGAGAAAAAGCGGCCTCGACAGCGGGCCGCTCTGGGAATTTCTGTGTGGCGCCTATTTTAATCACTGGTGGCTGAGTTACAAGGCCGCGAATCGCAAGCAGGAGGCAGCCATGAGCGAGACGATGCAGGCCGGAACCACCCCCGAGATGGGCATGCGCCGCTTTGGCCGGGTGAACTGGCTGGGGCTGGCGACGCTCTGCCAGCGCGAGATCCAGCGCTTTCTGGCGGTCTGGACCCAGACGCTTCTGGCGCCGCTGGTGACGGCGGGGCTGTTCCTGCTGATTTTCTCGATCGCCATCGGCCCCCGGCGCGGCGATGTGATGGGCGTGCCCTTTACCCATTTCATCGCGCCGGGGATCCTGATGATGACGGTGATCCAGAACGCCTTTGCCAATACCTCCTCCTCGATCATGATTTCCAAGGTGCAGGGCAATATCGTCGATACGCTGATGCCACCGCTGTCGCCGATGGAACTGGTGCTGGGCTATTTCGCCGGCGGCGTGGCGCGCGGCATGGTGGTGGCGCTAGTGATCGCCGCCGGGCTCTGGCTGGTGCTCGGGCTGGGCGTGGCGCATCCGCTCTGGGCCTTGTGTTTCGGGGTGCTGGGCGCAGCCTTCCTGTCGGGCCTCGGGATCATCGCCGGGATCTATGCGCAGAAGTTCGACCAGATGGCGGCGATCACCAATTTCATCGTCACCCCGCTGGCCTTTCTGTCGGGCACCTTCTACTCGGTCGAGGCGCTGCCGCCGGTGCTGCACGAGATCACCCGCTTCAATCCGATGTTCTATCTGATCGACGGCGTGCGGTTCGGCATGATCGGCGTGTCGGACAGCGCCCCGGCGCTGGGGCTGGTGATCTCGCTGGTTTCGGTTGTGGCGGTGGCCGCGGTGGCCTGGAACATGTTGCGCAGGGGCACCAGGCTCAAGGCCTGAGCATGGTGCTTGCCACGCCGCGACAGCAGGCCTAAACCCGCCCCATGTTCGACAACACCGATGACATTCACCCGCTCTTTGCCGATGCCCCGTCTTCGACGGAGTTCAAGAAGCTGCGCAAGCGAATCGTGCGCCAGACCCGCGAAGCGGTCGAGCAATTCGGCATGGTCGAGCGCGGCGCAAAATGGCTGGTCTGCCTCTCCGGCGGCAAGGACAGTTATACCCTGCTGGCGGTGCTGCACGAGCTGAAGTGGCGCGGGCTTCTTCCGGTCGAGCTTCTGGCCTGCAACCTCGATCAGGGCCAGCCGAATTTCCCGGCGACCGTGCTGCCGGAATTCCTTGAAAAGATGGGGGTTCCGCATCGGATCGAATATCAGGACACCTATTCCATCGTAAAGGACAAGGTGCCGGCCGGGCGGACCTATTGCGCGCTCTGCTCGCGGCTTCGGCGCGGCAATCTTTACCGGATCGCGCGGGAAGAGGGCTGTTCTGCCGTGGTGCTCGGCCATCATCGCGACGACATCCTCGA
Organism: Marinovum sp. PR37; assembly: GCF_028807375.1. Lineage (NCBI taxonomy): Bacteria > Pseudomonadati > Pseudomonadota > Alphaproteobacteria > Rhodobacterales > Roseobacteraceae > Marinovum > Marinovum sp. PR37. The sequence continues at coordinate 65,481 of NZ_JARAML010000005.1, read as the reverse complement.
AACCTTCTTCATGAACTTGTTTCACGGCGGCCGCCTGGCGACCATGCCGCCGAAGCTGGTCAACGAAGAGGGCGATCTCTTTGTCTATCGTCCGCTGTCCTTTGTTGCCGAGGCCGATTGCGAGAAATTTGCCAAGGCGTTGAATTATCCCATCATTCCCTGCGACCTCTGCGGCTCGCAGGACGGGTTGCAGCGCCAGCAGGTCAAGCAGATCCTCGACGGATGGGAACGCAACAGCCCGGGCCGGCGGCAGGTGATGTTTCGCGCGCTGATGAACGCGCGGCCCTCGCATCTGCTTGATTCGGGGTTGTTCGATTTTACCGGGTTGATGCGAAATTCGGAACAATTCGAAACAAGTTCCGGGAATGTTCCTGACTTGCGTTAACGCATGAGTGAACCCTCGCGGCTAAGTCTGAAGCTCGGACAAGACAAGCTCGGACGGATTGCCCATGTCGGTTTCCAAGCCGCGAATGGCGCGCGCCACGCAGCGCGTTCTGAATGATGTGACGGCCAGCCCGCTGTTGCCGGCGATGTTTCCGGCGCTGGCCCTGGGCGGGTTCTGGCTTGGCGGCGAACCGGTTCTGGCCCTTCTGGCGATCGGCGTGCCCCTGGTCTGGCTGGCGGTGCTGATCGGCCGCGCCGGGCGGCCCGCCGCGCGCACCGATCCGGTTACCGGGCTGCGCCTCAAGGAGGGGTTTGCCGAAAGGCTCGAGGCGCTTCTGGCCGACTGCCGCAGCACCGGCCACACCACCGTCTGTTTCATGATCGAGGTCGATGACAGCGCCGAACTGACCGAGCGATTCGGCGGCGAGGCCTGCGACCGGGTGGCCGATACGCTGGCGGCGCGGCTGCGCACGGCGATGCGCGGTTCCGACAGCTTCGTACGGCTGGGCGACTGGCGGATCGGCGTCGTGCTGTCGCCGCTGCGGCGGATCGACATCGAAACCGCGGTTCAGATGGCGGCACGCTTGCAGGCCGAACTCGAAGAGCCTGTCAGGATCGACCGCGCGCCGGTCTATATCTCGGCCTGCCTCGGCTTCTGCCTCGCCGCCCGCGCGCCGGACCAGAGCGGCGCCGGGCTGATCGAGGCCACGGTGGCCGCGCTGGATGAGGCCCGGCGCCACGGGCCCGGCGCGATCCGCGCCTTTTCCCCCGACCTTCAGCGCAACCGCATTCAGCGCGTGGCACTGCGGGACGAGGTGGCGCGGGCGTTGGACGACGGCCAGATCTGCGCCTGGTATCAGCCGCAGATCAGTACCGAGACCGGCCGGATTTCCGGTATCGAGGCGCTGGCCCGCTGGCGCCACCCGGCGCGCGGGCTGATCCCGCCGGCCGATTTCCTGCCCGCGCTCGAGGCCGCCGGCCTGATGGAGCGGCTGGGCGAGGTGATCCTGTTTCATGCCCTCTCCACGCTGCGCGATCTTGATCGCGACGGCTTCGACATTCCGCAAGTGGGGGTGAACTTTACCGAGACCGAGCTGCGCAACCCCAAGCTCGGCCAGCGCCTGCGCTGGGAGATCGACCGTTTCAACCTGGCCCCCGACCGGCTGACGATCGAGATCCTCGAACATGTGGTGGCCGGCACCCCGGATGACATCGTCGCGCGCAATATCGCCGATCTGGCGGCCCTGGGCTGCGCCATCGACCTCGACGATTTCGGCACCGGCCATGCCTCGATCACCAGCCTGCGGCGATTCGCCATCGACCGGCTCAAGATCGACCGCTCCTTCATTGTCAGATGTGACACCGACCCCGAGCAGCGGCGGATGGTGACGATGATCCTGTCTATGGCCGAGAAACTGGGCCTCGACACCCTGGCCGAAGGCGTCGAGACGCTGGGCGAGAACGCCCTGCTGTCGCAGATGGGCTGCGGTCATGTGCAGGGCTTCGGCATCGCCGTGCCGATGCCGGCCGAGAACCTGGCGGCCTGGATCACCGATCACAATGCGCGGATCGCCCCGCCGCCCGAGATCACCCCCCTGCGCGGACCGGCCCGGCGCAAGAGCCCCTGAACCGGCCGTCAAAGGCCTTTGACACGCCTCCCGCCCGGCGCCCGCCGTCCCTTCGGGGGTGCCCCGAATGGCCGCACCGCAAGGGAATGTGCCACTCTGCCCTTGACCTTTGGGCCGCGCAAGGGTTGAACCCGGCACGATACCCTAGTGACAGGTGGCGGTCCCCTATGGACGATCAGAACAAGAACCTCATCCTCGCAACTGCGCTCAGCTTCGTCGTGATCCTGATCTGGTTCGTGCTGTTCCCACCGCCAGAGCCGGAGGCGATCGAGCCGGCCCCGGCGGTGACCGAGGAAACGGCGGCCCCCGGCGATGTCGCCGCCACCCCCGGCGTGGCTGACACCCCCGGCGGCACGCCGGCGACCGAAGAGACCGCCGCCGGCCCCGCCGACGCGCCGCGCATCGCGATCGAGACCCCGCGCCTGTCGGGCAGCATCTCGACCCAAGGCGGGCGGATCGACACCCTGGCGCTCAAGGACTACCGCGAATCCACCGAGCCCGATGCGCCGATCGTCTCTTTGCTGCGGCCGGTGGGCACCGCCGGCGCCTATTATGCACTGCACGGCTGGGCTCCCGGCCAGGGGCTCGCCATCGAGGATGTGCCCGGCCCCAACACCGAATGGCAGATCGCCGGCGATGCGACCCTGACTCAGGACACCCCGGTCACCCTGACCTGGGACAATGACGCCGGCCTGCGGTTTACCCGCCAGATCGCGGTGGATGCGGACTATATGTTCACCATCACCCAGAGCGTGGAAAACACCACCGAAGGCACCGTTTCGCTGGCCCCCTACGGCATTCTGGCGCGGCACGGCGAGCCGGCGGACCTGAAGAACTTCTTTGTCCTGCACGAGGGCGTTGTCGCCATGGCCGATGGCGAGCTGGCCGAGATCGACTATGACGACATGACCGATTTCGACGTCGATGCCCGCGAAGGTGTGCCGGCCGAGGTCATGCAGGTCACCGAGAACGGCTGGATCGGCTTTACCGACCATTACTGGATGGCGACCTTGGTGCCCGCGCCCGGCGAGGCGTTTCGCGCCGCCGCGAAATACGACCCGCGCCGCAACATCTACCAGACCGAGGCCGTCCTGCCGACCCAGAGCCTGGCGCCCGGCGCCAGCGCCGAGGTCACCACCCAGCTCTTTGCCGGCGCCAAGGAATGGGAAACCATCCGCGAATACGAGGCCGAGGGCGTCGAGGGCTTTATCGACTCGATCGACTGGGGCTGGTTCTTCTTCCTGACCAAGCCGATCTTTGCCCTGTTGCACTGGCTCAACCAGCTGATCGGCAACATGGGCTGGGCGATCATCGCGCTCACCCTGATCATCAAGGCCGTGCTCTTTCCGCTGGCCTACAAATCCTATGCCTCGATGGCCAAGATGCGCGAGCTTCAGCCGGAGATGGAGAAGATCAAGGAGCGCGCCGGCGACGACCGCCAAAAGCTCCAGCAGGAGATGATGGGCCTTTACAAGAAGGAAAAGGTCAATCCGGCCTCGGGCTGTCTGCCGCTGCTGTTGCAGATCCCGATCTTCTTCTCGCTCTACAAGGTGATCTTCGTCACGCTCGAGCTGCGCCACGCGCCCTGGATCGGCTGGATCGACGACCTGTCGGCGCCCGACCCGTCGTCGCTCTACAACCTCTGGGGCCTGCTGCCCTGGGCCGCGCCCGAGCCGGGCACCATCCTCGCGCTGATCTTCATCGGTATCCTGCCGCTGCTTCTGGGCGTCTCGATGTGGCTGCAACAAAAGCTGAACCCGGCGCCCACCGATCCGACGCAGCAGATGATCTTTGCCTGGATGCCCTGGGTCTTCATGTTCATGCTGGGCAGTTTTGCCAGCGGACTCGTGGTCTACTGGATCGCCAACAACACGATCACCTTCATCCAGCAGTATCTGATCATGCGCAGCCATGGGTACAAGCCGGACCTGTTCGGCAATATCACCGGCCGCAACAAGAAGAAGGCCGCGGAAGCCGCCAAGAAATGACCGGCAGGATCACCGATATCCTGCGGTATCCGATCAAGAGCCACGGCCGGGAGGCCGTGGCTCGCGTCACTTTGACCGAAGGCCAATCCCTGCCCTGGGACCGGCATTGGGCAGTGGCGCACGAAGCCTCGGATGCCGATGGCTCGGATTGGGTGCCCTGCCGCAATTTCACCCGCGGCGCCAAGGTGCCCGGCTTGCAGGCAATGACCGCCGCGCTCGACGAAGCCGACGCCCGGGTGACGCTGGCCCACCCCGAGCTGGGCCAGTTGAGATTTCGCCCCGATGACGAAGGCGCGCGGCTGATCGACTGGACGCGGCCGCTGATGCCCGAGGGCCGGGCCGCGTCGGACCGGGTGGTACGGGCCGAGGCGCGGGCGATGACCGACAGCGATTTCGCCTCGGTGACACTCTGCAACCACTCGTCGCACCGGGCAGTGTCGCAGAAGCTGGGCCGGGAACTGTCGATCCATCGCTGGCGCGGAAACCTCTGGTTTGACGGCTTGGCGCCCTGGGAGGAATTCGACTGGATCGACCGCGAGGTCCGGATCGGCAGCGCCGTGGTGATCCCGCGCGAGCGCACCGGGCGCTGTCTTATGACCCATGCCAACCCCGAGACCGGGGCCCGGGACGCGGATATTCTGGGCACGCTCGAGGCCTGGGGGCATCGCGATTTCAGCGTGATGGCCGAAGTGGTGAAAAGCGGCGAGATCGCCGTAGGTGACGAGATCGGACGCGCATGATGCAACTGCCCTTCCCCATAGCTGAAGAGCCCGACGCGTTTGCCCGCGAGGCGGGCCGCAAGCTCTTTGCCGGCGAGAAAGATTTCCTCAAGGGCGTGGTGGCCATGTCCGGCCTGCCGCCCGACGACCGGATCGAGGTTTGTTTCGCCGGCCGGTCGAACGTGGGAAAATCGTCTCTGATCAATGCCCTAACCGGGCGCAAGGGCATTGCCCGGGCGTCGAACACCCCGGGTCGGACGCAGGAAATCAACTTCTTTACCCTGGCCGAGAGTCATTACCTCGTCGACCTGCCCGGCTATGGCTATGCCAATGCGCCGCTGGCGGTGGTCGAGAAATGGCAGCGCCTGCTCAAGCAATATCTGTCGGGGCGGCAATCGCTGCGCCGGGCCTTCGTGCTGATCGACGCGCGGCACGGGGTGAAAAAGGTCGATGAAGAGATCCTGACCCTGCTCGACAAGAGCGCGGTGACCTTTCAGGCGGTGCTGACCAAGGCCGACAAGGTCAAGGCGGCAGAACGCGACAAGGTGATGGCGCAGGTGCGCAAGCGGCTCTCGGCGCATCCGGCGGCCTTCCCCGAGATCGTGGTCACCTCGTCCGAAAAGGGCGACGGTATCGAGACATTGCGGGCGATCATCGCGACGCTGATCTGACGCCCACCCCGTCCCGGCCCCCGCGCAGGGACCGCGCGCCCCACAGGCCCCGCCGGCCCGACGCGGGGCGCAGCGGCCCGCGGCCGCCTCCCCGACCCTTGCCAAACGGCCCCGGAGCCGGGTCCGGGGCGGGGCCACGCCTCCCGCAAACCGCTTGCACCCGTTTCCCCGGCTTGTGATAACAGCCTTTCAAGAGGGCCGAAAATGAGAACCCAGGACATGAACCGTGATTGGATCGCCACGGCTCGCACGCTGAGCCAGGCACTGCCGTATCTTCAGCGCTACACCGACGCCATCGTCGTCATCAAGCTTGGCGGGCACGCCATGGGCTCGGACGAGGCGATGGAGGAATTTGCCCGCGACGTGGTGCTGATGCAGCAGGTCGGGGTGAACCCGGTGGTCGTGCATGGTGGCGGCCCGATGATCAACGCGATGCTCGACAAGCTGGGCATCGAAAGCATCTTCGTAGGCGGCAAGCGGGTGACGGACAAACCGACGGTGGAAGTCGTCGAGATGGTGCTCTCGGGCCTCGTCAACAAGCGCATCGTGCAGGCGATCAACGCTCAGGGTGGCAAGGCCGTGGGCCTCTCGGGCAAGGATGCCAATCTGATCGTCTGCGAACAGACCCATGCCGACCTGGGCTTTGTCGGCACGCCCGATAGGATCAACACCGCGGTGCTGCACGACATGTTCCGGTCAAACACCATTCCGGTGATCGCGCCGCTCGGCGCGGGGCGCAAGGGCGAGACCTTCAACATCAACGGCGACACCGCTGCCGGCGCCATCGCCGGCGCGCTCAAGGCCGACCGGTTGCTGCTCCTGACCGACGTGGCCGGCGTCAAGAATGCCGCGGGCGAGGTGGTGACCGAACTGACGGCGGCGCAGATCCGCGAGATGACCGCCGAGGGCGTGATCGCCGGCGGCATGATCCCCAAGACCGAAACCGCGCTCGACGCCATCGGGCGCGGCGTGCGGGCGGTGGTGATCCTCGACGGACGCGCGCCCAATGCCTGCCTGCTCGAGCTCTATACCGAACACGGTGCCGGATCGCTGATCCGCGAAGTGCCCAAGACGTGAGTTGTCACATTCCGCCCATGGCATATATTCGCCGCCATGGAGAATGAAGCACTTGTCAGACTGGGCGCGTTCGGCGGGCTTTTCCTGCTCTTCGCGGCGCTCGAAACGGTGGCACCGCGCCGCGTGCGCAAACATCCGCGCCGCGGCCGATGGCTGACCAACTGGGGGATTTCCATCGCCAATGTGCTGGCACTGCGGGCGCTGGCGCTGGGCCTGCCGCTGCTGGCGGTGGGCGCGGCGCTTGATGCCGAGGCGCAGGGCTGGGGTCTGTTCAACCAACTGGGCTGGCCGCTCTGGCTCGAAATGGCGCTGGCGGTACTGATCTTCGACTTTGCGATCTGGCTGCAACATCTGATCACCCACAAGGTGCCGCTGCTCTGGCGGCTGCACCGGGTGCATCATGCCGATGTCGATTTCGACGTGACCACCGCGATCCGTTTTCACCCGGTCGAGATCGCGCTGTCGATGCTGCTCAAGATCGGGCTGGTCTATCTCCTGGGTCCGGCGGCCTGGGCGGTGGTGATCTTCGAGGTGCTGCTCAATGGCACGGCGATGTTCAACCACGCCAACCTGCGCCTGCCGCTGGGTTTGGACGCGGCGTTGCGCAAGGTGCTGGTGACCCCCGACATGCACCGGGTGCACCATTCGGTGCACCGTCACGAACATGACAGCAACTACGGCTTTTCCCTCTCTCTCTGGGATCGCCTGTTCCGCACCTACCGGGCCCAGCCCGAGGCCGGGCACGACGGCATGACAATCGGGCTGGAGTGGCAGGACACACGGCCGACGCGACTGGGGTGGAGCCTGTGGCTGCCCTTCTCGAAGCGCTAGAGACGCAGGCCGAGGCGCGGCACCTGCGGGTGCTGGGCGGGTTTCATCCAGGGCCACGGGATGGCGCCCCCGAGGGCTGTGCCACCCTGCTGATGATCGGCCCGGCGGAACCCGGCTTCTGGCCGGCGTTCCAGGCCAGCCCGGAGTTTTCCGACGGCGCGCCCGATCCGCTCGACCGTTGGTCGAAACGGATGCTCGGCGGCTGGGCCCGGGAACTGGACGCGCGCGCGGTGTTCCCCTCGGATGGCCCGCCTTATGCGCCCTTCATCGCCTGGGCCAAGGCCACGGGGCGGGTCTGGAATTCGCCCGCCGGCATCCTGGTGCACGACCGGGCCGGGCTGATGGTGTCGTTTCGCGGTGCGCTGGCGCTGGCCGAGCGGATCGCCCTGCCACCTGCCCCACCCTGCCCCTGCGAGCGCTGCGCCAAGCCCTGCCTGAGCGCCTGTCCGGTGGGGGCGATGGGCCCGGATCGCGCATATGACGTGCCGCGCTGCAAGGGCTATCTGGACACCCCTGCGGGCAAGGATTGCATGACGCGGGGATGCGCTGTACGCCGGTCCTGTCCCCTTTCGCAGAGCTACGGGCGGGCGGAGGCGCAATCGGCCTTTCACATGAGGAGCTTTCACCCGGCATGACCCTGCGACTGATTTTGATGCGCCACACGAAATCGAGCTGGGACGACCCGTGGCAGGGCGATCACGCAAGGCGGCTGAACGGCCGCGGCCGGCGGTCGGCCGAGGCGCTGGGAAATTGGCTGCGGGCCAAGGGCCATCTGCCGGATGTGGCGCTCAGCTCGGATGCGGTGCGCACGCAAGAGACCTTTGCCGGGCTGGCGCTGGCCTGTCCGGTGCGCTTCACACCGGCGCTGTATCTGGCCGATACCGGGACGATGCTGGAGCGATTGCGGCAGGCCGAGTCCCGGTCGGTGCTGCTGATCGGGCATAACCCGGGGATCGGCGCGTTTGCCGGGCGGCTGGTGGCAACGGCGCCGGACCATCCGAAGTTTGATCCCTACCCGACCGGCGCGACCCTGGTGGCGGAGTTCGCGGCCGAGAGCTGGGCCGGGGTGGATTATGGCACGGCATCCGTTCTCGATTTCGTGGTGCCGCGCGAGCTGGTGTGACGCGCCACGGATCGGTTCCGGGGCTACCAATTCCGACGTGACGAGAGGTTTCGGCCAAGCCTGGCAGGCTTTGGCGAGAGGCCACGCATGCCAGGCGGGCGTGCGCAGCTCTGTTTTTCGAGGCACGCGCCCCGGACCTGATCCGGGGCCTCGCCCTTGGCCGGGAGGTCCCGGGTCAGGCCCGGGACGGGTCTGCCCGGGGATGCCCGGCGCGTCTCAGTGTCCGAGGATCTGGCTCAGGAACAGCTTGGTGCGCTCGTTCTGCGGGTTGTTGAAGAACTCTTCCGGCTCGTTCTGTTCGACGATCTGGCCGGCGTCCATGAAGATCACCCGGTTTGCCACCTGCCGCGCGAAGCCCATCTCGTGGGTCACGCAGAGCATGGTCATGCCCTCTTCGGCCAGCTCGACCATGGTGTCGAGCACCTCCTTGATCATCTCGGGGTCAAGCGCCGACGTCGGTTCGTCGAACAGCATGATCCGCGGCCGCATGCAGAGCGACCGGGCAATCGCCACCCGCTGCTGCTGACCGCCCGAGAGCTGGCCGGGGTATTTTTTGGCCTGATCGGGGATCTTGACCTTGGTGAGGAAATGCATGGCGATTTCCTCGGCCTCCTTCTTGGGCGTCTTGCGCACCCAGATCGGCGCCAGGGTGCAGTTCTCGAGGATGGTCAGATGCGGAAAGAGGTTGAAGTGCTGGAACACCATGCCAACCTCGGAACGGATCCTGTCGATGTTCTTGACGTCCGACGACAGCCGGGTGCCATCGACCGAGATCGAGCCTTTCTGATGTTCTTCCAACGCGTTGATGCAGCGGATCAGGGTGGATTTGCCCGAGCCCGAAGGCCCGGCAATGACGATCCGCTCGCCGCGATAGACGGTAAGATCGATGTCACGCAACACGTGGAACGTGCCGTACCACTTGTTCATGTTCTCGATCTGGATGGCGACTTCGTTGGAGATTTCCATCTGGGTTTGTGCAGCTTCAGCCATGGACAATCCCTCCTCTTAACGGTGATCGGTCTGAAGCTGACGCTCCAGCCATTGTGAATATTGCGAGATCGAGTAGCAGACGATGAAGAACAGGAAGACCGCAAAGCCCCAGAGTTCCCAATAGACGCCGTTCCACTCGGTCGAGGCGAGGATCGGTCCGCGGATCATGCCGACAAGGTCGAACATCGAGATCACCGAGACCAGGGTGGTGTCCTTGAACAGGCCCACCGCCACGTTGACGATGCCCGGGATCGAGATCTTGAGCGCCTGCGGCATGATGATCAGCCGGGTCGCTTGGGCATAGTCGAGGCCGAGGCTGTCGGCCGCCTCGTACTGCCCGCGCGGCAGCGCCGCCAGCCCGCCCCGGATCACCTCGGCGATATAGGCCGAGGCAAAGGCGGTGATCATGATGATTACCCGGATGATCAGGTCGAAGGTGGTGCCCGGCGGCAGGAAATAGGCCAGCACGACGTTCGCCACGAACAGCAGGGTGATCAGCGGCACGCCGCGGATGAACTCGATGAAGACGACGCAGATCCACTTGATGATCGGCATGTCCGACTGCCGCCCCAGCGCCAGCAGAATGCCGAAGGGCAGCGACAGCGAGACGCAGACCACGCCCAGGATCATGTTGAGCATGAAGCCCCCCATGTCGCGCGAAGGCACGGCCTCCAGCGCCAGGAAACCCGGTGCCGACCGGATGGCGAAACCGCCGAGGAACCAGGTCACCAGCGCCGCCACCAGAAAGGCCAGCGCGCCCATGGCAAAGCTCTGATGTTCGACCTTCTTGAAGGCGGCAAAACCCACCAGGAAGCCCGCCAGCGCCACCAGCGGCGCCAAGAGCGTGCCGCCCCAGATCAGCCAGAAGCCAATGAAGGGATAGAGGCCGGTAAAGAACAGCATCTGCTTGGGCAGCTTGTTGAACAGCACCGGCGCGGCGGCCAGGCCGAGCAGCACGAAGGCCAGGATAAGCCGCCAATACTGGTCCTGCGGATATTTGAAGCCGAACAGAAGCTGGTTCCAGCGTTCGGTGAGCACCGAGAAACAGCCGCCGGTGGTGCCTTGCAGGATCTCGCGGCATTCGGCGAGCGAATTGGTCGACCAGATGCCGTTGACAAACCACGGAAAGGCGCCGGCGACGATCTTGTAGATCACGAAGATCGCGATCACGGTCATCAGCGTGTTGGCCCAGCCGCGGAACAGGTTTTCGCGCATCCAGTGGACGACGCCCACCTCGGAGGCCGGCGGCTCCTGTTCCGGCAGCATGGTCTCGCGCACGAAAGCGACGGAATGTGCGTGCATGTCACTCATGGCTCAGCGCTCCTTCAGCTTAACGGCGTTGTTGTAGACGTTCATGATCGCCGAGATCGCGAGCGAGATCGTCAGGTAGAAAAGCATCAGCAAAAGCACGCATTCAATGGCACGGCCTGTCTGGTTCAGCGTGATGCCGCCCAGGGTGCCGGTCAGATCCATGTAGCCCACGGCGATGGCGAGCGAAGAGTTCTTGGTGAGGTTGAGATATTGCGAGATCAGCGGCGGGATGATCACCCGCAGCGCCTGCGGCAGCACCACCAGGTTCATGATCCGGTTCGGCCGCATCCCGAGCGAGGCCGCGGCCTCGGTCTGGCCCTTGCTGACCGCCAGGATACCGGCGCGGACGTTCTCGGCGATGAAGGCGGCGGTATAGATCGACAGCGCGAACCACAGCGACAGCAGCGAGTTGCGCATGTAGATGCCGCCCTGGAAGTTGAAACCGGCAAGCTCAGGATATTCCAGCGAGATCGGCATGCCGAGGACAAAGAACATCAGCAGCGTCGGCACAAAGAACAGCGCCGCCGTGGGCCAGGCGCGCGGCAACAGCACGCCTTCATTGTAGAGCTTCCTGGTGGTGTAGCGGCGATAGACCACGATCGCCACCAGCGAGGCGATGAAGGTGGTGACGACCAGCCAGGAACCGGGCTCGTAGATCGGCGCCGGAAGATAGAAGCCACGGCCGGTAAAGGCGAAGGCCTCCCACAGCATCGACGCCTCGGCATCGTCGCCGCGGAAGTCGCGCGGTTGCGGCAGAACGGCAACAAAGACCGCCATGATGATCAGGATCCAGATCAGCACCGGCACATTGCGGAAAATCTCGACGTAGACCGACATCAGCTTGCGGATCAGCCAGTTCGGCGACAGCCGCAGCACCCCGACAAAGACCCCGACGATGGTCGCCATGATACAGCCCATGACCGCCACCAGAAGGGTATTGAGCACCCCCACCATCGAGGCGCGCCAATGGGTTGACTGGCTGTTGTAGTCGATCAGGGTCTGGTTGATGTCGTAGCCGGCCGGCTCACCGAGAAAATCGTAAGAGATGTTGAGCCCGGCGGCGGCGAGGTTCTGGACGAGGTTCCACCCCAGGTAGGCCATGGCAAAGATCAACAGGATCAATGCGATGAACTGGAAGGTGATGGACCGGTAACGGGTGTCGTTGATCAGCTGCGATAGCCGGAACGACTCCACCGGAGGGTCGGTGACGGTCGACATGATATGATCCCTGAGTGTCCGCGATCTTGGGGGCCGGCGGTTTTCCCGCTCTGAGGCCCGGTGCGGAGGTTATTGTGCACAATGCAACAAGGGCGCGGTGTGACCGCGCCCTTGCCGTGTCAGACTTAGCGGAACGGCGGTGCGTAGAGCAGGCCGCCATCGGTCCATTGTGCGTTCAGACCACGCGACAGGCCGACCGGGGTGTTCTCGCCGATGTGCTTCTCGAACAGCTCACCGTAGTTGCCGCCGGCCTTGATCGCACGTGCGGCCCAATCGGCGTCGAGGCCCAGCATCTCGCCAAGGTTGCCTTCGGTGCCCAGCAGACGGTTGATTTCGGGGTTCTCGGTGCCCGACATCATTTCGTCGATATTGGCCGAGGTCACGCCCAGCTCTTCTGCCGCGATCAGCGCGTTCAGCACCCAGCGATTGACATCACCCCATTCGTTGTCGCCGTGGCGGACAAGCGGGCCGAGCGGCTCTTTGGAGATGATTTCCGGCAGGACGACGTGATCGCCCGGGTTTTCGAACGCGGCGCGCGTGGCGGCGAGGCCCGAGGCGTCGGTGGTGTAGACGTCACAGCCACCTTCGAGATAGAGCGGCTGGGCTTCGGCGTTGGTTTCGATCGGAACCGGCTCGTAGCTGATGTTGTTCTTGCGGAAGAAGTCCGCCAGGTTCAGCTCGGTCGTGGTGCCGGTCTGGATGCAGACGGTCGCGCCATCGAGTTCCTTGGCCGAGCTGACACCCATGTCCTTGGGAATCATGAAGCCCTGACCGTCATAGTAGTTCACGCCGACGAATTCGAACTTCAGGTCGACATCGCGCGAGAAGGTCCAGGTGGTGTTGCGGGCCAGCAGATCGATCTCGCCCGAGGCCAGCGCGGTAAACCGCGTCTTGCCGGTGGTGGGGACGAATTCGACGGCCGTCGGATCGTTCAGCACGGCGGCGGCGACGGCGCGGCAGATGCCGACGTCAAAACCGTCCCAGTTGCCGTTGGCGTCGGGGGCGGCAAAGCCCACCAGGCCCGTCGTCACGCCACAGTTGAGCGTGCCGCGTGCCTTGACGTCATCCAGCGTAGCTGCGGCGGATGCGCCAGCAGCAAGACCGGCGACCGTCAGCGCGCCAAAGAATACGGATTTTTTCATGATTACCTCTTCCTGTTTTTTGAGCCGCCATGTCACTCGAGCGGTCTCGGCCTCCCTCGCGGGACGCCACACTCTTGTAAGGAAGCCTCGCTCCCCAACGGCCCAAGTGTGGGCGGATTTCCGCAGAAACGTCAAGCCTAGCATGTGACAAATTGCCCGCAGAACTGGCACATTTCCGGCACTGACGCCGGGTCACTGATCCTCCGACAAGCGCCAGACCTCTGCCGCGTGCAAAAAAGCGGCCCGCTTCAAAGCGGTTTGATTCTGTGCCTCTTCGTCCTCGCCCCATTGCTCTTCCTGCCAGGTCTCATCGATCCGCGACAGCTCCCAGAGCGCCTGTGGTTCGTTTTGCCCCCGAGCCACCGCCAGGCCGATCACCAGCGAGCCCGAGAGCGACACCAGATCATGCAGCGCCGCGAGCTGAAACCGCGTGCAGGCATGGACGGCGCGGCGCAGCGGCACCAGCGCCGCCGCGTCCTGCGACAGGTGCATCACGCCCGAGGTGACGGCCAGCCGCGCGCCAAAGGTCTCGTCCGCCCAGTCCAGCAGCGGATCCCACCCGGCGTTCTGCCGCTGGCGCAGCGCCTCCGGCGCTTCGGCGCGGTAGCACAACAGGTCGGTGCCGCCATAATCGGCGATCATGTCCGCCACTTCCGCCTGCTGGACCGAGACCTTGTCGATGGCGGCATTGGCGGTCCGGGTAAACGGCATTCGGGTCGGATCGATTTGCTCGTCCACCGCCTCCCACTCGGCCCGCACCGCCTCGGCAAAACCTTCGCTCGGCAGCACCAGCGGCGCCTTGGCCGGGGTCTTGACCGGCCGGGTGTCGAGATAGACGCCGTAGCCGCCGGCCTCTGGCCGGATCTCGGCCGTCTTCCAGAACCGTTTCGCTTTCCACGCGCTCATGCGCCCTGCCCCCATCTTTCCCCGAGCACCTCCGGCAGCGCCGCCATCTCGTTCAGGATGATATCCGCCGAGGTCAGCGCGCTGACCGGGTGATAGCCATAGCTCATGCCGATGGCAAAGATCCCCGCCGCGCGCGCCATATCCATGTCGAAACTCGTGTCGCCCACCATCACAGCATCAGCCTTGTCCACCCCGGTCTCGGCCAGCGCCGCCTCGAGCATCGCCGGATGCGGCTTGGAGGGGTGAAAATCCGAGACCTGCTGGGTGACAAAACGCCCGGTCAGCCCCTGCGCCTCGAGCAGCGCGGTCAGGCCGCGCCGCGATTTGCCGGTGGCGATGCCCAGAAGCCAGTCCTCCTGCCGGGCCAGCCGATCGAGCACCTCGGCCACGCCGGGATACAACGGCCCGCTGTGGCCGGCCTGGCGTGCGCCCACATAGGCGTCCTTGTAGTGGGCGACCAGCGCCTGATGGGTTTCGCCGGGCAACCCGGGCGCCAGCCGCGCCATCGCCACCTCGAGCGAGAGACCGACAATCGAGAGAATGTCGGCCCGGGCCGGCGGCGCCATCTCCAGCGCGCCAAAAGCCGCGTGCATGGCGCCGACGATATCGCCCTGGCTGTCCACCAGCGTACCGTCGACATCAAAGATCACCAGCCGCAAACGGCTCATTGCAGCGCCTCGAAAGGGTCGTCGTCGGCGAGATCCTCGGTCCAGCCGAAGGTTTCGAAGGTATGGGCGAAATGCTCGGGCAGCGGTGCCGTTATGGTAATCGGCTTGCGCGTCTTGGGGTGTTCCAGCCGCATGGTGCGGGCGTGCAGATGCAGCTTGTTCGAGATGATCCCGCCAAGCTTGGCGCCCCAGCCGTCGCCCAGGTTCTCCTGCCCCGAGCCCCCGTATTTGCCGTCGCCGACGATCGGATGGCCGATCTCGGCCATATGCGCGCGCAGCTGGTGGGTGCGGCCGGTGATCGGCTCCATCGCCACCCAGGCGGCGCGACTGGCAACGCGATAGAGCGTGGCATATTGGGTGATCGCGCGTTTTGCGCCCGGCGTGCTGTCGATCTCGCGCGGGTGGACGGCGCGCATCTTTTCGCCTTCGCCATGGGCACCGTGGCCGCCGGCCTTGACCAGCCCGAACTTGATTTCGCCGAGATAGGGCACCGGCACGCCGGCGACCACGGCCCAGTAGATCTTGCGGGTCTCGCGGTGGCGGATCGCGGCGGTCAGCAGGCGCGCCATTTCCTGAGTGCGCGCCAGCAGCAACACGCCCGAGGTGTCCTTGTCGAGCCGATGCACCAGACGGGGCTTTTCGTCATAGCCGAAGCGCAACGCCTCGGCGAGCCCGTCGACATGGCGGGTCTGCTTGCTGCCGCCCTGGGTCGGCAGGCCCGGCGGCTTGTTCAAGGCGATGATATGGTCGTCCCTCCAGATCACGCAGGCGCGGATCATTTCGGCATCGGCCTCGGACACGATGTCGCGCTTCGGCGCCGGCTTGGCCAGCTCGGCATCGGGGATCGGCGGAATGCGCACCTCCTGCCCCGCCTCGATCCGGGTCGCGCTCTTGACCCTTCCGCCATCGACCCGAAGCTCGCCCTTGCGGCACATCTTCTCGATGCGGCCCTGGCTGAGATGCGGAAACATCCGCCGCAGCCAGCGGTCGATCCGCTGCCCGCCATCGGCCTCGCCCACGATCTGTTTCTGTACGCCACTCATGCGAAATACCCCCGCGCCGCCATCATTCCGGCAAAAAGCGCCGCAATCGCCACCCCGACCGAGCCCGCAACATATAGCGCCGCCGTCGTCACCTGGCCGCGCTCGAACAGCGCCACCGCATCCAGCGAAAAGGCCGAGAACGTGGTGAACCCGCCCAGCACGCCGGTCATCAGAAACGGCGCGAAGCGGGTCGCATGGTAATGCGCCAGCACCACCACCAGCGCGCCCATCAGGAACGAGCCCAGAACGTTTACCAGGAGCGTGCCCCAGGGAAAGCCGTGCCCGATTACGCGCACCGCGGCAATCCCGGTGAGATAGCGCGCGCTCGCGCCGATTGCGCCGCCGGCGGCGACCTGGAGAAGGGTTGATGTCATGGCGCGTCTGTCGCGCGGGTGGTGCCACTTGTCAAGCGGCCTCCGGCGCGCGGGCCGGGACGCCGGCGGGGCCGCTAGCCCTCGTCCCGCTTCGATCTCAGCTTGGCGAAATAATCCACCCGCTTCTTCAGCTCGCGCTCGAAGCCGCGTTCCACCGGCAGGTACATCACCGGGCGTTTCATCGTCTCGGGAAAGTAGTTCTGGCCGGAAAACCCGTCTTCGGCATCATGGTCGTAGGCATAGCCGTCGCCGTAGCCCTGCTCTTTCATCAACCGGGTCGGCGCGTTCAGGATGTGTTTCGGCGGCGGCTCCGATCCGGTGCGTTTGGCCTCCTTGCGGGCCGCCTTGTAGGCGACATACGCCGCGTTGGATTTCGGTGCCAGCGCCAGATAGACCAGCGCCTGCGCAATCGCCAGCTCGCCCTCGGGGCTGCCGAGGCGTTCGAAGGTCTCCCAGCTCTGCAAACAGACCGCCTGGGCCTGCGGATCGGCCAGGCCGATATCCTCGACCGCCATGCGGGTGATACGCCGCGCCAGGTAGCGCGGGTCTTCGCCGCCCTCCAGCATCCGCGCGAACCAGTAGAGCGCCGCATCCGGGTCCGAACCGCGCACCGATTTGTGCAGCGCCGAGATCAGGTTGTAATGCGCGTCCCCCGATTTGTCGTATTGCGCCGCCCGCCGCATCAGCCGCTGCGCCAGCGCCTGCGGATCGAGCTTGCCCGACACCTCCCAGGCCATCACCTGCTCGATCAGGTTCAGGAGTGCCCGGCCATCGCCGTCGGCCATCTCGAGCAGCGCCTCGCGCGCCGGCCCGTCCAGCGGCAGCGGCCGGTCGAGTTCGGTTTCGGCACGCTGCGCCAGCCGCTCGAGATCGGCAAGCTCCAGCCGGGTCAGCACCAGCACCTGCGCCCGGCTCAGAAGCGCGGCGTTGAGCTCGAAAGAGGGGTTCTCGGTGGTCGCGCCCACCAGCAGGATGGTGCCGTCTTCCATATGCGGCAGGAATCCGTCCTGCTGCGCCTTGTTGAAACGGTGGATCTCGTCGACAAAGAGCAGCGTGCCCTGGCCGTTGGCGCGGCGGTGCTTGGCGGCCTCGAAGACCTTGCGCAGCTCCTGCACGCCGGTGAAGATCGCGCTGATCTGGACGAAATGCAGGTCGGTGACATCGGCCAGCAGCCGCGCGATGGTGGTCTTGCCCACCCCGGGCGGCCCCCAGAACACCAGTGAAGACAGCGCACCGGATTTCAGCATCACGCCGAGCGGCGCCTCGGGGCCGAGAACCTGCTCCTGGCCGATCACCTCTTCCAGCCTGGCCGGCCGCAGCCGGTCGGCCAGCGGACGCGGGGCGCTGTCGGGGACCGCATCGGGCGAACTGTCGAAGAGATCCGCCACCCGATCAGACCCGGAACCGCAGCGCCAGGCGGCGATTGCCGCGCTGGACCTGCACCGCGACCCGGCCCGAGGCCTGCCCCAGAAGTCGCGCCGCCTCGGACGGTCGCTCGATGGCATACCGTCCGACAGCCAGCAGGATATCGCCGGCGCGCAGCCCGATGCGCGCGCCCACGGCCCCCGGCTCAAGCACGATCACGCCGCTGGCATTCGCCGCCAGCCCGAGCTCGTCGCGCAGCGCCGGGTTGAGCCGCGCCAGCCGCAGCCCCTCGAACCGATCCTCGCGGCCCAGCACCAGCTCTTCGCGCGGCGGGTCATCGGGCGGTGCGATCAGGGTCACGCGGGCCTCGGCCGGGCGGCCGCCGCGCATGTAATCCACCGTCACCGATGCGCCGATGCCGCGCACCGACATTCGATAGATCATCTCGGCCGGCGTGTTCACCGGCAGGTCATCGACCGCGAGGATCACATCCCCAACCTCGATCCCCGCCACGGCAAAGGGGCTGGCCGCATGCAGTTCCGAGATCACCACGCCGCCCGGCAGCGCCAGGCCGAGGCCATCCGAGAGATCGGCATCCACCGCCTGGCCGTTCATCCCCGCCCAGGGCCGCAGGAAGCGATCCTGGCCGTCGCGGGCCTGGGCCACGAATTGCGCCACCAGCGAGGCGGGAATGGCAAAGCCGATGCCGTTCGATCCGCCCGACCGGGTCAGGATCGAGGTGTTGATGCCGATCAGCCGGCCGCGGGTGTCGATCAGCGCACCGCCGGAATTTCCGGGATTGATCGGCGCGTCGGTCTGGATGAAATAGCCCCGCATATTGCCGGTCGCCACGCCGGATCGCGCCAGCCCCGACACGATGCCCGACGACACCGTCTGCCCCACGCCGAAGGGGTTGCCGATCGCCAGGGTCAATTCACCCACCTCAACGGTATCACTGTCGCGCAGGGGCAGATGCGGCATGTCGCTGGCGCCGTCGAGTTGCAGGATCGCCAGATCGCTCTGTTCGTCGGCCAGCAGCACCGAGGCGGAATATTCGCGACGGTCGTTGAGCACGACGCTGATGTCGGTCGCCTGGCCGATGACGTGGTAATTCGACACCACGATGCCATCGTCCGACAGGATCACCCCGGAGCCCAGCGAGTTCTGCACCCGTGGCTGGCGCTGGCCGAACTCGCGGAAAAATTCGCCAAAGAACGGATCCTCGGCAAAGGGGCTGCGCCGGGTCTCGACCACCCGGCGGGCATAGATATTGACCACAGCGGGAGCGGCCTCGCGGACCAGTGGCGCAAAGCTGAGCGAGATCTCGGCGCGGCTCTCGGGCACGCGGGTCTCGGACAGGGCCGGGCCGGACAGCAAGGCTAGGGCAAGGGCCAGGAACAGTCGCATCTTCCCTCCTTCTCGGGGTTCGGAGCTGATATGCCCGTCTGCCCCGGCTGTTTCAAGCCGCAGCCGGAACCGCGGCGCCGCTGATGCGTTGATCGCCTGAACCGCTGGAAAAAGGAGGCTACCATGGCAGACCGCAAGAGGTCACAGGACGGCGAACGGGAGACAGAGAAATATGTCGACGACGCCGCAACGCCCAGCCAGCAGGGCCGCGCTGACGGCAATCTCGAGCGCAAGGTCGGCACCCGCGATCTGCTCAAACAAGCCGAAAAGGACCGGCCTGGCGTCACCCGCGTGCGGAAAAGCGACAAGTTGGAAAAGGGAGAGGACTGACATGGCGCGGATCAGAAATGGCACCTGGATCGTGGTGACCGACAGCGAGAAGGCGCTCTTCCTGCGCAATCTGACCGATCACGAGGATCCGCACCTCGAAGTGACCGGCAAGGACGAACAGGAAAATCCCTCGGACATCGAGCAATCCGCCAACCGTCCCGGGCGGATGCAGGACACCGGCGTACAGCAGCGTTCGGCGCTGGACGACACCGACTGGCACGAGCTGGCCAAGGAGCGGTTTGCCGCAGATCTGGCCGAAAAGCTCTATCACGAGGCGCATGAGGGCAATTTCGAGCGGCTGATCCTTGTCGCCTCGCCGCAGGTGCTGGGCGATTTGCGCGCCGAACTGCATCAGGAGGTGAGCGACCGGGTGGTTGCCGAGATCCCCAAGACGCTGACCAACCATCCCGTCGGCAAGATCGAAGATCTGGTCAAGAAGGAACTCGACGCCGGCTGAGCGCGTTGACCGGGTACGTAGTGAGTATGGGCCAGTCCGAAGGGGCTGGTCCTTTTCATTGTGCCTCCCTGCGACCGCAGGTCACTGGGCACCAACGAATTCATGATTAGATACGTCAGGCACCTCAGGAGGTTTTCATGTCCTCTCAGCCCGAAACACGCGCACTCTACAACGGCGATTGTCCGATCTGCGATGGCAAAATGGGCAGCTATGCCGCCTATTCCCAAGCGCGCGGCCTGCCGATTGCCTTTGACGACCTCAACAGCGGCGATCTCGCCCGCTGGGGTGTCACCGAGGATGCGGCGACACGGCTGTTGCATGTGCGGCACCGCGGCGAATTGCATCTGGGGTTTGACGCCATGTTGGTGCTCTGGGCGCAAATGCCGCGCTATCGCTGGCTGGCGCGGATCGGGCGGCTGCCGGGGATTTACCAGATTTGCGACCGGGTCTACGCCGATATCATCGCCCGTTGGATTTACGCGCGGCACAGGCGGCGCAAGGCCGCCGGCAAGATCGCGTAACCTTGGCTCACGATCTTGAACGTCGGGGCCTGTCGTCCCGAAGCTGGTCTGACCGCGGCGCGCTGGCCGCCGCGCGGCCATAGCCCGGGCGGCCGGTTGCGCTTTGGGCGACATCGAAATTCCAGATCACGGCAAAATTGGTGATCAGCGCGCCCAGCACCGAAAACAGCAGTTGCGAGGGCGTCAGCACCAGCGCCGAGGCCAGGAAGACCAGCGCATCCACCGCCAGCTGGAACCAGCCGGCCTTGAACCCGGTCTTCTGCTCCAGAAGGATGCCGACGATGGTCATCCCCCCGGCCGAGGCATTGTGGCGAAAGGCCGCGACCAGCCCGACGCCGCTACAGGCACCGCCCAGCAGCGCCGCAATCGGCGGATCGAGGCGGTCAAAGCCCATGGTGCGGCCGAAGGCCTCGGACATGAGCGACACCCCGGCCACCACAACCACCGTGCGCAGGGCAAAGTCCGGGCCGCGCTTGACCCAGGCGAGGATCAGGAAGGGAATGCCGATCAGAAAGAACAGCGGGCCGAAACCCAGCGGCAGCACGTAAGACAGCAAAAGCGCGATTCCCGCGGTCTGCCCGGTCACCAGGCCGGCGGATTTCAGAAACACCACGCCGATGCTGATCAGAACGATGCCGAAGGTCAGCCCCTGGAGATCAAACACGGACACTGGCAGTTTCATTGCGATCTCCGAAAGCGGTGCGTCGCCGCAAGACAATCAGTTGCCAGCCCTCGTGGCAAAGAAAAACCCCCGCTCGAAAGAACGGGGGTTTGAAATGGGCGAAACCTGGACGGTTTATTCGTCCGCCGCTTCCATCTCGGCCAGGCGGGCCTTGTCGGCGGCGCCTTTTGCATCGACGTCGCGGTCGACCAGTTCGATGATCGCCATCGGTGCCATGTCACCATAGCGGAAGCCGGCTTTCAGAACGCGGGTGTAGCCGCCCTGACGGTCGGCATAGCGCGGGCCGAGCACTTCGAAGAGCTTGGCGACGTCCTTGTCTTCTTTCAGCGCGGCTGCGGCCTGACGGCGGGCGTGGATATCGCCGCGCTTGCCGAGGGTGATCAGCTTTTCGACAACGCGCTTGAGTTCTTTTGCCTTGGGCAGGGTGGTCTTGATCTGCTCATGTTCGATGAGCGAGCCGGCCATGTTCGACAGGAGCGCCTTGCGGTGCTCGTGGGTGCGGTTCAGGCGGCGGTAACCTTTTGCGTGACGCATGTGTTTGGTCCTTCATGTGCCCTCTACGGGCGGTTTTGCTTTGTCCGGCGGCCCATGCGTGGCGGGCCGCTCTCATTGGGGCGGGATGCCCGGAAATTGCAAAGGGCCCGAAGGCCCCGTCGCAGCCACCCCGGGACAGGCCCGGAGGGATGCGGGTCTTTAGCCGAAAAGGCGAAGGCGGGCAAGCCCCGGTTTTGGCGCTGCGGTCCTGCCCTGCCTCGCCGCGCCCCGGACCCCGCTCCGGGGCCTCCTGGCGTGCTAGATCGCCTTCTGGTTCACCCGTTGCGACAGGCGCTCGGCGCTTTCCACCCGTTCGCTGTAGCGATCGGTCAGATGCGCCTTGAGATCGCGGGTCAGCAGGGTGAATTTCACCAGCTCCTCCATCACGTCGACGATCCGGTTGTAATAGGCGGAGGGCTTCATCCGCCCGTCGCCGTCGAACTCCAGAAAGGCCTTGGCGACCGAGCTCTGATTCGGGATCGTCAGGCAGCGCATCCAACGGCCCAGAACGCGCATCTGGTTGACCGCGTTGAAGCTCTGCGACCCGCCCGAGACCTGCATCACCGCCAGCGTCTTGCCCTGGGTCGGCCGCACCGCGCCGAGCGAGAGCGGGATCCAGTCGATCTGGGCCTTCATGATGCCGGTCATGCTGCCGTGGCGCTCGGGCGAACACCAGACCATGCCCTCCGACCAGGTCACCAGATCGCGCAGCTCCTGCACCTTGGGATGGTCGGCCTCGGCATCGTCGGGCAATGGCAGGCCGGAGGGATCGAAGACCCGCGTTTCGCAGCCCAGTTTCTGCAAGATGCGCGCGGCTTCCTCATTGGCCAGCCGGGAATAGGACGTCTTGCGCAGCGAACCATGCAACAGCAGGATGCGCGGCTTGTGGGTCGCGCGCAGCGGCGCGCCAAGCGCCGCCAGATCGGGCTGATGCAGCTTGGTTTCGTCGAGATGCGTATTGTCTGACATGGTGCGGCTCCCTTTCCGGCGGCGAATGCAGAGCGCATCTAGCCGTCCGGCCGCCCGGCCGCAAGTCTATTTCATGATTTCTCGAAATATCGAGCGCATGGCCGCAAAAGAAAAAGGGCAGGTGCTTGCGCCCTGCCCTCGTTCGATCTCTGGTTCGGAAGCCTCAGAAGGCGTCTTCGAACTTTTTCGCCAGATCCTCGATGTTGTCCGGCGGCCAGTCCTCGACATCCATGCCAAGGTGCAGGCCCATGCCCGACAGCACTTCCTTGATCTCGTTCAGCGACTTGCGGCCAAAGTTCGGCGTGCGCAGCATCTCGGCTTCGGTCTTCTGGATGAGATCGCCAATATACACGATATTGTCGTTCTTCAGGCAGTTGGCCGAGCGCACCGAAAGCTCGAGCTCGTCGACCTTCTTGAGCAGCAGCGGGTTGAACTCGAGACCGTCGTCGTCGTCCTGACGGGTCGCCGATTCCGGCTCGTCGAAGTTGACGAAGATCGACAGCTGGTCTTGCAGGATGCGAGCGGCATAGGCCACGGCATCCTCGGGGGTGACCGAGCCGTCGGTGTCGATTTTCAGCGTCAGCTTGTCATAATCGAGAACCTGGCCCTCACGGGTCGGTTGCACGTCATAGGACACCCGCTTGACCGGCGAATAGATCGCATCGATCGGGATCAGGCCGATGGGCGCATCCTCGGGCTTGTTCTTGTCAGCCGAGACATAGCCCTTGCCGGTGTTGACGGTCAGTTCCATGTAGACATCCGCGCCCTCGTCGAGGTGGCAGATCACGTGGTCCTTGTTCAGCACCTCGATGCCGGCACTGTCCGAGATGTCGCCGGCGGTGACGACGCCCGGGCCCTTGGCATTGATCGAGAGGCGCTTGGGCCCTTCGACTTCCATGCGCAGCGCGACGCCCTTGAGGTTCAGAACGATATCTGTCACGTCTTCACGCACACCGGCCACCGACGAGAATTCGTGCAGCACGTTGTCGATCTGGACGGAGGTGATGGCGGCGCCTTGCAGCGACGACATCAGCACGCGGCGCAGCGCGTTGCCGAGGGTGAGACCGAAGCCGCGTTCCAGAGGCTCGGCCACGGCGGTGGCCTGACGCGCCGGATCGTTGCCGGGGCGGACCTCCAGCTGTGTCGGCTTGATCAGCTCGGCCCAATTCTTGTGGATCATGCGTCCCTCCATTCCTGCTCTTGCCCCATGTCCGAAAGGCAAAAGCGCCCGAGGTTAAAATGACGGAATGGGGCCGTGCGGATGCCCGGCCCCAAACTGGATTGTTGTAGATCAGACGCGGCGGCGCTTCGGCGGGCGGCAGCCGTTGTGTGCGATCGGGGTCACATCACGGATCGAGGTGATGTTGAAGCCGATGGCGGCCAGCGCGCGGAGCGCCGATTCACGGCCCGAACCGGGGCCCTGAACTTCGACTTCCAGCGTCTTCATGCCGTGGTCCTGTGCCTTCTTGCCTGCGTCTTCCGCAGCCATCTGGGCGGCATAGGGGGTCGATTTCCGCGAGCCCTTGAAGCCCATGGTGCCGGCCGACGACCATGCGATCGCATTGCCCTGCACGTCCGAGATCAGGATCTTGGTGTTGTTGAACGACGAGTTCACATGCGCCACGCCGGTGGCGATGTTCTTGGAGACCTTCTTCTTGCCTCCGCGACGGGTATCACGTGCCATGTTTCCAGACCTCCCTTACTTCTTCTTGCCAGCGATTGCTTTCGCCGGGCCCTTGCGCGTGCGCGCATTGGTGTGGGTCCGCTGACCGCGGACGGGGAGGTTGCGGCGGTGACGCAGGCCACGGTAGCAGCCCAGATCCATCAGACGCTTGATGTTCATCTGCACTTCACGGCGCAGGTCGCCTTCGACAGTGAAGTTGGCGTCGATGTGCTCGCGCACGGCCAGGACTTCCGCGTCGGACAGCTCGTTCACACGACGCGAGGGGTCGATGTTCACGGCTTCGCAGATTTGCTTGGCCGAGGTGTGGCCAATTCCGGTGATGTAAGTCAGGGCGATCGGGACCCGTTTGTGGGTCGGGATGTTAACGCCGGCGATACGTGCCAAGTGTCACTTTCCTTTTGTTGCGGTTCCGTAGTGCCAGAACCTTTTTTCACAACGTAAGCCCGAGGCATGGAGCACCCGGGCCGCAGCTGATTTCGAGGTGGTGGATTCCCTCGCGGGAATCGCTCGCGTGACGCGAGATAGGGCTAACTATGAGCCTGAGAGGGCATCGTCAAGCCCTCATGTCAAGAGATATCTTGCACGGCGGATTTCGGCCCCTCCCCTGCACGATCACTGCAGAGTACAACGCGGTGATTGGCCCGTTTCGTTCAAGCTTTGGCGACATCCTCTGGGTCATAACCGAAGAGCTCATAATCGCGGGCGTAGATATCGCGGACCAACCGCCTACAAGTTTCGTCAGCCAAAAATGCACTGCTGTCTCCGCTCGGCTGGCGGTTGCGAATGTCGGCCACGAGTTCTTTAGGGAGCGGCCTGTTCAACGCCTCACAGAGATCCCGGTAGAAGGCCGGCATGTCTTCCAGACGGCCGATGAGATCAGGCTTCAGCAGATCGACCTGGACATTCCGCCATTGCGGCCGCCAGTGATTGTTGACCGGAACGAGCTTCTCTTGCCGGCTCTCGACCAGAATGAATTCGAGGAACCTCTGGAAGCCGTCAACCGTGCCAGGGTGCCGGTCCCAGTCAAATCCGGTTACTGCGGACAGGCGGATACGATCGCGCAACAGCTTTTCGCTCTGCTTTTCGTTGGACTGGCAGATGTAGCGAAAGGACGACAGAACCCGCCGGGCCGGCTCCCGCACAACAGTGAAGGAAAAGGTGTTTGCCAGGAAATCGGGAAAATTCTCGATCCCGGGGAGGTTCAGCACTGGTTCGAATACATGCGCGGCGCGCATTTGGTGCAAAGCGGTATCAGGATTGTGGTCGGCCGTCGTCAGCAGCTTTACTGAAAACGGGACTCCGAATTCCAACGCGAACAGGAACGACAGCACCGAAGACGAGCCGGCCTTGGCGTTGGTCTTGTAGACCCAACTGCGGTCCCACGGCACGTAGGTAGCCATAAGGAAATTTTGTAGCTCGGCCACTGTATGGAATTGCTTCTTGTATGACGCAAAAACCGTCTGTGCCGCGGTCAGACGATCGCGGGCATTGCGCGGCATCTCGTAAAAAACCCTGCCATGTCCCGCCAAATCGCGACCTCCTGAAATCTGTGCGCGTCGATCAGCTATTGCCGCGGCCGCGTGTCCGGTGTGTCCGGATAGTTGAAACGCTCGAACACCCAAGCCATGCGGCGTCTCACCTCCTCGATCGTGTCCTGGTCAAAATAGTCCGCGACAGCCTGACCGCGCCGAGCTGCTCCGGTATCTTTGGTGTGTGGCAGATGCATGTAACGTGTGTCTAGGTTCAGTATGTCCGACAGGCTGCCCAAATCATCCCGCAAATGCTCGAACCGGACCACGTGGTCGATAATAAATTCACCATCTAGAAAAACGATCTCTCGGTCATCCGGCCAGTTCCGATTCAGGATCAGGTCGCGGAAATAGGCCTTCAACTCGTCGAAGTTCGAGTATGACCCTCGGCCCTGGTGCATCTGCCAGTGGCATCGGGACACCAGTTGATCGAAAGGATTGCGCACTGTGGTAATCCGTGGATAGGCGAAGAACGTTTCTCGACCTACCTTTTCCGCCACTTCAGAAGCACTCATGTGATTGAACCACTCGGCATTAAGGCCGGTCAGTTTCTTTCGCGGAATCTTCCGGGTTCCAATGATACCTTGCTCGCTTACCGTGGCCGAGACGGCCTCTTCCACCGCCCCTTCGAGCTCCGGAGCGCAATATGGCTGAAGCGCCATTTCCACGGAGGTCCCAGCGGTTTTGCGGGTCTTCAAGAATATGAATCGATTACGATGAGATAGGAGCAAATCAACCCTCGTCCTTGGGCCTCGCACACCGGCTATCGCAGGCTAGGCCCATTGTCATCGGGCGCCGGGGCGAAAGGCCGGGCGTCGGCCCGGCCGCCTAGCCTTCTAACCGAGCTGAATTTCCAGTTCGTGGCGGACCTCGTCGGGTGTGCCCATGCCATCGATCGGGCGCAGCTTGCCCTTGGCGTAGTAATAGCCGATCAGCGGCGAGGTCTGCTTGTAATACCCCATCAGCCGGGTGCGCAGGCTGTCCTCGTTGTCATCGGCGCGCCGCTTCTGATCGGTCGAGCCGCAGTTGGCGCATTTGCCGCCTTCGGGCCAGGGCTTGGTCTGGTCGTTGTAGACCTCGCCACAGACGCCACAGGTCGAACGTGCGGTGATCCGCGCCACCAGCGCATCGTCATTCACCCGCATCTCGATCACCGCATGCAGCGATTTGCCGTGTTTGGCCAGCAGCGCATCCAGTGCGTCGGCTTGCGCCAAAGTCCGGGGGAAGCCATCGAAGATGAACCCGCAATTGGCATCCTTCTCCAGCTTTTCCTCGATCAGCCCGATCACGATCTCGTCGGTGACCAGCTCGCCGCGCGCCATCACCTCGGCCACGCGGTTGCCCATCTCGGTGCCGCTGTCCTTGGCCTCGCGCAGCATGTCGCCGGTCGACAGTTGGATCATCCGGCGCTCGTCTACCAACTTGCGTGCCTGCGTGCCTTTTCCTGCCCCCGGGGGCCCAAGAAGAATGATGTTCATGCGGGATTATCTCCGAACGGGGCTGCGTTTCTTGCGGGCCTTGCCCTTACCGCGCAGTTGCGATTTCTGGATCAGGCCTTCGTACTGATGGGCCAGAAGATGGCTCTGGGCCTGCTGGATGGTGTCCATGGTCACCGACACGACAATCAGAACCGAGGTGCCGCCGAAATAGAACGGAATGGCCAGCTGGCCGCGCAGGATTTCCGGCAGCAGCATCACCGCCACAAGATAGGCCGAGCCGAGAACCAACACCCGGTTCACCACGTATTCGAGGTATTCCGCCGTTTTCTTGCCGGGCCGGATGCCGGGCACAAAACCGTTCTGGTTTTTCAGGTTGTCGGCCACGTCATCGGGTTTGAACGAGACGTTGAAGGTGTAGAAATACGCGAAGAACACGATCATCAGCGTAAAGAACAGCAGGTAGAGCGGCTGTCCGGGGCCGAAATAGGCCAGGATCGTCGACATCAGCGGGCTGGTCTGGTTGCCGCTGAAGGTAGCGATCGTGGTCGGCAGCAGCAGCAGCGAGGAGGCAAAGATCGCCGGGATCACGCCGGCCGGGTTGACCTTGACCGGCAGATGGCTTTGCTGCGCCTCCGAGATCTTCATGCCCTGCTGGCGGCGGGGATACTGAATGGTGATCTTGCGCAGCGAGCGTTCCATGAAGACCACGAACATGATCACCGCGACCACCATGACCATCACGCCGACGATCACCGCCGGGCTGATCGCGCCGGAGCGGCCCGAGGCAAAGAACTGAGCCAGGGCGGCCGGAACCTCGGCAATGATGCCGACAAAGATGATCAGCGAGATACCGTTGCCGATGCCGCGCGCAGTGATCTGTTCGCCCAGCCACATCAGGAACATCGTGCCGCCAACCAGCGTGATGACGCAGGAGGCGATAAAGAAGCTCTGGTCGATGTCAGCCGAAACAAAATCGTTGGCATATAGCCCGACCGAGAGGCCATACGCCTGGAAGGTGGCGAGCACCACTGTGCCGTAGCGGGTCCACTGGTTGATCTTCTTGCGGCCCTGCTCGCCCTCTTTCTTGAGCTGTTCGAGCGCCGGAACCATCGAAGACAGCAGCTGCACGATGATCGAGGCCGAGATATAGGGCATGATACCAAGGGCAAAGATGCCCATCCGCCCCAGCGCGCCACCAGTGAACATCGAGACCATGCCGCCGATGCCCTGCCCGGCCTGCTCCATGAAATCACGCAGCGCGGCGCCGTCGATCCCGGGAACCGGAATGAAAGTGCCCAGACGGTAGACGATCAGAAGACCGAGGGTGAAGAGGATGCGGTTGCGCAGGTCGGTGGCCTTGCCGAGCGCTGCCCAGCTGGTGTTGGCCGCCATCTGCTCTACTGCTGATACCATGGCTCGTTAATCTCGCTCTATGAAAACGCCGCCCAGAGCCGTTTTCCGGCGGGCGGCGTTTGGAAAACTGTAAGCTATGTAAGCGGCGAGAGCACCGCTCACAACCCGCTTATTCGGAAGCTTGCGCACCCGTGACCGTAAGAGAGCCGCCGGCCTTTTCCACCGCATCCACGGCCGCCTTGGAGGCGCCGGTCACGGTGATGGTGGCTTTCGAGGTCAATTCGCCCTTGGCCAGCACGCGGATACCGTCGAGTTTGCGGCGGACGACGCCCGAGGCGATCAGGGTCTCTTCGTCGATCTTGCCAGCGTCGAGCTTGCCGGCTTCGATGAATTTTTGGATCAGGCCAAGGTTGACGACAGCGAATGCCTTGCGGTTCGGCTTGTTGAAGCCACGCTTGGGCAGACGTTGATAGAGCGGCATCTGGCCGCCTTCGTAGCCTTTGATGGCCACACCCGAACGGGATTTCTGACCCTTGATACCGCGGCCTGCGGTTTTGCCCATGCCCGAACCCGGGCCACGGCCAACGCGTTTCTTGCGTTTGTTTGCGCCTTCGTTGTCGCGCAGCTCATTGAGTTTCATGTCGCTTCTCCTTGCCGGATGCTGCCCCGAAGCGAGTTGGCAGACCACGGCGTTTCTTGATTGATGTGAGTCGCGGCCCGAGAGGCCACCGGGGGCGTATACCGATGGTCGCGCCCCGGCGCAAGGGCCGGGCGCGATCGCAGGTCATCGGCAGACGCCGGAAGCCTCAGGAATTGGGCCGGGTGTTGCGCAGGTATTCGGTCCAGCAGGGCACGGGCTCCTGCCGGATGGCGGTTGCGATGCGTTTCGCGAGAGTGGTGAGAAAGGTCATATCGGTGCTCCAGAAAGCGGTAGAGTGTTCGCGCTTGGCATAAACCCGCCCGCGCGCGACCGCTAACGCCAATTCGGAATGCCCGCGTTGCACAAAATGCATGCAGTTTGAAATGTCCGCGGCGCAAGGCTGGCGACGGGTCACTTCCTTCGGGCATAACGGCCGTCGCAAAATAAAACGCGGGCCAATTCATTGGCCCGCGTGATGCGGCTGCGCCCTTGGCGCGCCAGCGGAATTCCGTGGGGGTCAGCGAACCTGCGCTGCCTCTTGCAGGGCGATGTCGCGGATCTGCGAGCGCGCGATGCCGATATCGTTCAGGTCACGGTCCGAGAGCACCGAAAGCTCATCGTAGGTCCGGTTGTAAACGGCGCGGCGAGCGCGGGCGGTCTTGAACGCCTCGGCAGCAGTGTGCACCAGGGCAGAGAAGCTGAAGCCGGAGACGGTATTGGACGAAGCATAAGCCATTTTCATAGTCCTTTCGTGGGTGGGGACGTTCCCCAGAAGATGCTGTTTCATTTCCTCCGTGGGCTTTAATTAGGCTTCTGCGGTGGCGCTAACAATCGACAGTTTGGTCGACCGGATATGCATTTTCTGCAATGCAGCATCGGTTGAAACTGTCCGGGCATGCCACAGACAGCCCGCGCCGGAGGGCATAGACCGGAGCGGGCGGGCTCAGTCGCCGAGCCCCCCTGCCCCGTTGCTGTCGCGCCCCAGGGCACGGTTGGCGGCGCGCCGGCAGTCGGGGCAGATCACATAGGTGACAAAGGTCGCCTGCGGCGGCGTCGCGATCATCAGATCACGCCAGCCGTCCGGGCCTTCCCAGCGCAGACATTGCGAACATTGCTGCCCCGGCGCGTCGGTCCCGGAGAGCTTCTGCCCCGCGACAGGGGTTTCGGCCAGCAGATGGTGGCGCACCTCGAGACCGCCTTCGGAATCCGGGGCGATGTCCATCCGGCACTCGCGCCTCAGGTTGGGCGCGTCGCAGCGATACGGCAAGGACAGCCCGCGCCCGGACTGCCGACACCAGAAGAACACCGCATTGAGATACGACCGGGTTTCGGCGCCATTGACGAAATCCCACAGCGAGCGGCCGACGATTCCCCTCCGCGCCACCAGAGCCCCGCCGAGCGTGCCTGCCTGGCTGTCCCAATCGGGCGAGACATCGATAATCTTGTTCGACGGATCGAGGAAAAACCACATGTTCGGATCCGAGCCGCAGTTTCTTGTCATTGTCCGGGCGACAGGCCGGCGGGAGCGCCAATTTTAGCAACCGCAGTCAAATTTCTCCACGTCGAATACCGGTCAGTAGGTGGCGGCCTGCAAACGGAAACGCCGCCGCCCTTTCGGGGCGACGGCGCGCGTGTCCAGTCGTGGGAGGCGGGCTTAGCCGCGCTCTTCGACGATTTCCACCAGATGCGAGATCTTGTTGATCATGCCGCGGACGGAAGGGGTGTCTTCCAGCTCGCGGGTCTTGTGCATCTTGTTGAGGCCGAGACCGATCAGCGTCTTGCGCTGAACTTCCGGGCGGCGGATCGGCGAGCCGATCTGCTTGACGACGATGGTTTTTGCCATGGGTCTCAGGCCTCCTCGGCGACTTGGGTCGATTCCGCCGGCGCGTCTTCACGCTTGGGCAGGATGTCGGCCACTTTCTTGCCGCGACGCTGAGCCACCATGCGGGGGCTGGCCTCGAGGGTCAGCGCGTTCAGCGTTGCGCGGATCATGTTGTAGGGGTTCTGCGAACCGGTCGACTTGGCAACCACGTCCTGCACGCCCAGCATCTCGAAGACGGCCCGCATCGGACCACCGGCGATGATACCAGTACCCTGCGGTGCGGTGCGCATGACGACCTTGCCGGCGCCGTGACGGCCTTCGATGTCGTGGTGCAGCGTGCGGCCTTCGCGCAGCGGCACGCGGATCATCTGGCGCTTGGCCTGTTCGGTGGCCTTGCGGATGGCCTCGGGGACCTCTTTCGCCTTGCCCTTGCCAAAGCCGACACGACCTTTCTGGTCACCGACGACGACAAGCGCGGCAAAGCCGAAGCGCTTACCACCCTTCACGGTCTTGGAGACCCGGTTGATCGCGACCAGACGGTCGGCGAATTCCGGTGCTTCGTCGCGGTCACGACGGCCGCCCCGGCCTCTGTTTTCACGTTCTGCCATGTGGCATTTCCTTTGTTTCTGGCGCGATTGCGCCGGGTCTTGCACGATCGAAGTGGCCCCGGTGCTGCCCGGGGCCCCCGATCATCGAGGGGCGCGTGCGCCGCGCCCCTGCACTTAGAACTTCAGGCCACCTTCGCGGGCGGCATCGGCCAGAGCCTTGATGCCACCGTGGAAGAGGAAACCACCGCGATCGAAGTAACATTCCTCGACACCGGCCGCCTTGGCGCGTTCTGCGATTGCAGCGCCCACCTTGGTTGCGGCTTCCACGTTGTTCTTGCCAACGATGCCCAGATCCTTTTCGAGCGAGGACGCCGCGGCCAGGGTACGGCCCTGCACGTCGTCGATCAGCTGGACCGAGATGTTCTTGTTCGAACGATGCACCGAAAGGCGCACGCGCCCGCGGTTCATCTTGCGAAGTTTGTTCCGGACGCGCAGACGGCGCTTGAGGAACAGTTGTCTTTTGCTGTTTGCCATTGTCCGCGTCCTTACTTCTTCTTGCCTTCCTTCTGGAAGATATACTCACCCTTGTAGCGGATGCCTTTGCCCTTGTAGGGCTCGGGCTTGCGCCAGTCACGGATGTTCGCCGCCACTTGGCCGACCTGCTGGATGTCATTGCCTTCGACAATGATCTCGGTCGGTTTCGGGACGGTGATCGTGATACCTTCCGGAACTTCGAAATCCACGTCGTGCGACAGGCCGAGGTTCAGTTTCAGGACCTTGCCCTGAAGCTGCGCCCGGTAACCGACGCCCTGGATTTCAAGCTCTTTCTTGAAGCTGCCGCTGACGCCGGTGACCATGTTGGCCACCACAGTGCGGCTCATGCCCCACTGCTGACGCGCCCGCTTGGACTTGCCGCGCGGCGCGACGGAGACGGCGCCGTCTTCGACGGTCAGCGTCACATCGTCGGTCGCGGTGAAGCTCTGAGCGCCTTTCGGGCCTTTGACTTCGATGGTCTGGCCGGAAATCGTCGCAGAGACGCCATCGGGCAGAGCGACAGGCTGTTTGCCGATACGAGACATTACACAGCCCTCCTTAGAATACGGTGCAAAGCACTTCGCCGCCAACGTTGGCAGAGCGAGCGTTTGCATCCGACATGACGCCTTTCGAGGTGGACACGATGGAAACGCCAAGGCCCTGACGGACCGTGGGAATCTCGTCCACACCCAGATACACGCGACGGCCCGGAGTCGACACCCGCTTGAGTTCGCGGATGACGGAGGTGCCGTCGTAGTATTTCAGGCTGATTTCGAGAGCGGGGTGGCCGCGCTCGTCGGTGGTTTTCTCGTAGCCGCGGATATAGCCTTCGTCCGCGAGAACATCGAGCACCCAGGCCCGCAGCTTCGAGGCCGGGGTCGACACGGTCGACTTGCCACGCAGCGATGCGTTGCGGATACGGGTGAGCATATCGCCGATAGGATCGTTCATCTATATACCCTCCCTTACCAGCTCGACTTGACCATGCCGGGAAGCAGGCCCTTGGAGCCCAGATCCCGCAGCGCGATACGGCTGATTTTCAGCTTGCGGTAGTACGCATGGGGACGACCGGTCAGCTGGCAGCGGTTGTGCAGACGGGTGGGCGAGCTGTTGCGCGGCAGTTTTGCCAGCTTCAGGCGCGCCTTGAAGCGCTCTTCCATCGGCTTCGACTCGTCGGTTGCGATTTCCTTGAGTTCGGCGCGCTTGGCGGCGTATTTCGCCACCAGCTTCTCGCGCTTCTTCTCGCGTTCGATCATTGCTTTTTTAGCCATGTCTTAATCCTCTTCCCGCGATTACGAGTTGAAGGGCATGTTGAATGCTTTCAACAGCGCCTTGGCTTCGTCGTCGTTTGTCGCGGTGGTGGCGATCACGATGTCCAGGCCCCAGGGCTCGTCCACCTTGTCGAAGTCGATCTCGGGGAACACGATGTGCTCCTTGATGCCCAGGGCATAGTTGCCACGGCCATCGAACGACTTGCCCGAAATGCCGCGGAAGTCGCGGATACGGGGCATTGCCACGTTGATCAGACGATCGAGGAAATCGTACATGCGGGCGCCGCGCAGGGTGACTTTCGCCCCCATCGGCATGCCTTCACGGACGCGGAAACCCGCGATCGAGTTCTTGGCGGTGGTGATGACCGCGTGTTGACCGGCAATCGCCGTCAGATCGGCCTGGGCCGACTTGGCTTTCTTGCTGTCTTTCACGGCGGCACGGCCACAGCCGATGTTCAGAACGATCTTGTCCACACGCGGGATCTGCATCTCGTTCTTGTAGCCGAATTCTTCTTTCAGAGCGCCACGGATGGTGTCCTGATAAAGCGTGCGCAGGCGCGGGGTATAGGTTGCAGCATCAAGCATCGATCACGTCCCCCGTGGTCTTGGCAAAACGGACCTTCTTGTCACCTTCCATGCGGAAGCCGACGCGGGTGGCCTTGCCGTTGGCATCAAGCAGCGCCAGGTTCGACAGCTGGATCGGCATCGCTTTCGGGATGCGGCCACCTTGGCTGGACTGGGTCTGACGGGTGGCGCGGATCGAGATGTTGACACCGTCCACGATGGCCTTGCCGGACTTGGGGTCAACCGAGGAGATGGTGCCCTCTTTGCCCTTGTCCTTGCCGGCAAGCACGACGACCTTGTCGCCTTTGCGGAGTTTGGCAGCCATTACAGCACCTCCGGAGCGAGCGAGATGATTTTCATGAAGTTCTTGGCACGCAGCTCACGCACAACCGGCCCGAAGATACGGGTGCCGACGGGCTCGCCGGCGTTGTTGAGGATCACGGCTGCGTTGCGATCGAAGCGGATCGCGGTGCCGTCTTCACGGCGAACTTCCTTGGCGGTGCGCACGACGACGGCCTTGCGGACGTCACCTTTCTTCACGCGACCGCGCGGGATGGCTTCCTTCACCGAGACGACAATGATGTCGCCGACGGAGGCGTATTTACGCTTGGAACCACCCAGAACCTTGATGCACTGCACCCGGCGCGCGCCGGAGTTGTCAGCGACATCCAGATTGGTCTGCATCTGGATCATGGGGTTTCTCCTGACCTTTGGGGGGCTATGCTGGCCTGTTCCCCAGGGTTTCGATCAAACCAAAAGGTTCGAGAGGCTTACGCCTCCAGAACCTCCCAGCGTTTCGTCTTCGATTTCGGCGCGCATTCGATGATGCGGACAGTGTCACCGACCTTGAAGGCGTTCTTTTCATCGTGAGCCCGATACTTCTTGGACTTACGGATGGTTTTCTTGAGAACCGGGTGCTTGAAGCGGCGTTCAACCGACACGGTTACAGTCTGTTCGTTGGCGTCGCTGGTCACGGTGCCGGAAAGGATACGTTTGGGCATGTCTCAGGCTCCTTATTCAGCGGCCGCAGCGGCTTTTTCGTTCAGCACGGTTTTCACACGCGCCACGTCACGCTTCACAGCGCGCATGCGGGCGGTGTTTTCCATCGAGCCGGTGGCCTGCTGGAAGCGCAGGTTGAACGATTCTTTTTTCAGGTTGGCCAGATCTTCGCGAAGCTGATCCGGCGTCTTGTCACGCAGTTCCTTGGCGTTCATCGCCTTTTTCCTTTCTCAACATCAACGGAGGGCCCCCAAGAAGGGTCACCCTAGGTCCGCTGGAGTGCATGGATGAGCGCGCCGTATAGGTCAGCTTCGCCGGGTTGGCAACCCTTTTCGGCCCATGCCGGCAAGGCCGCGGCGGGATGCGGCACATGCTGGGCCCGGCTTTTGCCAAACGTTCGGGGCAAGGCGGCGGAAACGCGGCATTATTCGAAAAATCGCATTCGGTCTAGTCTGGGTGGCGCCGCTGTGATTCGGCCCAAGACCAAGGAGTACGAAGTTGAACGCAAGAAAGACGATCCTGATGACCGCCCTGACGCTCTGCGCCGGGCTTCCTGTTGCCGCCGCCGAGACGCTGCGCGGCGAGATCTGGGCCTATGTCCATCCCGATGACGGCTATGCCGAGGCGCTCGACAGCGTGCGGGTGGCGGATCAGCGGGTGCGGCTGGCCAATATCGACAACGTCCAGATGTCGGACCGCGACGCCAGGCGTGCCCTGCGGGCCATCGACAACAGCATCGGCGGCAAGCCGGCGGTGTGCCGGATCACCCATATCGACGGCAAGGGTCGGCTTAACGGCACGTGCAAGATCGGTCAGTGGGATGTCGGCGACATTCTGGTCAAGGCCGGCTACGCCTTTCACAGATAGCCCGTGCGGACATGCGAAACGCCCGGACCGGCCGGGCGCTTCGTGGTTTGGAGCGTCGGGGTCTCAGACCGCGCGCGACAGCACGCTGGCCGGCCGCGCCTTGGCCAGCGCTGCGGTCAGCATGCCCGCAATCGCCGCTTTCAGCATGTCGCCGGGAATGAAGGCCGTGACCAGTGCGGTAGCTTCCAGCAGGGACTTTTCCAGCATGATCGACATGCCGACGATGCCGAAGCCATAAAGCGCCACGATGCCGCCGATCACCGAGGCCACGCCGGCGACCAGCGTCAGCGGCGCGCCGCGCCAGTGCTCGACGATCCAGCCGGTCACGTAGGCCGCCACCGGCCAGCCGATCAGGAAGCCCACCGAAGGCGAGGCAAAGACGCCAAGCCCGCCACGGCCGCCCGACAGGAGCGGCAGGCCGATTGCCACCAGCAGCAGGAAAAGTAGCACTGACAGCGCGCCGCGCCGCGCGCCCAGCACGGTTCCGGCCAGCATCACGCCCAGGGTCTGCGCGGTGATCGGCACGCCGAAGCCCAGCTGAATCTTGGGGATCAGCCCCAGCACCGCGATCAGCGCCGCAAAGAGCGCAATCATGACGACGTTTCGTTCCATTTCTCAGTCCTCCTTGGAAACAAGCCCCCCGCGCGCCCTGAGCGCGTCGGAGATGTGATCGGCGTCGTCCAGCGCCAGAAGCGTGAACGGCAGAATGATTCGCCAGTTGGCGCGGCGGGGCGAGCGCGCACGCCAGGCGTCGGACAGCGCGCGGCCCTTGGTCAGCAGCACCGGCGTCATGCGAATGACAAGCGCGATGGCGATCTCGAGCGGCCGCGTGCTGAGGCCCAGCGCCCGGAGCGGTGTGCAGAGCCAGTGCACCACGGCGATCATGTCGGACAGCCGGGTGGTCATCGTCACCAGATTGGCCAGCGCCACCGCCGAAACCAGCCGCAGAAGGATCACCGCCCCCTGCCCCGTGCTGCCGTCGATCAGGTGATAGAGCGCCACCACCAGCACGAAGGGCCAGAGCATCCAGAGTTGGCGCAGCCCGTTGCGCAGGAACACCCGCCCCGGTGCCGCATAAAACGCCAGCACCCCGGCCAGGATCACCAGATGCGCCGTCAGGTTTTCGATGAAGAACAGCCCCAGCGTCGCGCCGCAAAGCGCGGCCAGCTTGGCCCCGGCGGGCCAGTCGTGGGCGCGGGTTCTAACCGGCGAGGTCAGCGATATCATCGGCCTCTCCCAGTTCGTTCATCCGCGCCACATACTCCGCGATCACCCTGTCGCGCGCGCCCAGCGCCGCGACCTGCCCGCGCTCCAGCCAGAGCGCCTGGTCATATCCCGCCAGGTCGGCCGGATCGTGGCTGATATGGATCAGGTTGCCGGTGTAATGGCTCAGATACCGCGAGAGCTGGGCCCGGGTGGGAATGTCGAGCCCGGCAAAGGGCTCGTCGAGGATCAGCAACCGGGGCGCCATCGCGGTGACCGCCATCAGACAGACAAGATGTTTCTGCCCGTGACTCAGCGTGTTGATATAAGCCGCTTCCCAGTGGCTCTTGCCAAAGCGCGCCAGCACCGCGCGCGCCGCCGCCTCGGCGGCGGCTTTCTTGCGTCCTTGCTGGGCCAGTCCGAAGGCCAGTTCCTCGAGCACGGTGGGAAAGATGATCTGGTGGTCGGGGTTCTGAAACAGGATGCCGACCTCGCCCAGCGCCGCCTTGCGGTCGCGCGCCACATCGGTGCCGTTGATCCGCACCCGGCCCTCCTGCGGCGCGACCAGCCCGGCCAGAAGCCGCGCCAGCGTCGACTTGCCGGAGCCGTTGCGGCCGACCACAGCCAGCCGGGTGACGGCGAGATCGAGCGTCAGGGCGTCGAGCACAACTTTTTCGCCATGGGCAAAGCGCGCGGCCTCGAGGTGCAGCCGGCTTGCCTGCCGGACCGGGGCCGCCGGTGTCCGGCCGATCTGTGTCATGTCCTGGGCGATCACTCTGCGATCCCGGCTGATAACGCGTTGCGTGTGCATTTCAGATGCGACGGCGTTTTGCAACCGCGACGGTGGTCAGAGGATCGGCCCGATGGTGGCGGCCATATTGTTCCAGATCCGCCGCAAGTACGGCCATTGCAGCACCTCGTCGAGCGTCACCGGCCGCGAACGGGGCAGATAGCTCTGCTGGCGGGCATAGATTTGACGGGTGATCGCGCGGTCCTGCAACAGGATGTTGTTTTCATAATTCAGGTCGAAGCTGCGCAGGTCGAGGTTGGACGAGCCGATCAGGCTGACGCAGCCGTCGATCGTCAGGGTCTTGGCGTGCAACAGACCGTCGCAATACTCGAAGATCTCGCAGCCGGCATCGAGCAGCCGGTGGTAGTAGCTGCGGCTGGCAGCGGCGACAAACCAGCTGTCGTTGCGGCGCGGAAAGATCAGCACCACCCGCACCCCGCGCAGCGCGGCAGCCAACAGCGCCTCAAGCACTGTGGTGTCGGGCACGAAATAGGGTGTCGTCAGCACGATCTGTTCGCGGGCACAGCCGAGCAGACCGGAAAACAGCTGCGGCGTGGCACCGTGGCGCTCGGTCGGGCCGTCGCCGATCACCTGCGCGGCAAAGCCGTCGTCGTGACGCTCAGCCACCAGTTGCAGCTCGTCCAGCACCTCGCCGGTGGCCTGCATCCAGTCCGAGGCAAAAAGCAGCTGGTTCTGATCGACCACCGGCCCGGTCAGCCGCAGCATGATGTCGACCCAGGGCGCAAAACGCGCCTTGATGCGAAATTCGGGGTCGGCGGTGTTCTGGCTGCCGCAATAGGTGATGCGCCCGTCGATCACCGAGATCTTGCGGTGATTGCGCAGGTCGATGCGGCTGGTGGCCAGGGTGCGCAGCACGTTGCTGAAGGGAAAGGCGATGGCCAGCTCGACGCCGGCTTCCTTCATCTCCTGCCAGAGCGGCCCCTTGATCATCAGCCGCGCGCCCAGCCCGTCGGCAATCGCCCGGCAGGTCACCCCGCGCCGCGCCGCCCGCATCAGCGCCCGGCCGATGGCGCGGCCGGTGTAATCCTCGAGCCAGATGTAGGACATCACATGCACGGTGTCGGTAGCGGCATCGATATCGGCGATCAACCGGTCGAGATAATCGCTGCTGTCGGCCATGAGCGCGGCGCGGTTGCCCGGCACCGGGTAAAATCCGTTGATGCTGGCGGCATAGGCAAAGGCTGGCTGATAGTCGCGTTCGATCAACTGCGCCACGCCGTCCGGCATGCCCATGAAGCGGGCGGCACGGGTGCGGATCAGGGCAAAGATTTCGCGGTGGCGCTTGCGCGCGCGGTGCCCGAGATCGACCTCGCCAAAGAGAAAATAGGCCGCCGAGCCGGCCAGCGGCAGCAGGATCAGCGCGATGAACCAGGCCAGCCGCGCCGGCGGCGTCAGGTCGTCGCGCACCAGGATGCGGATGGTAAAGGACAGGACGATCAGCCCGTGCAGGACCAGCAGAGTGTTCAGGATCATTCCGGCTTCTCCGGCGCAACGTCGATCACCACCGGCAAGTGGTCCGAGGCGCGGGCCGCCAGATCCGAGCGATGCACGAACGACCCCTCATGGCGCAGCGCACCGCTGAGGATGAACCGGTCGAGATGCGCCACCGGCACCCGGCTGTGAAAGCTGGGACCGGGTTCGATCACGGTGCCCAGGTTCTCGACATGGTCGCTGCCGCGGCGCCATTCGTTGAAATCGCCGCCGATGACAACCGGATGATCGGCCTGCGCCAGATAGGCCTGCAACACCGCGAGTTGCCGGCGCCGCATCGCCGCGTTGAGCCCGAGGTGCACGCCGATCACCTCGATCCGCGGATCGGCCAGCGTGACCGAGACTGCGCCCCGCGGTTCGGCCGAGGGCAGATCGATGCGCCGGGTTTCGGCAATCGGAAAGCTCCGGCGCACCAGGATCACGTTGCCGTGCCAGCCGTGGCTGTGCGGCCGGATCGCCACTTCGGCCAGCGCATAGCCCATCTCGCAGCAGAGAATGTCGCGCGGCAGCACGCCCTCGCGCCGGC
Source organism: Marinovum sp. PR37 (assembly GCF_028807375.1). NCBI lineage: Bacteria > Pseudomonadati > Pseudomonadota > Alphaproteobacteria > Rhodobacterales > Roseobacteraceae > Marinovum > Marinovum sp. PR37. Next base: position 25,862 of record NZ_JARAML010000005.1, on the reverse strand, counting down.
GCACCCGCTTGTCGGCCTCCTGCAAGAGGATCACATCGGCATCGATCTCGGCCAGCACCGCCACGATCCGTTCGGGATCGCGGCGCCAGTCAAGGCCCACGGCCTTGCGAATGTTGTAGCTGACGATGCGCACCTGTCCCGGCCCCGTTTCGCTGCGATTTGCCTGTGCATAACGCACCCGGTCAAGCCGCGCCACCACTTGGGAAATCTCCCCCTTGCCCCGCGTCTGCGCCTTGGTACTAATGCCTGCGAGACGGGACCAACGCGAAAGGCGCAGGCATGGCATATCTCGGCTTCGATCTCGGAATTTCCGGGGTGCGCGACGGTCTCGAGGCGCGGCAACAGACCGGGGCGCAGATCGACCGGCTGATCGCCGTCGGCGGCGGCAGCCGGTCGGTGCAATAACCCCGTCCCGGACCCGATCCGGGACCTCTCCCTCCGCCGCAGGAGGCCCCGGATCGGGCCCGGGGCGCGGGCATGCGGCGGCGGGCAACTTCCCGACAAACACAGGATACCGGTCATGGACATTCGCGCGATCTTGATGGGGCTGGCCTTTGCCGCCATGTGGTCTTCGGCCTTCACCTCGGCGCGGATCATCGTCGAATATGCCCCGCCGATGGGCTCGCTGGCGCTGCGCTTCCTGCTGTCGGGCATGATCGGCATCGCCCTCGCGCTGGCCATGGGTCAGAGCTTTCGCCTGACCCGGGCGCAATGGCGCGCCACGCTGGTCTTTGGCGTCTGCCAGAACGCCATCTACCTCGGGCTGAATTTCATCGCCATGCAGACCATCGAAGCCTCGCTGGCCTCGATCATCGCCTCGACCATGCCGCTGATGGTGGCGCTGGCCGGCTGGCTGGTGTTCCGCGAGCGGCTGCCACGGCTGGCGGTGGCCGGGCTGGTGGCGGGCTTTGGCGGGGTGACGCTGATCATGGGCGCGCGGCTGGGCGCCGGCGTCGATCTCTACGGTCTCTCGCTCTGCATCATCGCCGCCGTGGCGCTGACCGTGGCGACGCTCTCGGTGCGCGGCGCCTCGTCCGGCGGCAATGTGATGATGATCGTTGGCTTGCAGATGCTTGTGGGTGCGGCGCTTCTGGCGGTGGCCTCGGCGGCGCTGGAATGGCCGTTCGAGGTGCAGATGACCCGGCCGCTGGTGCTGGCCTTTCTCTATACCACGCTGGTGCCCGGCCTGGCCGCCACCTTTGTGTGGTTCACGCTGGTCAACCGGATCGGCGCTGTCAAGGCCTCGACCTTCCACTTCCTCAACCCGTTCTTTGGCGTCGCCGTCGCGGCGCTGCTGCTGGGCGAAAAGCTTGGGCCGCTCGACATGATCGGCGTGGCCATTGTCGGCGGCGGCATCCTCGCGGTGCAACTGGCCCGTCAGGGCGGGCCGAAGCCGGTCCCCAAGACCCCGCGCAGCGTGGTCTGAGGCCCCTTCCGCCCAGGCGGGGCCGGATCACCCGGCGCCTGTCTCAGGCCTGAGCCACGCGGGGGGATTTCAGCGGTTCGGCCGCCTGGATCGCCTGTACCATCTTCTGCAACAGCGTGGCGCGCAGACGGGTGCTGCCGGGATCGGTCCAGAGGTTGTTGACCTCGCCGGGATCGGTTTCGAGATCGAAGATCTCGCCGTGTTCTTCGGTGCGATAGACCGAGATCTTGAACCGCGCGCCGATGTAGCTGGTGACATGCGGCGCCAGCGGATTGTGCCGGTTCTCGCAGAGCGCGTGATCGCGCGGCGGCGGCGCCTTGCCCTGCCAGTGTTCCAGCTGCGACAGACCCTGCATCGGCGGGGCCGCAACGCCGGCCGCGTCGAGCATCGTCGGCGCCAGGTCGAGCAGCGTCTGGATCGAACTGTTCACGGCGCCGGCCCGCACCTTTCCGGGCCAACGCACCGCGAAGGGAATGCGCAGCATGTCCTCGTAGTGGAACGGCCCCTTGGCCACCAGACCGTGCTGGCCGAGGAAATGGCCGTGGTCGGTGGTAAAGACGATCAGCGTATTCTCTGTCAGCCCCAGCGCGTCCAGCCGGTCGAGGATCTTGCCGATCTCGCGGTCCATGAAGCTCATCATGCCGTAATAGACCGCCATGTCCTTCTTCAGCGCGGCGCGCGAATAGAGATGGCTGGCGCAGCCATGCGCCTCATGCGGCCGGTGCCAGTCGGCGAAATCGGGCGCGGCCTGCTGGGTCTTGGCGAAATGCGGCGCGTTCAGATCATGTTCGCCGGGGGTGACGGCGCCGGGCTCCATCTCTTCGGGGTCGTACATCGAGGCCCAGGGCTCGGGCACGGCGTAAGGCGGATGCGGATCGGGGAAGCTGGCCCAGAGGAAAAACGGGTCGCCCGTCTCTGCCGCCCGGTCGATGAAGGCCCGCGACCGCTCGCTGATCCAGGGGGTGTAATGCTTGTCCTCGGGCAGCGCCCAGCTTCGGGTTTCGCGTGCCCAATAGGGCGCGCCCTCGGCCATCTTCGGGGCAAGCGGCGCCTCTTCGCCCGGCAGCGGCTGAAAATAGTCGCGCCAATTGGCGAGGCCCTGGTCCTCCATCCAGGCGGCGTAATGCTGGCCGACATGCGCCTCGTCGGCGTGGTTGCGCACCAGCTCGATATGGTCGAAGCCGTAATATGGCCCGTTGAAGCCGCGCCAGAACTCCAGATCGCGCAGGATCGGCTGTTTCTCCAGGCTGTCGCCGGCCAGCGGCTGGAAATGCGCCTTGCCGATCAGCCCGGTTGCGTAGCCCGCGCGGCTCAGCAGACCCGGCAGGGTCGGCGTCGCTTCGTCGAGCTTGCAGCCAATGGTCCAGGCGCCGTGCTGCGAGGGGTAGAGCCCGGTCAGGATAGAGGCGCGCGAGGGGGTGCAGGTCGGCGCCGGGCAATAGGCCCGGTCGAACCGCGTGCCCCCGGCGCAGAGCCGGTCGATATTGGGTGTCTTCAGCCCCGGCGTGACACAGCCCAGGGCGCTGTAATGCTGCTGGTCGGTGGTGATCAGAAGGATATTGGGGCGCTCGGTCATGGGTCAGCCTTTTACCGCGCCTGCCAGGCCATTGATGAAATAGCGCTGCAACAGGATGAACAGGAGAACAACGGGAATGATGGAAATCGTCGCCGCCGCCGCCATGCCGGTCCAGTCGATGGTCTGTTCGCCCTTGAAGGCATAGATGCCGACCGAGAGCGTGCGGATGGCGGGGTTGGCCAGGGTGATGACCAGCGGCAGCAGAAAGTCGTTCCAGGCGTTGAGCACCTGCATGATCACCACGGTCACCACCATCGGTTTGGCCAGCGGCAGCATCACATACCAGAAGATCTGCCACTGGCTGACGCCTTCGACCCGGGCGGCCTCTTCCAGCTCTTTCGGCAGCTGGCTGAAATAGCCGGCAAAGAGCACCACGAAGATCACGATGGCATTGCCCGAGGTTGCCAGCGTCAGCCCGAGCAGGCTGGTCGAAAGGCCCATGGCCGAGAGCAGCTCGAACACGGGGATGATGGTGAAACCCTGCGGCACGAAGACGGTCGAGACGGTGGCGACGAACAACAGGGTGCGGCCGGGAAACTCGAACCGGCCGAGAATATAGCCCATCAGCGAGGTGGCGAAGGTCACCAGCACCACCGAACCCACGGTGACAAACAGGGTGTTGAAGAAATACCGCCCCATGTTGGCCTCGGTCCAGGCGCGGGCATAGTTCTCCCAGGCCCAGCTTTCGGGGATCAGCCCGGGATTGCCGAAGATCTCGGTGTTGGATTTCAGCGAGGTCGCCAGCATCCAGACAAAGGGATAGATCCAGATCAGGCAGAGCGCGGTCATCGCCAGCGAGATCACCGCGATGCGGCTTGTGGGCTGGTGGTCACCAAAGATCAGACGTTTCATGCCACGCCCTCCGCCCGGCGCCGCGCCATCCGGGTGGCCAGCGATTGCAAGATGGTCAGCCCGAGGATCATCAGGCCAAAGAGCACCCCGGCGGCAGCGGCATAGCCCAGCCGCGGAATGGTGCCGTCGTCGCTGGCAAAGGCGGTGCGGTAGATGAAGATCTCCATCACCTCCGAGCCGAAGAACGGCCCGCCATTGGTCATCGACATGATCAACGGAAAGACATTGAGCGCCGAGACCATGGTGATCAGGGTGATCGCCACCGCAAAGGGCATGATGATCGGCAGCACCACCAGCACCACCAGCCGCAGCCCCTTGCAATTGTCGAGCCGCGCGGCGTCATAGACATCCTCGGGCACGGTCTGGAGCGCGGCCAGCCAATAGATCAGCGTGATGCCCAGCCATTTCCAGACATAGACCCCGATCACCGAGGGCATGACGGTATCCGACGAGCCGAGGAAATCGATCGGCCGCGCGATCAGCCCGATGTCGAGCAGCAGCCCGTTGATCGGCCCGTTGAAGGGCGAGAGCAGAAAGGTCCAGACAATGCCGATCACCGCCACCGGCGTGACTACCGGCAGGAACACCATGGTGCGGAACAGGTTCGACAGCTTGAGCAGCTGGTTGTTGAGCACCATCGCCAGCATCAGCGAGAGCACCAGCTGCGCCGGCACGGTGCCAGCCAGGAAGTAGATCGACCGGCCGAAGGCATTCCAGAAGATCGGATCGCGAAACAGATCGACGAAATTCTGAAAGCCGACGAATTTGATATCGGCGTTGAACCCCGACCAATCCTGCATCGCATAAAAGACGGCGGCGAAGATCGGGTAAAAGACGAACATCCCCGACAGGATCATCCCGGGCAGGAGCATCAGATAGGCGAACCGGTGTCGGTGAAGGGTGTGAAGCAGGCGCATGTCAGGGCTGGGTCCAGGCATAAAGGAGGGGGCCGCCAGATCGGCAGCGGCCCCCGGGGAGAGAACGGAAAGGTCTCAGTAATCGGCGGCGGCGAAATCGACGTCCGGATCCCAGTTCGGGAACACCAGATCGGCGCGGTCGACCTGCGCGCCCTCGGTACGGGCCTTGTCGAAGGCGGCATCGAGCGCGGCGTTGTAGCGATCCTTCAGCGCTTTCATCTCCTTGGCGACACCGGTCATCTCGCCTGAGACCAGCCCCTGTACGGTGCGGGCAAAGCCGATGTCGGGGGCGGTGAAAGAGCTGATGACCTTGGCCAGATCGGCATTGCGCACGATCGGATTGGGGCCGACGCGGATCGCCTCGTTGAAGTGGTTGAGGATGAAACGCGACCGGGGCGAGAACTCGGCCCGTTCGATCGCTTCGGGCATGATCGGCGGATCGCCGGCCCCCACGACGGTGCCCCACGCCACCTGCCCTTCAAGTGTGCCAAGGTAGTGGAAGATCTCGCCGGCAATGGCGCCGTTGTCGGACCCGGCCCAGAGGCTGATGGTATTGGGCACCGCGCCGGCCTGGCTGATCGTCAGCTTGCCGGTAGGGCCCTGGTCGGGCACCGGGCCGGAGGCGACACCGAAATCGAACTCCGGGTGCCCGGCCTCCCATCCGGGGATGTTCCACGGGCCTTGCAGGATCATGCCGGCCGCGCCCTGCGGCACATAGGCCCGCGCCTGCGGCGCGTTGAGATTCATCAGGCCGGGAAAGAAGCTGCCATCGTCGTTCATCGCGATCAGCAGCTCGACGGCGGCGATATATTCATCGCTGTCAAACACATAGTCGCCGGTGCGCAGATCGATATCGGCGTCGAGCGGGCTGTCGCCGCCGGCGCTGGCGCCAGCCATCCGGCCCATGTTGCGCACCGCGTCCTGCCACCGGTTGAGCTGCGAGCCGCCGAGGATGAAGCCGAAGTAGCGGCCCTTGCCGGCCTCGGTGATCTTGCGCGCCGCCTCGCGGAATTCGCTCTGGGTCAGCGGCGTTTCGGCCGGGTCAAAGCCCGCGGCCTCCATGTAGCCCTTGTTGTAGAGCAGATGGGTCGAATAGCGCTTGTTCGAGGTGAAGGGAAGGCCATAGGTCTTGCCGTCAAAGACGTTGATGCCGGGCAGGAAGGCACCTGTGGGGAAGCTGGCCTTCCAGGTTTCGATGTCGGGAATGAAATCGTCGTAGGGCTGCAACCAGCCCTGCGCCACCGCATCGGCAAGCGAGGTGTTGCGGGGCAGAACAAAGACATCCGGCGCTGTCTCGTTGCGCACGCCCAGCGGGATCACCCGGGCGATCTCGTTCCAGGGCAGCGGGTCATAGACGATATTCACGTCGCGGGCGGCGGCATACTCGGCGAACAGCTTCTTGAAGAACACCGCCTTCTGGTCGCCGCTGTCGATCCAGCGAAATGTGGCGCCGCTCGTGACGTCATTGATCGGGGCGGGCACGGTCTGGGCGCCCGCGCCACTGGCCAGAAGCGCGGCACCGGCGGTTGATCCGAGAATGAAGTTGCGGCGGCTCAGCCCCTGCGAAATGGTCATGATAGGTCTCCTCCCTGTCACGGGGGCCCCGTGGCGGGCCCGTCAGTGCAGCGAGCCTAGCTTGACAGCAAACTGTAAAAAAGCTGATATCTTTTTAACCTCGATCAGATTTTGTTATCAATGTGCTCAGCAACACCCACCTTCTGCAACGGTTCCTTGGCGTGGTCGATTGCGGCACCCTGCATGCCGCGGCCGAAGCCATCGGCGTCACCCAGCCGGCCCTGACCCGCAGCCTAAAGCTGCTCGAAGAGAGTGTCGGCGAGGCGCTGTTCGAACGGCGCGGACGCGGGCTCACCCTGACGCCCTTGGGGGTGCTGCTTGCCGAACAGGCCCGCCACCTGCTACGCGAACAGCAATTGGCCGAAGCCGAGCTGCTGGCCTTTCGCAAGGGGGAGCATGGCAACCTTCGGGTTGGCGCCGCCTCGATCTGGATGATGGAGCTCTTGCCCAAGGTCATCGCCCGGATGCACGAAAGCTATCCCCTGCTCCAGGTCACGCTGTCCTCGATGAACTATGCCGAAGGCGCCGCCGGGTTGCAGGATGGCACGCTGGATGCCTTTTTCGGCGGTTTCCAGATCATGGAGCCCCTGCCCTCCTACCTGATACGCCGGCCGCTCTTTGTCGCCCGTCTGGTGGTGATCGCCCGGGCCGGCCATCCGATCTTTGACCTACCCACCGCCGACGCGGCGGCGCTGGCGCGCTATCGCTGGCTGTCGTTTCAGAGCGACGTCGCCTATCTCGACAACATCCGAGAGGTGGTGCGCGAGGCCTGCGGCCAGCCGCTGCATGTGACCGCGCAATGCGATTCCATGTCGACCACGCTCGAGCTGTTGCGGCAGGGCGATTACCTGGCCTTCCTGCCCAGCAGCTTTCTGACCCGGGCGGGCGGCAAGGGCCTCGACGTCGTCACCACCGAGTTGCCGGACGTGCAATTCAACTCCGGCCCGATCTTCCGCCGCTTTTTGCAACAGAACGCCGCCTTCACCCTGCTGCTCGACACCGCCGTGCGAGAGGTCGCCGAGGCGCGGCTGCCGGTACCCGGGAGCTTGCCGTCAAAAGGCGGCGGCAGGGCAGGACAGAAAATGGATTGATGCGCCATAAATCTGAAAGAGCGAAATTTGATCAACTCGGATACTAAAAAATCTTCCCCACACAAAACGAAATACCACTCAAACCCTTAAAATAATTAAGTTACCCTTCTCCAATTTCGTCTCGCTTTGAGAACTGAAACGTCACGCATTTCTCGAAACATCGAAAAATACTCGTCGCGCCCGCCTCACCTGAAGGTTTCTTCCAGCATCACCGCGCCACGACCCAGGACAGAACTCAAAGATCCGCAAAAAGCCGAAAAATTCGGCACGAAACCCGCAGGAAAACGCGAAAAGCCCATCTCATATTGGATGTGACGCACGTCACGCTGCGTCACCCGTAACGGTTGACGGATGTGAAGAATCGCAGCAAGGTTGTGAAGTAGATAGGTGCATTCAACCCTTAAGTGCATACGGCAGAGAGTGGTTTCTTTCTGCTGGAGGTTTCACCTTCGGCTTCGCCGGGTGGGTTTCATTGCTGCCAACCTGGCGGCATGGAGTGCTCCGATCCTGAAACAAGTTTTCCGTCGGGCCAAATAAAACGGCCCGACGGTCTGAATTAACGCGCGCCCTCCGGTGCGTGTCCGAGTGTACTGTTGATAAGTTCCCCGGGGGATTCCCTTGGGCGTTTTCAGGAAATCACATTAGCAAAGAGGACCCATCATGGCGAAACGCGATGTAACGGTGGAGCCGGGTGACCCGCTCCGTATCACAAATTCCGACAGGGATTTCGGCACGGTGACGATCAAATCGGGCGGCCAGGTGTTCGTCGAGACTTCAGCCCAGGTCACCATCGACAAACTGGTCAAGGAATAACGCCCCGCGGGAGGACGAACGAATGAAAGACGACATGAATCTCATGGCGGAAGCCATGGCCGGCGGCCAGACGACACCTGATGTCAGCATCGTCGGCGCCCAGGGCCAGACCGGCAACGCCGGGCAAAACGGCCAGACCGGCAACGGCGGGGTCGACGGGCGCAACGCCAATTGCAACTGGAAGACCGGATGCAGCAGCGGCTCTTCCGGCACCAATGGCGCCGATGGTGGCGACGGATCGGGCGGCATCGAAGGCGGCGAAGGCGGCGATGCCACCGACGCCAAAATCTATATCGGCGAGCTTTCCGGCACGATCTTTGTCGCCGGACGCGGTGGCAATGGCGGCAACGGCGGCAATGGCGGCAACGGTGGCAACGGCGGCAATGGCGGCACCGGCGGCAATGGCGACAAGGACGGCGCCTACAGCCATGATGGCTATAACGGCGGCAACGGTGGCAATGGCGGCAACGGCGGCAGCGGCGGCAAGGGCGGCGACGGCGGCAACGGCAGCCGGGTGACCCTGTCTTACGGCAAGCTCGACAGCGGCGCCAACATCGTGCCGATCACCGAGCCGAGCAACCCCGGCAATGGCGGCAGCGGCGGCGTCGGCGGTGCCGGCGGTCAGGGCGGCAAGGGCGGCTCGCGCGGCGGCGGCAACGGCACGCCGGGCGCGACCGGCAAGGCCGGCGATCACGGCGCCGACGGCGACAGCGGTGGCACGCCCAGCGTCATCACCGTCAACGCCGGTCCTCCCCCGAGCTGATGCCAGCCACAATGGCGGCGCCGCTGGCCAGGGTCCGGCGGCGCACCCTCCGACTGTGCGAGACGGCGCGGCGGCTGACCCCTGCCGCGCAGCGCGCCCGCACGGATGAATGCCTGGCGGCAGTGCTCGGCACGGAGCGGCTTGATGCCGAAGACGCCTTCGGGCGCTCGGCGCTGAATTCGGACGGAACCCCCTTGCAACTCTGCCTGACGGCCAGACCCGGTGGCCAGGCGCTGCGCTATCTCGGCGATCCCTGCGCGCATCTTTCGGGCGCCGCGCGGATCGATGCCGCGCGCCAGGCGATGGGCACCGCGATGCGGACGGCCGGCGCCGAGGGCCTTCGACCTTCGGCCGAAGCGCTGCTGGCGCGGGTCTTGCCGCAAGACCGCGCCGTGCGGGACACCTTTCGCGACGGTGCGCTCTGGCTCGGCCTTGCCGCCGAACGGCCGGGGCTGGCACTTTATGTCGAGGCCGCGAGAACAGATTGGGACATCGCGGGCGCCTGGCTGGCGGACCTGCTGCCCGACGCCGGGCCGGCGCATCAAGCGATCGCCGGGCTCAGGCCGCATTGCGCGCCCGCCTCTTACGGGCTCGAAGGGCTCGACGCCGGCAAAGGCCGCGCCAAGATCTATTTCCGCCTGACCGCGCCGCAGGATGTGCACGCCCTCGGCCTCGCGCCGCTGGCCAGCCCGGCGATGCTGGATGTCCTCGCCATCGCCATGGCCGGGCGGGGGGTCGATCTCGACGGGCTGGTGATGAGCATGGGCTTCGATCTCGCCACCGGCGCGCTGGTCGATTGCAAGGCCGATCTCTGTGGGCATTGCCTCGATCACACGCTGGAGGACTGGCAGCGGATCGTGACATCCTGCTGCGCCCGGCTCGGGATCCCGCCGGTGGATGTCGCCCCGCTCCTCGATGGCGGCGAGACGCGGATCGCCTTTCTGGGCTGTGGCGTCTCCGCCGAGGGCGCGGCGCGGCTCAACCTCTATCTTCAGCCCAGCCCCGACGCCCGCCCCAATGCGCCCGAGAGCCTGCGCGCCGCGGCGGAGGATGCGGTGGCCTATCTGCTGGCGCAGCAACGGGAGGATGGCCATTGGCAGGATTACGAGCTGCCGGTGGGCGCCAGCGATCAGTGGATCACCGGCTATCTCGGCATGAGCCTCGCCGAGGCCGCAGACCGCCTGCATCTGCCCGCGGCGCGCGCCGCCGCCGAACGTGCCGCCGACTGGCTGTGCCGCGACCGGCCCTATGCGGCCGGATGGGGCTACAATGCCAGCACCGGGCCCGACAGCGACAGCACCGCCATGGTCCTGACCCTGCTGCACCGGCTCGACCGGCCCTGCGCCGAGGCCGATACCGGGTTTCTCGCGGCGCGCTGGCCCGAGGGCGCGTCGGGGATCAGCACCTATGACGGCAGCGACGCCTGGGCCCAGGCGCATTGGGACGTCACGCCCTACGCCTATGCCGCCTTGCCGGCCGCCGCCCGGGCCGCGCGCGCAGACGGCTTTCGCCGGGGTCTTGCCGACAATCTTCAGCCCGACGGCACCTGGCGGGCCTATTGGTGGCGCAGCCCGCTTTATGGCACGCTGCTCACCCGCGAGGTGCTCGATGCGCTTGGCGAGCCCCTGCCCGAAGCGCTGCCCCGGCGGCTCAGCCTCGGCGCCGAAACGACGCTCGATCTCGCATGCGCGGTGGGCGTCGCCCATCTGCACGGCACCGAGGCCGAGGATCTGGCGGGGGCGCTGGCCGCGCTTCTTCGGCGGCAGTTGCCCGACGGCGGCTTTCCCGGCGGCGCCGATCTGCGGGTGACCGATCAGGCCTGCACCGCCCCCTGGGACGCGCCCGACGGCCAGTATTTCACCGACATCGCCGGCAGTTTCACCACCGCCACGGCGCTGCGCGTGCTGGCGCGGCTCTGGCAGGATCGGGCCGGCGCGGCCGCCAGTGCCGGGGTGGCGGCATGAGCGCCCCCCGCCCGCCGATGCTGATCTACAGCCGGAGCTGCCGGCCCTGCCTGCGGCTGGCGCGACTGGCGCGGGCGCTGTCGCTGGGCCAGCTCGAACTGCGCGCCGCCGAAGACCTGCCCGAGCTGCCGGCGGAGTGGCGGGGCCAGCCCGTGCTCTGCCTGCCTGACGGCCGCAGCCGCATCGGCGCCGAGGCGGTGATCCGCGCCCTGCCCGGCGCGGTCTGCGGCGCGCTTGTGACCCGAAGCCGCGGCAAGGCCCGGCACCCTCAGACATGACCCGACCGACAATCAAGGAGACCGCCATGACCCGTCCGCGCTGCGCCCTCAGGGACCCGCATTCCGAAGACCTGCTGCGCCGCGACGGCTATGTCGTGCTGCCGCTCCTGACCGAAGGCGACCTTGCCGCCCTGCGCGCGGTCTATGACCGCGTGGCCCAGGCGCATGACGATGGCTTCATGGCTTCGGTACTGCATGACGATCTGGCGATGCGGGCCGGCGTGCATTCGGCGCTGGCCGAGATCTGGCGGGCGCGCGTGCTGCCGGTGCTCGAGGAATTCCGCATCATCGTCGGCTCGGTCGCCGCCAAGGCGGCCAACAGCGACAGCTCCAGCGTCGGGCTGCACCAGGATCTGAGCTTTGTCGACGAAAACCGCCCCGGCCATCTCGCCCTGTCGATCTGGGCGCCCTTGCAGGACGTCACCCCGGAAAACGGCTGCCTGAGCCTCGCCCCCGGGTCGCATCTGCTCAATTCCAACTGGCGCGAGCCTTCCGGCCTGCCCTACCGCGAGTTGATCCCGGTGATCGAGGGCGAATTCATGCAGGCGCTGCCCATGCGCGCGGGCGAGGTGCTGTTGATGGACAGCCGCACCTTTCACGGCTCGCCGCCCAACTTTTCCGATCGGCCGCGCGTGGTGGCCGCCGGCGTGGCGATCCCGGCGGAAAGCCCGTTGTTCTATGTGCACCGCGACCATGGCGGAAATCCCGATCAGGTCGAGGTCTGGCAGGTGCCCGAGGATTTCTATCGCCAGCACACCATCGGCATGCGCCCGGCCGAGGGCCGCCACCTGGCGACCCTCGCCGGCGATCCCGAGCCGCTTGACGAGGCCCGCCTGCGCCGCGCGCTGCGCCCGGTCGCGGCCCACGCCTGAGCCATATCCCATCGTGAGACGGAGCCGCCCATGACCCGCCAATCCCCTGCCGAAACCAGCCCCGACAAGGCCAATGTGCCGGCCATCCGCTCTTTCGAGTTCAACGACGCGGCGGTGGGCGACATCAAGACCAGCGTCAACCAGTTCCGCGGCACGCTCTCGCTGCCGATCGATTTCCTGACACTCGAGGGGCGCAAGGGCCTCGATGTGAAGGTCTCGGCGCTCTATTCCTCGAATATCGCCCGCGATGTCGAGACCTGGAACCTCGACGCGCCCACCGGCATTCTCGGTCTTGGCTGGCAGATGCCGGTCGAGCGCATCGTGGTGGAGACCTCGGGCAATGGCAGCCCGGCGTCTGACCGGCATTTCCTGATCGCCGGCGGCAGCGCCAACCCGATGATCTGCACCGGCACCGACAGCGCCGGGCGGCAGAGCTATCAGCTCAGGCAGTTCCAGTTCTGGCAGATCACCTATGATCCGGCCGACGAAAGCTGGCGCATCGTCAAGGAAGACGGCACCGTGCACAGTTATGGCGGCCGGGGCGCGGCCAACGCGGTGCAATGGGGCGTGCGCTGGGGCAATTTCACCGGCTCCTCCAGCCGCCTCGACGGTCAGGAACGCTATGCCCGCGCCTGGAATCTGGCCCGGATCGAGACCGTAGCGGGCGATGCCGTCAGCTATGAATATCGCGCCACCGAGGTGGCGGTGGGCGACCGCGGCGGCAAGACCTATACCCAGGCCTCTTATGTCAGTCAGATCACCGACAGCCTCGGCCGGGTGGTGAAATTCGTCTATGGCGAGAAATACGGCGCCGGCAATCCCAGCCCGCAGCAGATCGTCGAATATCACGCCGCCAACTCTGGCAAACCCGCGCCAAACGCCTATCAGGATGTCTACGAAACGTTGTATCTGGAACGGGTCGAGGTGTTCAACGCCCAGGGCCGGCAGATCCACGGGCTGACCTATACCTATGATTTCATCAATCTCGCCGCGACCACCGATCCGGCGCGCGACCTGATGTGGAAACGGGTGCTGACCTCGGTGTTCCAGTGGAGCCCGGAGGGCCGGGTGCTGCCCTCGATGCGCTTTGCCTATGACAATGATACCTCGGCGGTGAATCCCGGCGCGCTGATCAAGATCACCTATCCCGGCGGCGCCGAGGCCAGCGTCGGCTACAAGGAACTGGTGCTGGATGCGCCACGGCGCACGACGCTGAAGAACCCGCTGGGCCAGGCGACGCCCGGCGTCTGGCATGGGCCGGATTACGTGCTGACCAGTTTCACCGGCGCCAACGGCTTCCGGCTTCTGGTCTCGACCTGGAATGGCAGGTGGCAGAGTGTCGATATCACCCCGGCCGCGCTGTGCAATGCCCAGATCGATCCGCAAAGCCTCTGGGCCAGCCCGCAGGAAGGCTATCTGGCGGTCTCTGGCCGCGATACCCAGGGCAACCGTGATGTCCTTTGCCTGTTCCGGCCCGATCCGGCGGTTTTCGGCGCCTGGACGCTAGATGTGCAGGGCGTTCGCTATCTCGACCTGCGCGCGGGCAAGAGCGGCAGATCGGTCTATGCCGCCGGCCGCGATTACGTGATCGCGGGCAATCTGGATTTCTCGGCCGGGGTCTATCAGGGCTTTTCCTGGGACTGGCAGCGGCAGGCCTGGTCGGCGCCGCCGATCCGGCCCTCGGGATCGCAGGCCACCGCCAATGGCAATTTCGCCCTCGCCGCCTTTGACACCTATTACGTCGCCGCCACCTGGGACGCCAAGACCCGACGCATCGGCTATGAAACCTTCTACCGCGCCGCCGACCGAAGCTGGCAGCCGGGCGGCAGCTGGCACACCGCCAATGTCGATATTGCCGAAGAGAACGGCCAGCGGCTCTTGGCGGTAGTGGCGCAATCAAGCTATCTTGCCACCACCTATGTCACCAGCACCTCGGTCAGCGCGATCAACTATGCGGTGGCGGTGCATCAGCTTGACGAGCGCTTCGCCGCAATCAACGGCGCCAGCCCGAAAACAATGCAAGAGACGGCAGCGGTCGACAATGGCACCGCGGCCTACAATGTCTTTCAGACCGTGGCCTCGCAGAACTATCTCAACAACAACCTGATCAACCTGCGCAACGAAGGCGGCGACCAGCGCGCCAGCGCCAATGTGAACTGGGTCGAAAAGACATTGACGCTGGCGGCGGGCGAGCGCCCGAATTTCGCCTCGGAGATCGATGCCACCGCCTTTGTCACGGTCGACGGCGCCCAGCGCACGACGGCGGAAATCCTGCGCTTCGATCCGAATCAGCCAGCCTCGGCCGCCTGGCAGCCACAGCCCAACGTGGTGCAATCGGGCAGCGCGGCGACGGTTTTCGGCAGCTATCTCACCATTGGCGAAACGGTCTATTTCAACCGAACCGACGGCAGTTGGCGGGCCCTGTCGCAACAACTCACCGGGCTGGGGCCGGAGGCCAGCGTCGCCAACCGCGCGCCGAATTACATCGCCTTTCAGGACAGCGACGACGCCAGCGCCCACAGCTATATCGTCGCCACCCGCAATGGCGATATCGGTCCGGTGCAGGTGCTTCCGGGCGGGCCGCAGAAGGTATCGGTGCCGGCCGATGCCGCCGGGCCGGGCAGCAACCTGGCCGGCCTGCGCTTTCTCGTGACCTACCCCTCGGCCGAGGATTTCGACCAGGCCGGATCGCTCACCCTGATCAACCTCGACAATGGCGTACTCGAGGATTTTGCCCGTGACACGCCGGTGGCCTGGACCGCCATCGCCAACCCCTTCGACCCCGATCAGGGTTTTGTCGAAAGCTTCATCTATGCAAATTCGTCGACCGCCATCGTGTCTTACGACACCCGCACCGGGCTGGCGCAATATCCCGAGGTCTCGGTTGTCACCGGGGTCAAGACCACCGGCAACGATCTGCCGCGCAACCAGCCCGACGGGCGCTCGGAATACTATTATTCCAATGGCGTTTCGCCACAGGACAGCCTGAAATATCCCACCGGCTGGATCCTGAACTATGACCAGACGCTCAACGGGATCGAACTTGCACGGCGCGATTTTGATGCCCGGGGCGATCTGGTGGCCGAGCAGCTCAATTATTGGCAGGTTTTCACCAAGGGCCCCGGCGGCCGGCAGCTTTTCGGCTCTTATGCCAAGCCGGTCGAAACCCGGACCACGCGCGATGCGGTGACCGTCACCAGCTTTGCCGAATTCGACAGCGAAAGCGGGCTCGAAAGGTCGCGGCGGCAGGATTACCACGACAGCCGGGGCAACCGGAAATGGCTCTCCAAGTCGCTGGTCTTTGCCCACGAGGTGCCGGAGTACAAGGTGGCCTTCGAAGCGCGGCACTACCTTTCGGCCATCGCGCGGATGGATCGGGCGGTCACCGACAATGCCAGCGGCAAGGTCACGGTGATCGAAAGCAAGGCCACGACCTGGAAGGACTGGTCCGCCGGGGCTGCCCCGTCACGGCTGGCCAAGAGCGGGTCCTGGCAATGGAAGGCCGAGGGCAACACCCCGGATTTCGACTATTCCGGCGGCGCCAATGCCGGCTGGGTGCGCGAGGCCGAGATCCTGTCGCGCAGCGCTAAGAGCCTGCTGATCGAAGAACAGATCGACGCGCGCGGCGCCGCCTCGTCCTTTGTCTATGACAGCGAAAGCCGCTATCTGGTGGCCAGCTTCCCCGGCGCCGCCCGCAGCGCGGGCTGGGCCAGCTATTGGGGGGCCGAACCCTATGAGGCGCCCGATGGCTGGAGCCTGGGCCGCGGCGCCGAGATCGTGCCGCCATCGGCCCAGGGCGAGATCGACGCTCACACCGGCACCCGCGCCATCCGGCTTAACCCCGGCGCGGCCATCGGCACCGAGGCGCTGCGCCGCAACTGGATCGCGCAGGGCAAGGGGCGGATGATCGTCTCGACCTGGGTCAAGCGGCCCGAGGGTTTCGACACCAGCGCCGGCGCGGCCGAGCTGACCGTTGTCGTCAACGGCACGCTGACGGCGCGCAGCCCCTTCCCCGATCCTTGCGGCGACTGGCTCTATCTTGCCGCCGGTTTCGACCTGACGGCGGATAAATCCGACATCACCGTCAGCCTGACCAATGCCAATACCGAGACCCCGGTTCTGGTCGACAACCTCTGTATCGCGCCGGGCGATTGCACCTGGTCGGCCACCGGTTTCGACACCCGGCTCTGGCTGCCCGACGCCAAGATTGAGGCCAACGGCGTGACCTCGCGCAGCCGCTACGATCCCTTCGGCCGGGTGGTCCTGCGCACCAATGCGCGCGACGAACTGTCGGAGATTGCCACGCATTACCAGTCGCGCGACGGCCATGAGGGCAGCTTTGACCCCGCCGACCCGAACAGCCAGGCGGTGCTGCGCCCGGCGTCGGGCGGGCGGATGGAGACCTTTACTTGCGGCGGCGCCTGGCGGGCAACCTGGGCCCCGGGTGCCGCCGGCGACTGGCAATCGACCGGCGGTATGCTGACCAATGCCGGCGCCACGGGCCCGGCGACGCTGACCGCCACCGCCGCCGATCCGGCGCGCGGCTTTGCCTTTGGCGCGCAACTCCGGCCGGTGACAACGCCGGTCGGGGCGCTGGGGATCAGCGTCGGCACTAGCGTCAAGCTCGACTGGAACCCCGCCACCGGGCTCTGGAGCCTGACCGGCCCCGGCACCGCCAAGGCGCGCAGCGGCGAACCCCTGACCGGCCATGACCGGGTGATGACGCTTGCGCTGCCCGAAGAGGCCCGGGCCAGCCTGCGCAGCGGCGCCCCCGCCACCGTCCCGCCGCAGATCGTCACCGCCTTTGCCCGGCGCGGCCTGCACCTGCCCCGCGATGCGCGGGTGGCCCGGCATCCCGAAACCGGCGTGCAGGAGATCCATCCGCCCGGCGCCGACTATCGCTATGTGCTCACCCCGCTGGACGACGCGGAGGAGGCAAAGGTCGCGGTGCATCGGGTGGGCGGGGTCTGGCAGCTGCTGGTTCACAAGCGCAGCCTCGTCTTTCGCATCGACGGCAAGGTGATCTTCAGCGAGGTCTTCGACAGCGCCATCACCGGCGCGCTGACCCTGCATTTCGACAGCCAGGTCGAGATCTCCGACCTCGCGCTGGGCCATGCGCCGGCAGCGGCCGTGAACTACACCGACACCACCGGCATTCCGCTGCAACAGCAGGGGCTCGAACACGAGCGGATGACCGTGAGCCAGTTCCTCGCCGACAGCCACGGCCGGCTCGCCGTCAAGGCCAAGCCGGCCTGGATCGCGGCCTCGGACAAGACCCCGCTGCTGGCCTATACGCCGGACATGGCCAGGCTCGACTGGACCAGCGGCCAGATGACCGGCCGTGTCGCCGAGGCCTATCCCGACGACGGCGGTTTTCCTTATGCCCGCGAGGTCTTCGAGGCCTCGCCCCTGGGGCGCACCGTGGCCTCCGGCCTGCCCGGCGCCGATTTTGCCATCGGCGCGCATGACAGTCGCGTTGCCTATGGCGCCAACGATGGCAGCCATGGCCTTCCGGTCGCCGGCTACCTGCGCGAGACGGTGACCGACCCCAACGGCAATGTGACCACCACGATCTCGACCACCTTGGGCCAGGTGGTGGTGCAATCGGCCGAGCGGACCAAGGGGCAGCTGATCACCAGCTTCGTGATCTACGACGATGCCGGCAACCCGGTCGAACGGCGCCAGCCCAACTACTTCGATCCGCCCGCCGACAGCCTGCCCGAGGATTGGGTGATCGCCCAGAGCTTCGATTTCGCCGGCCGGCCGCTGACCAAGACCATCGGCCGCACCGGCAGCAGCCAGTTCGTCTATTCCGATGCCGGTGATCTGCGCTTCATGGAAGACCCCGAGGGCGCCGCCGGTGGCACCTATCTTTACTGGACCTATGACCGGCTGGGCCGACCGCTGGAGAACGGTTATCTGACCGGCAGTTTCGATCGCAAGACCCTGACCGCCAAGGCCACCGAGGCCCCTGGCTGGCCCGCCACGCCCGACACCTGGCGCAAGCGCCAGCATTGGGACGGCACCGATCCGGCGGCCAATGCCATCGGCCGGCTTACGCAGGTCGAGACCAGCCAGAGCGACGAGGGCACATCGGCGAGCCGCGACAGCTATCGCTACGATCTCTTCGGCAACACCGTGCAGATCCGTCAGGCGGTGACCGGGGTCAGCGGCGACCGGCAGACCGATTATGCCTTTGACGCCCAGGGATCTCCGCTGGCGGTGCAATATCCGCGCGACATCGAGGGCACACGCTGGCGGCTGAGCTATCGGTACGATGCGCTGGGCCGGGTCAGCACGATCTCGCAGGGCGAGACCGGCAACGAGGAACTGATCCGCTATGCCTATCGCGCCGATGGCCGCCCCGAGGCGGAGCAGCGCCGCGGCGACGGCAGCACGCCCAGCGACCGCGAGTATGCCTACAACCCGCCGCTCTGGCCGACGCGGCTGCATGACAGCACCGCCACGGCGGCGCTGTTCACCGAAGAGCTGAGCTATACCGCCGGCGGCTACAAGGGGGCGGGTTACTACGACGGGGTCATCGCCAAGGCCGGGTATCCGGCGGCGGGCGGCGCCCCGGCGCATGACTTTGCCTATGCCTACAATGGCCTGGGCGAGATCGAGACGGCGGATTGCGCCGCCGAGCCGGAATGGAGCCTCGGCACCGACGGCCCGGTGCGCTACGACGCCAACGGCAATATGCGCGCCGCCAATCTCGGCACGCGCGAGATCGCGTTCACCTATGTCGCCCAGACCCAGCGGCTCAAGACCCTGCGCGACGTGACCGGGGGCGGCGACGTCGAGGTGGCGCGCTATACCTACACAAAGAACGGCGCGGCCAAGACGTCAAAGACCGTCGGCACCCCGTTCGAGAACGGCCGCGAGATCGCCTTTGACCACGATCCCGGCATTTCGCGGCCGGTGGCGGCGCGGGTCGCGGGCGGCGATGACGTGACCTATCGCTATGGCGCGACCGGGCGGCGGGTGCTCAAGACCGTGCCGCGCGACAATGGCGCGGTGGAGCAGACCGTCTATGCCTATGGCGCCGACAACGTGCCGCTTTATGAACAGGCGCCGCGCGACGAGATGCTTTATGGTTTCGGACCGCAGGGACTTGCCCTGCTGCGCCACAACGGCAAGGTCTACTACATCCTGCGCGACCATCTCGGCTCGGTCCGCCGGTTGCTCGATGACAAGAACGCGGTGGTGGCCGATTTCGACTATCTGCCCTATGGCACCGTCTCGCGCAGTTCCGGCCCGGCGCTGAACGCCACCAACCTGCGCTTTACCGGCCATCGCTTCGATGCCGATCTCGGGCTTTATGACACGCCGGCGCGCTTTTACGGCGCCCAGATCGGCCGGTTCCTCGATACCGATCCGATGAGCCAGTTCAATTCGCCCTACACCTATGCCGCCAACAACCCGGTGCTTTATGTCGACCCGGACGGCCGGTTCTCGATCGGCAGCCTGTTCTCGGCGATTGCCGGGGTGATCATCGGCGCGGTCGAGATTCTGATCGGCGTGGCAATCGATGTGGTGGCGGGGGTTCTCGAGGTGGTGACCGGCGGGCTGGCGACGCCGGCGGCGGTGGCGCTGGCCGCGGCCGCAGGGTTCTTTTATGGCGCCGGCGCCAGTTCGATCATCTATTCGGTGCTCAACGTCCAGAGCTTTGACTGGAAGGAATACGGCATCTCGATGGGCGTCGGCGCGGTGGCCGGGGCAATCTCCTTCGGCTTTGGCGCGCTGGGCACCGCCGCGGCGACCAGCGCCGGGGCCACGGCGACGGTTCAGGCCGCCAGCAAGGCGACGCAAACCGTCGTCGAATATGGCATCAAGGCGGGGTTCGGCGCGGTTGGCGGCGCCGTGAGCGGCGCGGTTTCTACCTCGCTCAACGACGTGGCGCATAATGTCACGCCGGGGTTCGACGTGGTCAGCGGCGCGCTCTGGGGTGCGGTCTCGACCGCGATAACCGCCGGCACGGCGGGGCCGGCCTACAAGGCGGGGTTCAAGGAGTTCGGCAAGCGCGTGCTGATCAACACCGCCAAGAAAGAGGCCATCGGCATCTCGGTCAGCGTGACCAGGAACGCGGTCAACGGCGACCCGCTCGACAAGGGGCTGGTGAACACCGCGGTAAGCGGCGCCGTCTGGGGCTCGATTGGGGCGGTCGGTGCCAAGAGCGCCGGCAAGGAAACCACCGAGGACGCCTTTGCCGCCATCGGAGCCATGGCCGTGATCTGACCCCGGCGCCCTCTGCCGCCGCTGTCCGGCAACAGCGCGGCAAGCGGGCCCCGGGGAACGGGAGAACAGGCCTTGGCCTTTCCCTGCCGCAGGGTCTAGGAGAGGGCGGACGTCAGATGACAAAGGCCGCAGCCCCCGATGACCCGACCGACACCGCCCCGACCGGCCTTTGCCGAATATATCGCGCTGGTTGCGCTGCTGATCTCGATCGGCGCGCTCGGCACCGACATCATGCTGCCCGCGCTCGAGGCGATCAGCGCCGATCTCGGCGCGCCCAAGCTCACCGACGGGCATTACATCGTCAGCGCCTTCTTTCTCGGCATGGCCGGTGGCCAGCTCATCGTCGGGCCGCTGGCCGACAGTTTCGGGCGCAAGCCGGTGATCTATGCCGGCTACGGCGTCTTTGTGCTCGGCTGCCTGGTCTCGGCCTTCACCGAGAGCTGGGCGATCATGCTGGCGGGGCGGGTGCTTCAGGGCTTCGGCGCCGCTGCGCCGCGCATCGTCACTGTCGCCATGGTACGCGACGAATACGAAGGCCGGGCGATGGCGCGGATCATGTCGATCGTCATGGCCGCCTTCATCATCGTGCCGGTTGTCGCCCCGGCGCTGGGCCAGGGCCTGATCCTGCTGGGCGGCTGGCGGTCGACCTTTGCCGGGCTGGTGGTGCTGGCGCTGGCGGTCGTGGGCTGGTTTGCCCTGCGGCAGAGAGAGACCCTGGCCCCCGAGGACAAGCGGGCGTTTCGGCTGGGCGATATCGCCACCGGCCTGCGCGAGATCCTGCGGACCCGGGTGGCGCTGGGCTATACGCTGACCGCCGGGCTGATGTACGGCATGTTCGTCGGCTACCTCGGCGCCGCGCAGCAGATCTTTCAGGGTGTCTTCGGCGTCGGAGAGCTCTTCGCCGCCTATTTCGCCCTGGCTTCCACCGCGCTCGGGGCGGCGGCGATCGTCAATGCCTCGCTGGTGATGCGGCTCGGGATGCGCCGGCTCACCGGGCTGGCGCTTGTGGCGCTGACCGGCCTTTCCTTTGGCTTCTGGGCGCTTCTGCCGATTTATGGCGGTCAGCCCCCGATGCTTCTGTTTATCCTCTGGCAGCTTTCGGTGTTTTTCTGCGTCGGCATTACCTTCGGCAATCTCAACGCGCTGGCGCTGGAACCGCTGGGCCATATGGCGGGCCTCGGCGCGGCCTTTGTCGGCTCGCTCGCCACCTTTCTGTCGCTGCCCCTGGCAGCGGCGATCAGCGCCCGCATCAATGGCACGGTGACCCCGCTGATCGCCGGCTTTGCCGTGCTCGGGCTCGCCGCCTGCTGCGTCATGTACTGGACGAACCGCGGTCGCCCGGACTGAGCCCTTGCCGTCGCGAACTTCGGGTTCCTGAGCCGCTTGGCAAGGGTCTTGCACCCTCTCCGATCACCGCGCCAAAATTCCGCAAGGTCACCCGCCGCCCCGCCCAAAAGTGATCGCCCCGCCGCGGCGCAGAGTGGACAGCACGCGGGTGGCGCACTACTCTCTGTTCGGCTGTTCGCGACTGGTTATGGACAGCCAGATCGCGGGGCAGCGGGAAGTTGGAACGAAACGACATGGTGCAGACCGAAGAGCGGCCCGAGAAAGCGGCGGGCAACGCGCTTTATGCCTGTCCGGTCTGCGACACGCTCTACAACGAGCCCGAGGTGCCCGAAAACTCCATCGCGCTCTGTCACCGCTGCGGCCATGTGATCGCCGCACCGCGCTCGGACGCCTTTGCCCGGGTGCTGGCGCTGGCGATGACCTCGGCCGTGCTGATGACCGCCGCGATCTTCTTTCCCTTCATCGATCTTCAGGCCGGCGGCATCCACAACCGCACCTCGATTCTGGATGCGATTCAGGTGTTTTCCTCGGGGCTGATGGTGCCGCTGGCGGTGGTGGTGGCGCTCTTGATCGTGCTGATCCCCTTCCTCCGGCTGCTGGCGATCATCTACACGCTGCTGCCGCTGATGCGCGACCGGAAGCCTTACGCCCATGCCAAGGCGGCCTTTCGACTGGCCGAACGGCTGCGACCCTGGTCCATGGCCGAGATCTTCATCGTCGGCGTCGCGGTGGCGCTGGTCAAGGTCGGCGGGCTTGCGACGCTCAACCTCGGCCCCGCCTTCTGGGCCATGTCAGGCTTTGTGGTGGTTACCGTTCTGCAAGACACCAGCATGTGCCGCCACACGATCTGGAATTCGCTCGAGGCCACCGATCAATGACAACCGCACGACAAGCCGGGCTGGTGGCCTGCGTCACCTGCGGGCGGGTCGACCGCCGGGGCGCCGAGGAATGCGCCCGCTGCGGCGACACCCTGCCCCATCAAAGCCGCCGCTCGCTTCAGACGGTCTGGGCCTGGCTCTTTGCCGGGATCGTCATCTACATCCCGGCCAATACCTATCCGATGCTGCGCACCTCGACCCTGCTCGACAAATCCGAAAGCACCATCATCGGCGGCGCTATCGAGCTGTTGCATTACGGCTCTTACGGCGTGGCCTTTATCGTGTTCTTCGCCAGCATCGTGATTCCGATCGGCAAGTTCATCGCCATCGGGTATCTCGCGCTCAGCCTGCGCCGGGCGCGGCCGGACCGTGTACATCAGCGCCACCTGCTATATGAGGTGGTCGAATTCATCGGCCGCTGGTCGATGATCGACGTTTTCGTGGTGGCGATCCTCTCGGCTCTTGTCCAGCTGGGCTCGGTCGCTACCATCAACCCCGGAATTGCCGCCGTGAGCTTTCTGCTGTCGGTCGCGTTTACAATGCTGGCGGCCCAGAGCTTTGACCCGAAGCTGATCTGGGATGCCGATGAGGAGCCGCAATGACCGAGCCAAAAGCAGCCGACCCGGTGGTGCGCCGCGCCCGTGGCCCGCGCTTTTCGGTGGTCTGGCTGGTGCCGATTCTCGCGCTCGCGGTCTCGCTTGGCATCGCCTATCAGACCTATGCCGAACGTGGTGTGCTGATCGAGATCGCCTTTGACAGCGCCTCCGGCATTGCCGCCGAAAAGACCGAGCTGCGCTATCGCGACGTGACCGTCGGGCTGGTCGAGGATGTGCGCTTTTCCGACGATCTGGGCGAAGTCATCGCCGCGGTGCGGATCGACCGCAATCTCGCGCCCTATCTCGACGAGAACGCGGAGTTCTGGGTGGTGCGCCCCGAGATCTCGGCCCAGGGGATCACCGGCCTCAACACCGTCCTGTCCGGCGTCTACATCGTCGGTCAGTGGGACAGCACCGCCGGCGCCGCCCGCACCCGATTTGACGGGCTGGAAAACGCCCCGATCAACAATCCCGACGAAGACGGCACCCGCGTGCGGCTGAGCGCCCGCGACAGCAATTCGATCATCGCCGGCGCGCCGATCCTCTACAAGGGCATCCCGGTCGGTACCGTCGAAGCGCCCGACCTGGCCGAAGGCGGCGAGCAGGTGATCATCACCGGCTTTGTCCGCGCCCCTTATGACGAGATCATCACCAGCGACACGCGGTTCTGGAATATCTCCGGGGTCTCGGTCTCGCTCGACACCTCCGGCGTCTCGCTGAATTTCTCGTCGCTGGCCTCGCTGGTGCAGGGCGGGATCAGTTTCGACACTTTCGTCCCCGGTGGCGACGCGGTGGCCGATGGCACCGAATTCCCGCTTTATGCCGACGAAAGCGCCGCGCGCTCGAGCCTGCTCAACGATCCCACCGCCGAGCGGCTGCGGGCGCTGGCGGTGTTCGATGGCACCGTGGGCGGGCTGGCCGAAGGCGCGACGGTGCGCTTTCGCGGCGTGCCGGTCGGCGAAGTCGACAATGTGGCAATGGTCGCCGGCGAACGTGACGGCCGCAAGGTCGTGCGGATGCGCGCAATGCTGGCGATCATCCCGTCCCGCCTCGGCCTGTCGAACGAGGACGGCGTCGAGGAAGCGCTGGACCTGCTGAGCGTCTATGTCGAAGAGGGGCTGCGCGTGCGGCTGGCCACCGCCAGCCTGCTGTCCAGCGATCTGGTGGTCGACCTGATCGAGCTGCCGATCGACGAAGAGGGGGAAGCCGAGATCGTGATGACCGAGATGGGCATTCCGCAACTGCCCACCATCGAGGCCGAGGTCAGCGATCTGAACGCCACCGCCGAAGGCGTGTTTCAGCGGATCAACAACCTGCCGATCGAAGAGGTCCTGGCTTCGGTGCAGGGGCTGATCGACAATGCTTCGGCGCTGGTCGCTTCTGACGACATCCGCGCCGTGGCGCCGGGCATCAATGCCACGCTTGCCGACCTGCGCGCGCTTCAGCCCGAGGTTACATCGACCCTGGAAGAATTCCGCACCATCACGCCGGAGCTGACCGATACGCTCGACGAGGCCACGGCGACGCTGGAAGAGGTCCGCCTGATCGTTGCCGGCCTGCGCGAAAGCGGCGCGACCGAGAACGTCAACAACGTCTTTGCCTCCGCCGCCAACGCGGCCGATGCGGTCGAGGCCGCCGCCGGCGAACTGCCCAAGCTGACCGCACGGCTGACGACGCTTGCCACCCGCACCGAGAAGGTAATCGAATCCTACGGCGACAATTCAAGGCTGATCAACGGTGCGCTCTCCACCCTGCGCGACGTGAGCGAAGCCGCCGACGCCCTGCGCAGCCTGGCGCGCACCATTCAGCGCAACCCGAATTCCCTGATTATAGGTCGATGACATGACAGCCGCGAAATTCCTTTCCGCCCTGGCGCTGGCCGCCCTGACCGCCTGTGCCGACACCGAACCGCAATACCTGCTCGAGCCCGCGCCGTCGAAACTGCGGGTGAACTCGGTGGTGCGAACGGTGCTGGTGCGAACGGTGTCTCTGCCGACCTATGCCGCCGATCAGAAAATCGCGGTTCAGGGAGAGGGCGGCGAGGTTCTGGCCAGCGATTTCGGACTCTGGGCGGATGAGCCCGAGCGCGCCACAACGCTGATCATCTCGCGCAATCTCAACACCATGACCTCTGCCCGGGTGGCGCCCGAGCCCTGGCCCCTGCCCGAACCGCCCA
Organism: Marinovum sp. PR37; assembly: GCF_028807375.1. Taxonomy (NCBI): domain Bacteria; kingdom Pseudomonadati; phylum Pseudomonadota; class Alphaproteobacteria; order Rhodobacterales; family Roseobacteraceae; genus Marinovum; species Marinovum sp. PR37. The sequence continues at coordinate 500 of NZ_JARAML010000005.1, read as the reverse complement.
AGGGCGTGATCGATATCCGCATCGAAACCTTCATCGCCACCCAATCCGATACCTTCCGGATGTCGGGGCAGTATTTCATGGGCTCCGAGACGCCGGATCCGATCGAGAATTTCGACGACCCCGACGCGCCGCCCAAGATCGTCCCGGCCCCGCTTTCCGACAAGGCACGGGTGTTCGACATCGTTGTGGCCCTGCCGGTCAAGACCGCCGCCGCCATCGCCGCGGCACAGGCAACAGCGCTGACCACCCTCTCCGAACAGATCGCCCGGGACATGGCGTCGCGATGAACCGTCAGGCGAGCCCCCCTGTCAAGGCGGGCTGGGAATGCGCTTTTCGGGCGGGACGGGCTTTGGTTTCGGAGCGGGGTTCGAGCCTGCGGCTGTTGGCGGCTGGACTCGTCCGTTGGTCGGGGGGAAGGTCAGGGGCCTCTCCGGCCATACCAGGAAGTACAGTCCTGCGTGCGCTGGTCTGTTTTTTCGGTATATTTTTGTGTGTAGATT